>CAZDTP010000031.1:0-45028 GCA_964508365.1 uncultured archaeon
ATTTTTTTTCTTTTTTCTATTTTTAGATAATAGTTGGAAAAACCTTAAAATCATTTTCGATTATTTATGATAATAAGTTATCAGGAAAAATGGAAATCAAAAATGAACTATCATATCGAAAGTATTGAGCTAACTCCTCTCCATGTTCCATTCAAAGATTATGTAATAAAAGCAATGCAAGAGTCTGATGGGGGTCTTGGTATGGCAATTCCTGCTGAGGAAGCTTGGTTAGGAGGAGATTTTGTAATAATTCAATTAAAAAGCAATAATGGGTGTATTGGATTAGGTGAATCATTTATATGGTTACCTGAAACAGGAGTATCTCCATATCAGATTATTGATGCAGTTAAAAACGCTTTAGCAAAATATGTCATAGGTGAAAATCCATTTAATATAGGAAAAATAAATTATCGAATGGATGTTAATCTAGCTCGTAATGAAGTAGCGAAAGGACTAATAGATATGGCTTTATATGATCTTATTGGAAATATTAAAGAAATACCAGCTTGTTATTTAATGGGTGGAAAAATGACTGAAGAAATCCCATTATCAGCTTTAATTCCAATCGGGAGTCCTATGTTAATGAAAGGATTGGTTCGATCTTACTATAAAAAAGGATTCCGTTCTTTTAGATTAAAACTTGGAAATGGAATTGAACAGGATAAAGAAGTAGTTCAATCGATTCGAGATGCTTTAGGAAATGAAATTCATCTGCGTGTAGATTATAATCAGGCTTATACACCTCAAAACGCCATTCGTGCGATAAAAGCATTAGAACCCTATGGTATAGACTTTGCGGAACAACCTGTAAAAGCATCAGATTATTTAGGTATGGCATATGTTCAAAGCAGAGTAAATGTCCCCTTAATGTCTCACGAAGGATTTTTCTCATTAAATGATTTTGTTTCATTAGTAGAATTAAAAGCAGTTAGAGTTTTAGGGTTAAATTCTGAGCGCCCAGGAGGCGTAACCAAGGCAATAAAAGCTCTCAACTATGCTAAAATGCGTGGATTAGGTGTTGTATTACATAATCAACCACTAGGAATAGCATCAGCTATGCACATTCATTTTGCTTCTGCGAAATTTCCTTGGATAGATTATGCCACAGAGTTATTTGGACAAGAAATGCTCGTCGACGATCTCATTGCGAAACCGATTGATTACATTAATGGCTACGCAGTTGTTCCAGATGGACCAGGATGGGGCGTGAAATTAGATGAAGATGCCATGAATAAATTTGCTACAAGTGATACGATAGTTCTCTAAAAAAAAGGTAATAATTTGATAAAAAATGTTTCTTATATATTTTTTAAGAAATTCTCAATTGCAGCTGTATATTGTTCGGGCGCCTCGTATTGAATCATATGTCCAATTTTTGGAGTTAAGACTGATATTGTAGAGTTTGGTATCAAGTTATTCATAGATTCTGATTCGGTAGGGAGTATGAATATATCCTTATCACCTGTAAGAATTAGAGTGGGAACATTTATTGATTTTAACTTATCTTCCACATTAAAGTTGTTTACAATAGATTCCATTGTTCGGAGTCCCACATATTCTTCGTTTTGGAGCGTTAAATCTACAAATTCTTCAATCAATTCTGTTTGCTCTTTCCTTGCTTTACGTTGAAAGCACAAACCTACAAAAATATTTTCGATTGTTTCTCTATCTTTAAGGGACATTGCTCCAGATTTCAAATCTTCGACATATTGAACTAATCCCGGATTATTTAATTTAGGCGCTGTCCCCATTAAGATTAATCCTTCTAATCTTTTAGCCAGTTTTGGATTTGTTGCATAAATCAAACTTATCATCCCGCCCATAGAATGTCCTACGAGGATTATTTTCTCTTCGCCAATTATTTTTGATAGCGTCTCGTCAAGAAATTGCGCTAGTTCATCCAATTCATACGATTCTGATTCTGGTTTATCGCTCTTCCCATGTCCTAAATGATCAATGGCGATTGCTCGATAATTACTTGAAAAATGATCTATTTGAGCTTCAAATAGCCATGTCGACCCTAAAAAACCATGGATAAATACAATATTTTTTCCCTTGCCTTTATCTAAATAATGTATTTTATAGCCTTTATCAAGTTCTACATACGGCATAATTATTGCATTAGATACAATATTATTTATACATTACCTCAAGAACTTTTTCAATATGAGATTTTTTTAAGAGTACACTCATTTTATTTAATATCTATAAAAAATATATTAGAAAAATAAGTAAAGATAAAGATCATTTTTCATACAAAGAAAGGAGTTGAAGACAATTTTTAAAAGCATAAAACATGCCGTTAAAGTGGTATCTTATGCAGCAAATATAACCCCTATGATGACTAGTCGAACATTAGATTCGATTACGGAAGCGAAAAGAGTGATTATAAAATGTGAGAATTTTCAGCGGACAGGGTCCTTTAAGTTTAGAGGGGCGTGGAACTGTATAAGTCAAATTCCATTGATCGAAAGAAAAAATGGAATTATAGCACACTCATCAGGGAATTTTGCTCAAGCAGTTGCATTAGTAGCTAAAATTTTGCATATGAAAGCAACTATAGTAATGCCTAATAACGCAACACCCTCGAAAATCCAAGCTACGCAAGGTTATGGAGCAGAAGTTGTTTTATGCGGAAATAATCCCAATGATCGAGCTGAAATGGTAAATGAATTAGTACAACAATATGAGTATAGATTGGTACATCCTTTCGACGATTATCGTGTCATTTTTGGTGCTGGTACAATTGTTTTTGAATTAATTCGAGTAATAAATAAACTCAATCTATTATTAGTTCCTGTTGGTGGTGGGGGATTGATTAGTGGGTGCTCAATTGCAGCAAAAGGATTAAATCCTCGAATTAAGGTAATAGGTGTAGAGCCTAAGAATGCTGATGACACATTTCGCTCATTTCAACTAGGGAAAAGGGTACCTGTAGAAAATCCGAACACAATTGCGGATGGTTTAAGAACTTCAGTAGGAGAAAAAACTTTTCCTATAATTAAAGAATTTGTAGATGGTATAATTACAGTTACAGAAGAACAAATAATTGATGCTATGAAGTTCTACTGGGAGCGTATGAAACTTATTGTGGAGCCTTCCGGAGCAGTTCCCCTAGCAGGACTGTTATCTGGTACTATTGAACCTTCTTTAATAAAAGGCAAAAGAATTGGGATAATTATTAGTGGTGGTAATATCGATCTATCAGATTTTTTCTCAACTTTGAAACAGGATTATACTTAACTGAATTTGATGATAATAGATGGAATGCAAAATTAAAAATACGAGAGTTTACTATGAAGTTTACGGGGAAGGTTTACCAATTATAAATCTACATGGATTTATGCTCGATCATCGCATACTTAAAGGATGCATGGAACCGATCTTTAATAAAAGGAGCAAATTCAAACGCATCTACTTCGATCTACCTGGAATGGGAAAAACAAAAGCAGAATCTTGGATTAAAAACTCAGACCATATGCTTGAGTTAAGTATTGAATTTATAAAAAAAATAATTCCTAATCAGAGATATTTAATCGTAAGTGAATCTTATGGTAGCTATATTGCTCGAGGCATAATTTATAAGGAGCCTAAATATGTAGAAGGCGCATTATTTATCTGTCCAGTTATAAAAGCTGAGCAGAATAAACGTTCTTTGCCAAATAATGACAATCCAGTAACCCAACCAAGTATAAAAATGTTGGATCGATGTAAAAAGGAGATTCAACCTGCACTAGAGATTGCGGATTCTGTTTTCTTAAACGAGTTCAAAGAAGTAGGTTACCCATTCTCTTTTGATGTAGATGAAAAAATTAAAAAATTTGAAAAACCTTCGCTATTTTTATTAGGAAAGCAAGATTTAGCAGTTGGTTATCGAGATGGGTGGGATGTCATAGAAAAATACCCACATGCAACTTATGCTATTTTAGATCTAGCAGGTCATAATCTACAAATAGAACAGGAAGATCTTTTTAATCATTTAGTGAATGAATGGTTAGATCGAATTGAATCTTATCTTTCGATTAATGATAACTAAGAATAAAAAAAAGGGTTAATCATCTATGTTCGGAATGTCTTTAATTCGGCTTAAATCCCCTTCCAATACTTGAATGAGTAAATCTACAGCGTTATCCCATATTGTTTCCATTATTTTTTCGACTTTTTTGAAATCCTCTTCATTTTTGAATTTGAGCGTGATAGTCTGTCCATCATTATCAATATCTATCTCCATAGGGATATCTTCCCTTAATCCCCCATACATTTTTAACATTATGATGATTTCTTCAGGTTCGGCAATAACACCATCGATGTTATTTTTTATAGTCATTGAAATCGCTAATTTTAACGCATTTGTCTTTATATCTATCGCTTCCTTTAATATACCTTTTAAACTTGGTAATAACTCTTCCATTATTTATCACCTACTTATTTTCTTTTTCTATAATTGGAATATCGATATAAGAAGGATTTTTTTTATTTCTTGAAATTGTGATAATCGGTTTTCCTTCAGATGGATATCGTAAGAATGTATCTTTATCTGCTCCAGCAATAGCAATTTTGATTCTGTGTCCTTTTTTAATAAGAACTGAAGTTACGTGTAAACCGAACTTAACTTCTGTTATTTCTCCTGGAATAAGAGGCGCAGAATCTTCTTTTTTATAGCTATGATATGGAATTAAGATTTTGTAAGGTGGATCATTGGACAAGATTTTTCTATGAATCAGTCGAAATTGTCCATCAGTTATGTAAGTTATATTTCCGTTTTCATCTACATCCTCGAAATAGGCAAAAATTGCTCCATCTTCGTGTGTTGATGTCAAATGTAGGCATAAAACTATTTGTCCAGTGATTTCAGTATCTTCTTCGAATGGTTGACTAGTGTAGCATAATAATTTTTCGTCAACTTTAATTCTGTTTTCGTATGTTATTGGAAACCCTAATAATGCCCACCATCGATTATTTCGTCCTGTAGTTGCTCGAAAATTAATGTTATATTTATCATCTCCGACATCGTTCTCAGGTTTCTCTCTTGTCAAAGTAAAATTCTCGGAAAAATACCATTTTTGATAACTATGCCCTATTGGAGGCCAATCTTCGGATTTTTTCCATTTTTCTTCTACTAATGTATAATAATAGATCATTTTCCCTTGTATTCCATCACTATAAATACATTTTTCAAAGAAATTAATCCAAGCGTTCACCTTATCTTTTGGTGTTGGTGTCACTGAAGTTCGATTAGGAAAAAATTGATTTGCCGGTAAAGCTGCTCCGTGATTCCAATCACCCAAAATAGCAATTTGGGGATTTGACAAATTCATGAATCGATGAATAATCGCATCACAATATCCAGAATCTAACCAAGAACACCACGCTAATATTGGAATATTAGACCTTTCAATTTCATCCTTTCGAGCAAAGATACTGAAATCATCAAATGAAGAACCATCTGGTAATTGATCGTCTCGAAAATCTTCTTCTATGGTATTATCATAGACATATTGATTAGAACTATGTTGTTCTAATGCTTTATTCAACATTTGTAAATCTTTATCTGTTCTTACTGGCTTTACACCTTTCACAAATAGCCAAGCTTCTGGCATCACCTGTCTAAAGACTTTAGGATTGTTTAAATCTAAATTCTTGCCAAGAAATGACCACAATTGAATAAATGCGTTATCAAAACATCCTCCTGGGAACGCTACATCGGTATATGGATCCCAAAATCCATGTCCCGGGATTACGGCTTTTATAGCTTGATGGTTGTTCCTCGCAAATAACTCAGCTGTAGTTCCTGTATAAGAAATACCTTTAGAAACTACATTTCCGTCTGACCAAGGTTGAGCAATAATCCAATCAACTATATCGTATCCATCTTTAACTTCCTCTTCAGAAAAAGGGGTAATTCTTGAGCCAAATGACGCTCCAGTCCCTCTAACATCAGTATAAATGAGCGCATAACCTCGACTAGTAACCACCTCTGGATTTGGAGCGTTTGATACCATACTATCAAGGATCCATCTAAATGGAATTCTCAATTCCATTGCTCTCCAGTACCTTGTTTGCGTTATTACCGTAGGAATTTTACTATCTGGAGAAAGTCCTTTTGGGAGACAAATAGTAGCAGCAATTTTAACGCCATCTCTTACTGTTATATAAGTTGAATCAACTGTATATCCATCGGTATATTTTTTTTTTGGAATTTCACCCAATTCTTTAAAAGGATTATTTTCTATAGCATTTGGATCTGTCATTTTTCTCTTAATATTATTTTTTTCAATTAAATTAAATTAGAGTTTAGAGTTTTTATAGTTTTTATTAAAGTTATGTGATTTATCTTATTCACATAAAGGTTTATAATATTTGAAAATTTTTCTAAAAAAAAAATAAGATGTTGGGGATAAAATTATTTTTTATGAAATAGAAAAGCAACAAATTCCGCTTGTTACTACAGGAACATCCCCTTTTTTAGGGGCTGGTCAGTTTGGTGCAAATGCTCGAATATACAGAAGAAAATTTTTGAATAACAAGGACGCAGTTTTAGAAATATTGGAAGCAAGCTATGAGGCTGGAGGGCGCGGGATAGAGTTAATACCCGCTGGAAAAGTTGGCGAGGCTGCGAAGGTTATGGCAGAAACTCACGATGACTTCATAATAACTGGATCCACCTTTCCAGGACCAGATCCCTTAATTTATGAGTTAGCCAATCTTGATGCAAAATTAATTTTTGCTCACGGAATGGTTTCGGATAAAAAGGATGAGAATTTAGAAAAACTTATTGATGAGATTGAATCAATGGGAATAATACCCGGAATTGCGGCTCATAATCCCGTCTCTACCTTAGAATATGCTTTTGAAAATCTACCTTCTGTGAAAGCTTTTTTAATTCCTTTTAACGCTCAAGGGATGTTTATGGGCGATCAAACAAAGCTAGAGAAGATCGTAGATAGTCATAAAAATTATAATTTTATTGGGATGAAAACGCTTGCAGCAGGGAATTTAGACCCAAATCAAGCTTTCGATTACATTTCACAACACAAAATCTGTTGTGTATCAATTGGTATGGTTACTATTGAGGAGGCAAAGGTTTCCACAGAAATTGCTTTAAAATTTCTTCAAACATCATAAATTAATAAAAAACAAAACAATTTTCTTTTTATTCTAATTCCTTACCAAAACTCTTATAGATTAAAAAAGCGGCAAATGTGGAAACTGCTGGCATTATCAAAAGATAGAAAGTCCGGTAAATCAGGTTATCAAACAAATTATTATATAAGAATAATGAAAAAACCACGGAGAGTTCTAGAAATACGCTAATTATAAACATATTAATCCTTCGTTTTAGTATAACTCCTTCAAATACTTTTAAAAGCTTAAATGAAAAATATATTTGGGGTATAATTAAAAAAGTTAATAAAAAAGTCCAACTGAAAATGAGAAAAAACAAGCTAAAGTTAGGTACCCAGTTTGTACTCGAATCATATATTATCCCATTGAAGTAAAATCCTATCCAAAGTACATAAGTTGATAAGATTCCATAAAAAATAACAATTAAACGTAATTTCCAATAAGACGATTTCTCATCAAGTTTTACAATTACCCAACTAATAATAATTAAAAAACAATGGCTGAAAAAGAAAAAATATATTCCAAATATATAAAGAAAGTATGAGACGGGAGTATTTATTAAAAAAGTTGAGAGTGTGGCAAGGAAATACGCAAGAGAAACCAAAATAAAGAAGCTACTCAGAGTAAAAGTTGACTTATTTTTAGCTCGCTTAAGTAATTTATAAGCAAAATATGCCCCATAAAAAATAGGCCATATTTGAAAAATCGAAACAATAGTTAATCTTAAAATAAATTCATTTTGAAATAACAAGTTATACACAAAAATGTATGATTTTTTAAATGGTTTAACTTTATTCTAGACCTTCCTTATTTTTATCCTATCAAATCCTCAGCGCTTTTATTTTGAAAACATCTCGATTTTTAACATTTCAGCACGAAAATATCTCCATATCGTATCAGTTATTTTTTTTTGTATTTTTTTATTTTGAGACTTTGTCGGTATTTCTTCCAACACATTTTTGATTGCCTGAAGAATACTTTCGGTATAGGATCTAAATTTCTCCCGAAGTTTTTCTTCTTCTTTAATCTCAATCATGTAATCCTTGGAAAGTTTTTTTATCGAATCATTTAAATTTGTGATCGTAGGAAGGAATAATTTCTCGTATTCTCTTCGTATATTTTTTTTAACGTAAATTCTCACTGGTCTCTGCTTACCAGGTTTAGTAGAAGTCTTCTTAAATGCGAATCCCTTTGTACATAGACTTTCTATATAATCATAACCTTTAGTTCTACTCTTATACTTAAATTGCGTGTCGATCGCCGTCTTTATTATAGGTAACTCTTGCCCCTCGTCTTTTAAAATTATCATTAAAGCCTCGAGCTCTCTCATTGACAGATTTCTTAAACTAAAGCTATCAACACTTTTTTGATTCGACATTTTTCCAACACCAAATTATAAATATATATTTATATGAAGTTACATAGCGCAAATATTAAATGACCTTAATTGAATATAAATCTATCGTTAAAAATTCTAACAAATCCAACGCATATAGCTAATTATTCTATAAATACTGAGAACCAAGGTATAGATTTAGAGAATGAAGATATTTTTCTCCGAGATTGAGGACAAACTACGGTAATACTGAATTGATTATGGATGAATTTGGCGTACGCTTACTTTATGTCACCAAATTGCGCGTAATTTGCTATATTTCGCGTTATTAGTTGCTGGATATGAATTCTTCGGCTTGCTTGCTTGGTATAACTCAGCTTTACTGAAGTGTTGCAGCCAGATGTGAGAATTGAGGGCAAATTAACACCCGAAGAAAATCTTTTCCCCAAAATTGGGGAATAACACTTATATTTTCAAAAAACTAATTCTAATTTAATTCTGTGAAACTATATTTATGACAATAATCTAGGGTAGGGCATTTAAAGCTTTAAACAATTGTTATATAACTAGTTTAATTAAGAGAGAGTAATGGGAGGGCAAAATTCATTGTTATTTCTCTCTTCTATACCACCTTTAAAATAAGATAAGGACTTTTCTCCTATTGTTTTTCTTTTTCACTGGTTTTTAATTTATCTTTTAAAAAGCTGATATTTTCTTCAAGTGTTTTCATTATTGGCTCGTCTGTTAATTCAAGATTATTAAGAATTTCAAATGCTTGCTCAAATTTATTTAAAGCTTTTGGATAATTTCCTTTTCTATAATATACTCCTGGAATATTGAAAAACTTGAAGGAGAGCATTTGAATTGATGTAATTAAGATCCAAATAATGATAAGGCTCGTTAATATCCATTCAACAATAGGCTGGAAAGAAAAGAATAATACAAAAAAAACGATGACAATTGCCATTCCCAGATAAGATAAATATCTCTTAAACTTAGGACCATTGTAGCTTATTAGTGAGCCTCCCATATACATTAAATAACTATATAATCCAATGTAAGCTGATGTCCCTGCAAAACTTACAAACGCTACAAAATAGTGGAACGCGAAAAATAAATCAAGATATGACTTATCAGGGATTATTCCTACTAGACCTATACAAACACAGCTGAAAATTGATACCCCAGTAGCTAATCTTCTAATGCTTTCCTTGATATTTATTAGTTCTCTTTCGAGTTGAATAAAAAAGGGGATACCTAAAGATCCAGCAACGACAAATCCTATACTAAATAAGGTTTTTGCCACTCCCTCTCCTAAAGAACTTACCGTATTTAGTAATGGACTATAATTTGGAGTTAAAATAGCTGCAGTTAGTATAAAACTTAATGCAATGATAATTCCTAATAATCCAAACATACTTTCCATTTTATGCTCTATTTTATTTTCCATTTCAAATCACCTTAAGTACTAAGGTTATACTTTTTTAATAATTTTAAACTTTTTTGAAAAGGTAAAACTTACAAAATTATATATTAGAAAAAATCTTGATTAGAAATATATAGATTCAAGATTAATTTCATTGATCATTCATTAAAGCAATGTCAAGCAAGAAAGAGAAATTTGTCTTTAAAATAACGGTAATTGGTGATGGAATGGTTGGTAAAACTTCACTAATTAAGAAATTTACTCACGGAAGTTTTCAAACTGATTATATTCGAACCATCGGTGCCCAATTTTCTAAATATAATCAAAATATTGAGGGTGATATTTGTACACTTTCTTTATGGGATATTGCAGGACAAGATGAATTTTTTTTTCTACGCCCCTCATTTTATAAAGAAAGTAAAGCTGCCATTATCGTATATTCTCTTGAGGATAATCAACATGGAAAAGACAGTTTTAAACATATTTCCAATTGGCATAATGATATTAAAAAATTCTGTGGAAAAATTCCTATTATCCTTCTGGGTAATAAAGTAGATTTGATTGATAAGAATATTCTTGACGAGTCAAGAATGTTAAAATTGATTCAAAAAAGAGAATTTTTAGGTCATTTTATAACATCTGCTTTAACAGGTGAGGGTGTTATTGAAGCATTTCAAGTAATTATAAATGAGCTATACCATAAATATAAAAAATTAGATGAGTTTCTAAAAATGAAAGTTTGAATAATATATTTGAACTAATTGAAGAAATAGAGTAGAAATTTACTTATCATTATCTTGTTCCATATTGTAAAAGATTATTTTTTCATTTGGTGGTTTTTTTTCTATGATTTCTTTATCATCTGTCCAAATAATTTTAGGATTAGCACTATCTGCTTCTTTATTATTATCTTTTTCATTCATACGATCATCATTTTAATTAATAATTTTATCTATTATTAATTTAATCACAAATATGTATAATGGATAAATATCGTGATTTTAAAGTTATTTATAATAGGTCCTGGAGGGATTCTTTATTATTCTAAGAGTTTTTTTACTCATATTGAAATAGATGAATGTGTTCTTAGTGGTTTTTTGGCTGCATTTAGTGATTTTGCAGAAGAGATAAAGGGTGGTGAGGTAAAAGCGCTGCTTTTCAAAGAGTTTAATTTCATTTATTCTTATTCTCTTGAATTCAAATTAATCTTTATTATTGTAATAGATAAGGATAGTTTAGAAGAAGAGGCTAAAATAAAAGTGGACTTAATGAAGAACGAATTTATAAAGAGATATGAACAGCATCTTAAAAATTGGTCAGGGAATGTCAGTATCTTTGATGATTTTGATAACTTTGTTGAAGAGAATATTTTCATTCCTCCAAAGATCTTAATCACTGGAGAACTTGGAGTAGGCAAAACAACTATTCTTAACTTATTTTCCGGAGAAATAAGAATAGAATTAGACGATGAGTTAAATCAAGTATTAAAAAAATCTATTAAAATTAAAATTGCAAATGACATTAAGGAATGTATAATTCGAGAAATCGATCTAAATAACTTAGTTAAATATTATCCTCTTTATAAGGACTTATTAAATTCTATTGATCTAATACTTATTATAACTAATTCTGCAGCAAGTAACTTAGGCAGAACGCAAGAAATTATTTCAAAGTTAAAACTTAAAATTCAGAATATCGATTTTTATTTAATAGCAAATTTTCAAGACCTTGAAGATACCGCATTTAAACCTCAACAAATAGAAGATATATTCGATATAAAGACATATGGATTTTCTGCTATTGAAGATGATTCTAAAGATAAATTTATATCTATTTTAAATAAAGTTTTAAAAATTTCCAATTTAACGCAAGAAAATAACAGAATAAGTACCTCTCAGGATAATTCAGTGATTACTATAACTGAGGAAGCAGAACCAGAAGAGATTCACAATGTTATGGATATCCAAATAGATTATTCGGTCATTTGGGATAAGATTGAAAAAGCACAGATTTTAGAAAAACAAGGAGATCATATTGCAGCTGCAGAAAAATTTGCTAGCGCGGCGAGTCAATTTAAAAATCTATGTTCCGATATAGAAAATTTACAAGATAACAATGAAATGAATGCGATTTATTATCTTTGTAAAGCTTGGGAATGTATGGAGTTAGCTGAAGAACAAAAAGAACCCAGCATGTATGCAGAATCTGCTGAGTTGTTTAATAAAGCAAGTGAATTTTTTCTTGATTCAAAATATAAATCTTTAGCACTAGGAAATGCGTCATTCTGTCGAGCCTTAGAAATAGGCTCTAAATTTGATAAATCAAGTGATAAAACTAAGAAAGCAGAATATTACCCTGAAATTAAAATGATGTTGAGAAAAGCTGCAAATTCATATCGTAAAGGTGGCTTTGAAAATGAAGCAGATTGGGCTCTCGCAACGTCCACATATTTTGATGCAACATGGTATATTATTAGTGCAGATGAGGAACTCAATCTTGATGAGAAAAAAAGACTCCTATATATAGGTTCTAGGATGCTTAAGTCAGCAGCTGAATTATTTGAAAATGCAGGTTATAAAGATAAAGAGAAGGAAGTAAAAGATCGCTTAGAATTAGTACAAAAGGAAGAAAAAATCATAATATCTGCTTTAAATACTATTAGTGAACCTTCGATATCTAAAAAGGCAATTTCTGTTTTAAAAACTCCTTTATCCGGGAAATCAGAATCTCAAAAGAAGTATAAATTGCTTTATAAAGACTTACTCCATGAATATTCTAAAATACAAAAAAGGCAATGTCGGATAGGTATAGCTCAAATTGGAGTATCCTCTTCAGGCGATTTATTGAGTGAATATTATGAAGAAAAAATGTCTGGTTTGATTGGACTCAAAGCTGAAAAAGTTGATCTAGTGCAGGAAAAGGTTAGATTGATGATTGAGGAAGCTCACAATGAAAAAATCAATATATTAATATTTCCAGAAATGGCCATTGATCTTAATTATGGCAAAATTTTAGAAGAACTTTCAGATTTAGCAAAGTCTTATGAAATGTATATTATCCCCGGTTCATTTCATAATTTAGAAAATAATCGTAATACTAGTATAGTAATTGGTCCAGAAGGCATACTTTGGGAGCAAGAAAAACACATTCCCGCAACCATTCATTTTCAAGGAAAAAGATTTGAAGAAAACATAAATGTCGGGACATTACCCCGTGAAACTATCATCTGTAATACTGAATATGGTAGAATAGCAATTGTCATATGCAGAGATTTTCTTGATATGGATTTAAGAGTGGAATTAAAGAATTTTGAACCTCCTATAGATCTAATTATAAACCCGGCGTATACACCTGTGACTGCCGATTTTAAAGCAGCACATTTTGATGCTCGAAGATCTATTTATGCGTATTGCTTTTTTGTAAATATCGCAGAATATGGTGAATCTCTTATATACACCCCAGAAAAGGAAAGAGTCGAAAGAATTATCCCTCCAAAAGAAGAAACTTTGATTTATAAAGATCTTGATCTATTTAAACTGCGTTCTGAACGTAAAAAATGGGAAATAGAACATAAAAAAAAACATCAATTTATTCAAAGTACTCGATAATTCCAACATTAAAAAAAATGTGAATAAAAGTATGTCAATTGACTATGATTTTGTATTTCCGGTCTATATTTACAATGAAATTTTGGAGAAAATTATTGAATTATGTAAAGCTTCTAGCAACGAAATTTTTGGTTATCTAATTGGAAATATCTTAAAATGGAATGACACTTTATATATTATCATTGAAGACCAACTGTTTATCAATAATACTATACATAATAATCGATTCTCAACTTTCCAGATTGAAGGAACAGCCGGGCAATATGAAAAAGAATTTCAAAAGCTAAAAAATCTTAAAAATAATGATTGCTTGAGAATAGTTGGATGGTGGCATTCGCATCCTGATTTTGGCTGCTTTTTATCCGACACAGATTTACATACTCAAGAGTTTTTCTTTCCAGAATCATATCAAGTCGCATTAGTAGTAGATCCGATTAGAGATGTATTCCAATTTTTCACACTCGAAAAGCAATTAGAATCTAATTATAAAACTATAAGTTATGCGATAATATCTTCAAAATAGAGCTTTAATTAAAAATGCTGTATAAATAAATGAAAGATAAAAATGATCCATTAGATATTGAAGTAGGAAGAATTGAATTAATAGATTCAGATAAATATGATCGTCAAAAACGAATAAAAGGATGGGATCAAAATAAAATTATTAATTCGAAAGTATTGGTGATTGGTGCTGGAGCAACGGGTAATGAAGTGATAAAGAATTTAGTTTTGGCAGGTGTAGGAACAATTACTTTGATCGATTTTGACTTTATTAATTTATCAAATTTGAATAGATGTGTACTTTTCAACTTAAAATCCGCAAAAAAAAATCAATATAAGGCGGATGTAATAAAACAAGTTTGTAAAGATTTAAATCCAGAAGTAAAAATTAATACGATTATTAAGGATTTAAATCAAGTAGAAAAAAGCATTTATAAACAAAATGACGTTATCTGTTCGTGTTTAGATAATGTTGAGGCACGCTTAGAAGCTAATAATTATTCCTATTTTTATGATATTCCTTTTATTGATTCTGGAATTGATGGGTATTTTGGGACTGTGCAAGCAGTATATTCAGGAATTAAAGATTCAGCATGCTTACAATGCGGGATAACTAATAAAGATTTAGATTTAATGTGGAAAAAGTTCTCATGTACAGGAGAGGAACTAAATGGTGAAGATGGAGAAACTACAAGAAAAATCTCTTCGATTATAACTACTACTTCCATAATAGGCGGCATTCAATCACAACAAACATTAAAATTTATATTAGGACTAGACCATTTTAAGGAATATAAGAGATGGGATCCTAAAATAGGGAAACCGCTTATTGGAAAACAATTGAATTATAATGGACTTACTAATAGCTTTAAAATAATTGAAAAAGTGAAGGATCCCACATGTTGGACATGTTCCTATAAAAAACAAAAAGAGGAACAATAAAATTATAAATTAAAGTATAGAATAAATATACACAATAAAATAAAATAATATTAAAAAAGAATATAAAAAGATGCCAGAATTACCGTATGAAATATGGAAAGATCGAATAAATAATGAGATTAATATTTTAAGAAAATCAAATTTAATAGAGCATAATTCAATTAATTGGCGTGAAAATGATGTTGAATTTTGGATCAATATTGAAGCTTTAGGATTTGTGCAAGATCATAATAAAGAGGGTGTTAAATTAATCCCAAAGAAGTTTCATCGAGTAAATCTAAGAATAAATAGATCCTTTCCATATCCGGGCGGTATAGATTTTTCATGGTATTCTAATATCTTTCACCCAAATATCCATCCAATTGACATTCAAGATTTAAATGTATCTGGTTCTGGATTTATCTGCCTTAACATTCTAAAAAAATGGTCAAGGCTATCAGATTTGGAAACAACAATTAAAGCGTTAAAAAAACTAGTTGAGAATCCAAATGCTGATGATCCTCTTATTTATGACTCCTGTTTAAAAGCAGCGGAGTATTTCAAAAAACATTCTATTGAATCACTCAAGGAAGAATATAAATGTAGTGATAAAAAAGATAAAGATGAAACGGATGACATTTTAATAATCGATGAATAAAATTATATTTATAAATTCTTCCCAAAATATTTATAGAAAGAAAAAATTACTGCCCACCTACCACTCTTGTCCATAGAGCTAATTTGTCGTCCTCCTTTAACCCAAATTTATGAACTGCGTCAGAAATTGTAATTGAATTAGGGAGCTCCTTATCGCTGAGAACTAATGTATATGATCTTTGCTCAGAGTCTATTATACCCATATACTTTATTACAATATCGATTACACGCTCAACAATATGATGTTCTTTAACGTCTAGCTTTGTAACCTTACCAGTCCTAGTGTCTTCAACTGATATTCTCATAATCTATTCTCTATTTTACTTTTTTTTTATCTCTGAAGTATGTATAATCATTTAAAAAAATTTCATTTTTTAGGTTTTTCAATTTTTATTGGTTCTTTATCGGTTGATTCAATTTTAAACGGTTTGGAAGGTTTTGAATTATCTATAGGCCCATTGCAAACCCAACACGCATTTTCAGCATTACTTAGAGCACGAGCGCACTCTTCATGGTATATTGTTTCACAATTAGGACAAAGAAAAATATTGAATCCACTAACTTTACCTTTACATATCATGCATATTTTTTGCTCTCTGTAATATGTAACTTCTTCTTCAGTTATTTGCGCAGGTCTTTTAGTTAATCTAAACAAGGATTCCTCAATTTTCATCTCTTTTTTCTTTTCTTTCTTCTCACGCTTTTCAGGTTCTTCCCTTAAACCTAAATAGAAAAGCCAAACGGCACTTAATGAGGCAATCCGAATTATTGCAACGATCTCGGCGATACCCAAAAAATCTAACAACGCCGATACATTAAGAATTAAATATCCTATTGCTAACTGATGATATTTCTTTCTAACTACCCCTGAAAACCGATAACCTTTAATAAGCATGCCGATCCCAGAAAAAAAAATTCCTAAGAACGTAAAAATAGTTCCGATAAGACCGGCAATTGACCCTGTAATAAGACTATCATCGATCAATTCAGCACCAGGAGGGGTAGGTTCAATAAACGTAATGTTTCCTAATGTATCTAAAAAAATACTAAGCTCAAAAATTAAAGCTAAAGCAATAATTATGATCATGTAGAGTTTTTTTATCTTAGGTATCAATAATTCAGCAGTTACATAAGATCCAAAGATGTAAGCAACAGGCACAAATGGCCAAATTAAAAAAGCAAGTAAAAATACATTTATGTTGTTTCCTGTTATAAGAATTGATAAAAAGTCGACACAAATTCCCAAATAAGCTATTCCTATTAAAAATATATTTATCCCCATAATTGAGAGAAGTTTGATATTTGTTTTCCTAGAAATATAGTAAAAGTATATTCCAAAACTACAAAATGCTATTAGCACGCCCAATGTAGAAGAACCAATAAGTCCACCTAATATAGATAACATAAGCATTCTAAAAATCCTCAAAGAAAATATTAAATATAAATAAATATCTACTTTAATGTATAATTTGATACTTCGGGATAGTATAAAAGTTTAACTTATTTTATATTTGCAAGTTCAATTTAAATTCGCATTTCCTTTCTTTTTGTAGGTCTTTGGGCAATCCTAAAGATTGAAACCCCCTCAATTAATTATAATATATTCATCATATTTTATATAAAGTTTTTACAAAAAGGTCTTAAAAAGATTAAAAAAAAAAGATTATTTTTTGGTTTTTAAATTACTTATATTAAAATCAAATTTATTAGGATTAAGTGCATAATATCCCAGAGATTTTTTCCAGTTTCTTTCATCTCTTTTCTTTTGGATAGGATCAATGTCTGTTTTCTTCTCAAGTAATTGTTTTACTTCTTTTACAGCTTCTTCTTTTAATTCTTCGATAATTTTATATTTAGGAAATTCTCTAAATATTGGAAAAACTTCTTCTTTACTTGATGTCATTTATTTTTACCTCTTTACTTTAGATTTATTAATATAATGAATGTTTAAAGAATGTTTAAATATATTGTATAAATTGTTTAAACAAGTTTAAACAAGTTTAAATATTAATAATAATATAAGTTTAATATGGAAAGAACCTATAGAAATCTGCAGAAGATTAGCGGTTCTTTTTTTGTTAGTCTACCAAAAAAGTGGGTTGAAAATTTTAATTTAAGTAAGAAATCTTCCATATTGATCACTGTTCGCAGTGACGGATCTTTATTAATTTCACCAAAACATAGACAGGAAGTAGATCGATCTACTGATGAGGTAATACTTCACTCAAATCCCTATATTGCTCGAGAAATTGTAAAAAAATGCCTCTCTGGTCAATCAAATATAGTAATACTATCAGATAAACCATTTGAAGAGAGTATAAGAGATGAAATAAGATGGTTTGTTAATGGTCTTCCTAACACCGAAATAATTGAAGAACAACCTCAGAGGATTGTTGTTCAAAATTTCGGCTATAAACAAATCCCTACTCGTAAGTTAATACAACGTTTATTATATCTTATTTTGGATATGTTTGATAACCTTGAAACTAATAAATATGAAGAGTTAAATTATAATTTTAACCAATTACGAAAATTTTACTTTATTTTTGTAATCCATATTAGGACTTATCTTAGAACAGGCGTATATGTCACAGAAGATAAAGATTTTACGCCTTTAGAAGCCATGGATTATCGTATGTTTTGTGAAAAGATTGAAGATATTGGATCAATTCTAAGAGATTTTCATTTAAGTGAAGAAATTAAGGAATATTTTACAGAAATCAAGCAATATTTTAATGAGGTAATGATTGCTTATCAGAAGAAAGCTTTAGAATTAGCACATAAAGTATGGAAAAAAAGAGATATGTTAATTGAAAAAGGAAATTTGCTCATAAATGATTTAAAATTTAAGGAGAAGGAAAGGATTAGAGTTTTAATGAGAATTGCATATAACTGTAGGGATATGGCGGCTTTTATCTAATTTTTAAAAAATTTTGTAAATAATATCATCCAAATCTCTTTTTGGTACATGCATAGTACCATCGGGATTTTTCCAATATTTATATGAATCTTTATAAGGTTCCATAAATGATTCTTCATCAGGGTATCCTAAACTGATTACATGTTTGACTTGATATTGATCTGGAACTTTTAATAGCAATTTAATTTTTCTGACATTAATGTTAGCCATCCAACAACTCCCTATCCCATATTTAACTGCACCTAATAATATATTTTCTACCGCAGCTCCAACATCAAAATCAAAAAATGAAGGCTTAATTTCTGTATTAACAAGTACTATTATGTACGCTTTAGGTTCTCTTCCTGGCTCTGGAGTTCGCTGGTCTTCAGGTAAAGAACCTGCAAATTTAATTAATTTAAATAATTTTTCTCTTGTTTCACTATTTTCAACTAAAACAAACTCAAGACCTTGAACATTTCGGGCCATTGGAGCAACTCGAGCGTAATCAATTAATTTTTTCAGAATATCCCTTGGAATTGGATCTTGCTTATATCTTCTTATAGTTCTTCTTTTATATATTGCTTCTTCAATATCCAAATTTAAAACCTTTATTTTTTCCCTAATCTTGAATTTATTATCGTCTCTGCTATGTCGTAGAAAGCATATTCTACATTTTTTCCAGTCAAAGCAGATGTTTCTATATATTCTAAATTTAATTCTTTGGCTAAAGCTAAAGCCTCAACTAATTTAACTTTTCGTACTTCTGTTAAATCACTTTTATTACCAAAAATATATCCAACCATTTGATGATGGTGTTTTTCCATATTATTCATAACATCATTATACCAATTTTTGATACTCGTAAAGGAAATTCTATTTGTCAAATCAAAAATAAGTAAAATAGCCTCAGAGCCTTGGTAGAAATATCTTCTCATCGTCTCGAATTTTGCTTGTCCGGCGATGTCCCATAAGATCATTTCAATAACTCCACTTTTAGCATGAAATATTTTTTCAGTGATACTTACTCCAAGAGTGGGAACGTAAGTTCTTAAGAACGCATTATCAGTAAATCGTAGTATTGTAGATGTCTTCCCTACGCCGGGATCTCCAACAACTACGAGTTTAAACCTATAGTCTACTATTTTTTCTTCTTTACTTCGTTTTTCAGGAAATTCTTTTGATGTTGGTGAAGATATTTCTTTAGTTCTAAAATCTTCTAGTAACTTACTGACGCTATTTTGTAGAATTTTAATCTCTTCAAAAATCTTTTCACTTTCTACATTTCGATTCTTTAATTCAATAATTTTTCTCGTTGTTTCATCAAAGGGAGCCTTAAGGTAATTAATATATTTATAGAAAATCACATCATCTGTCTCTTTAAACAAGAATGTTATCGCGGATCGTGCAAATCCTCCTCTTTTACTTTCATCTTTTCTTTCAAAATATCTAATTAATCCCTTTAATCTTAAAGAAGGAAAGGGAATGATTAAAAGTGAATCTGGTACAGAACCCTGATCACCTGAAAGTATTGTCATAGTTTTAATTCCGACTAACATTCTAATAGATTCAGGTAAATTTGATGGTAGCCAATTTATGGGATTAGGACCGAGTTCATCGTCAATATCTGTGTATATAACGGCATCAATTAGCTTTTTCAATTTTTTCACGAAAAATTATTAAAATTTGTTAAAAAACTACATTTGCTTTTATATTCGAAATTAATTTATAATTAATATTAAAAATATTTATACTTGAGTTATTCCAAAAATAGGATGGAAATTAGGTAATTGATGAGTTTCTAATCGTTTTAAAACTTATATTTCATTATAAGGTTTTTTTTCTTCTTAGCCTACTTTTAAAAGATTTATATACATGAATGTATAATGTTAATTTAAGAAAAATTTTTAATAAAAAATATTTGTAAATACGACGAATAATTAAATTTCTTGTTATTTCATGTAGAGGTTTAACTCAAAATGCTAATGCTTTCTGACGCAGATTTAATATTGGCAGTTCGGCAAACTATAATTGGATTTTTGTTAACCTCTACACTCGGATTATTTTTTGTTTTCAAATAAAGAGGTAAATAGAAAAATGGTTAAAAAAATTTTGAAAGGGTTAAAATGGACATTTTTAGTGAATTTTATTGTTTTTGTTGTTTTTGGAGTACTTTTATTCTTCCTTGTGGAAGATTATATGGAGTGGTTCAGTATTCCTTTTCTAGCTCCCGTTGGTTATGGAGGATTATTCGGTGGCGCCCTTTTAGGCTATGCGAGCGCTTCCTTTATAGCGTGGCAAGAGACAGAATGGGAGAAAGTAAAAATCCTCGTAATAATGGAGATAGTTTGGCATATGCTAGGAGTATACACTTTTTTTTGGTGGAATATTTTTTGTTGGCCAAATATCTCTATATTATTGCATGCAAAAATAATGAACTTGATATATCTCATTCTTTTTTCTGGATTCCTCGCAGCATTCATCACTTTCTATATAAAACATGAAAAGGAACAACCACATAATAAATCATTTTTGGTAGGGTGAAAGTTAAAATGCTAATGCTTTCTGATGTAGTTTTTTACAACACACTTTTAGAGATTGTGATGTATTTTTTTCCGTCTTTTATAATAGGATTATTTTTTATGTTCCAAGGAAGAAAGACAAAAACTAAGCTTCTCTTTTATTATGGGTTAGCATTAATTGGAATTAGCATAACTCTTGGATTTGGCACTTTCATCGATTTTACAACTATCCTTATAACAGGAAATAACATGGACGGCCAATTAAAACTTTATATATTTTGGGCACCTACTGGTTTTACAGCGCCCGTTATGGCTTATGTGTGGGCTGAAATATTAATACCCAAGAAGAAGTGGTATTTTTTATCTATAATTTTATTTTTGAATATGCTCAGTTTATTGGATCTATTTATATTTCATTGGACGACTGAAATTATTGTACCTCCCATAATACCTGGAGAAGGACTAATAGAAGTCTATTATGATTTGCCAATACCAACGCAAAAGTTTCCCTTTAGGTGGAATGTATTTACATATTCTTATGCCTTAACCATTGGAGTTGGACTTCTATACAAAGCTTCTGGGACAAAAGGCATATTTAGAAAGAAGTATATCTATTTATCTATTGGTATTATACTTTATAGTCTCTCACGAATCCTTATGTTTCAAATGGTGCAAGCTTTTGGGGAAGAAGTTCAATATATTTTCATGATAATTGACGTGACATCCTTAGTAACTGCTTATTTGGGTTTAAGAGCAGAGCCTGAGGAGCGTAAAAAGAAAGTTAAAAAGAAGATTATAGCTAAAGATTCACTATTTCGAATAATTGAAAGACCTGAACAAATTACAGACGAAGAGGTCTCCTATTATCGGGAAAAGAAGATTTGCTTGATGTGTAAAGGAAAAGTCGCTGGATTTAACATCTTTCTATGCCCTAAATGTGAAGCATTGTATCATCAAAACTGCGCTCGAACGCTTTCTGACTTAGAAAATGCTTGTTGGGTCTGTAATCAACCGATTGATGAAAAAAAACCCACGAAACCATTTAAAATTGCTGAAGAAAAGAAGATTGTTGAAGATGTAGTAAAAAAAGAGAATAATTCAAAATTGGATAAATAGAAGTATCAGACTAATCTCTAGGAGGAAGAATTAGGTGTAATTCGATATGATTTTCTTATCAGCTGAAAGTTGGACTGTTGGGTTATCTCGCTTGATTTTGGTTATTTGGGGATTGATTTGGGGTATATTCTTATTTTTGGAGTGTAACTAGCTTTCTATCGTTTATTACATGATTGGATAAGGGTCACCCTAATTCTCTTAAATGAGATCTAGTCTGCCCTAAAACATAATATAAAATATATTCGATTTTTTTAATTTGTTCGTTAGTCACGCAATTGTCAAAATAACAACTATTTTTTAAGCCTTAATTTCTTCATTTATTACAACGGGAAATAAATTTACGGGATAATAATTAAAAATGGAAAATACAGATATTATTTACGAATCGACTAAAAAGGCAATGATTAATTTTGAGAAGATAAAAGAATGTATCCAAGGACTCTATGAAGTTTTAAAGATTACACTTCCCTCTGAAGATATATACCTTAAAATTGGGCAAGACAACATAGAACATCTCTACGAAAATCTATTAGAATTAATGGTAAATGAAATTGGAACGGTTGAATTCATGAAAAAATTAAAATCTGCTGAAGTAGATTTAGATTTACCATTGGATAATTTGTAAAAGTAGCCGATCTTTTATTTTAACACTTCATTAGTTTCCATATACCATAAATACAAATCTAATTCATCCAAATCCAACTTAACACGCTCTCCTATTTTTTTAAGAACTTGCTCAATCTCAGTGTATTTCTTTTTAGTTAGAGTTTTTGGTTTTTGGATAATTCCGAATTCATCTAAGATATCTATTATATGAAAATCTATAATCGCGATGTTCTTAAATCCTATATTTCTTAAAAAATGACTAGCCTCTTTATAACCTAATCCCTTAATAGTCTTCGCTAGCCACTCTCTTAGCATCATTTCGTCTACATTTGAATTTATTTTTTTTTTAATATCTAAAATAAGGTTTCTGGCCTCAACTATGTACTTTGCTCTTATATTAGGAAAACGATAACCGTATTCCTTGAATCTGTTCCTTAACTCCTCTTCAGAATACTTTAAAAAACCAGTATTTATTCTCTTCTGGACTTCAATACAACTTTTTGCAGCACAATTGGCAGTTAGGATACAAAAACAAAGTTCTTCAAATATCTTTTCGATCCCAAATTCCCTTATTTCGGAGAATTCCTTAATACGCTCAGATATGATATTAGAAATATTACTATCTTTTAACGATTCAATTGATGCCAAGAGTTCTTTCATACAACTGAAAGAGTAATTGATAAGTTAAAAGTAGAACTCTTTCATTTAATAAGTTAGTTATTTCATAAAATCTAAATTTAATGCTTAAAATTAGTATATTATCGCTTTACTTAATTATGTATAAGGTTAAGATTGAAATGAAACGAGATAAGATTTTAATTTTAGGTTCCTTAGCATTCGATCATATTATGGGATTTGAGGAAAATTTCGTTAATGCGGTGTCGATCGACCTTAATAAAAAAGAATTCCAAAGTACAGTAACTGCCAATAGTCGCACTCAGCATTTCGGCGGAACTGCGGGAAACATTGCATATAACCTTGGTTTACTCAATTTAACCCCTGCTTCACTTTTAGGTTCGGTTGGTAAAGATTTTGAAAGTTTAGGTTATGCTGAACACATAGCTCAATTCGGTAATATTGAATTAAAAGTCGACATTCAAGATAATCTATTCACAGCAGCTTGCTACATTGTAAATGATAATAAATCTAATCAAATGATTATATTTCATGGAGGCGCATTAGATGAGAGTAAGAATATCGATTTAAGAAAAAAAATTGAAAACCCTGAACAATACGCTTATGCAATAAATTCAACCCAAGGTATTGAGGCTATGATGAATTTTTCAGAACAATTAAACGAACTGAATATTCCAACGATATTTGATCCAGGCCAAATAACTCCTCTATTTTCCAAAGATAATTTACTGAGCGTTTTAACCAATTCAGAGATATTAATAGGAAATGCATATGAAATAAATCAAGTCATAAGCAAGACAGAGATGAACGAAAAAGATTTACTAAAATATATTAGTACTATAGTAAAAACTAAGGGATCAGAGGGTTCAGAACTTATAACAAAAACAGCTTCTGGAAAATTAGAATACATAGAAATTCCTATTTCGACTCCTAATAAAGTAGTTGACACTACAGGCGCAGGGGATGGATACCGCGCAGGTCTTTTATCTGGAATGATTCTCGAAATGAATGTACAAAATTCTTGTCGTTTAGGTTCAATTATAGGTTCTTTTGTTGTAGAAACTAGTGGTGCTCAAACACAAATTTACGACATTGCAAGCGTGAGAAAGCGGTTTTTAAATACATTTGGATATATTCCTTCAGAAATTGAAAATCGATAGGATGATTCTTTTCTTTTCCTAATTATAATTCGTCTCACTCACTTAAGTGAGATAATATCAGCGTATTACATGGGATATTAAAAAACCATATAGAAATTCTTATTTGTCAATAATGGATGTTTCTTCAATCAAGAACTAAAAATTTTTATAGAATTAATGTGCGGTTTGTCACAACAGAAAACCAAGATTCTCAATCAATTTAAAAGCATATTATTTGGTTTTATATTTATAAAAACGGTCAAAAATTTATGAATAAATCAAACAACTGCAATAACTCTGAATTTGATTATTACTTGAGTATTATAGAATTCTTCCAGAACCAGAAAGTAATAAAAGATACTAAAGAAATATGGAAGAGTAAATCACTCATAGAATTAATGAAGGTTTTAGAAAGAAGCAGTAAAAAAGAGTTTGTAAAAAATGCCATATTAGTCATTCTTTCATTGTTTGATGAAAATCCTCCCGATATTTATAATTGTAGAGGCACAAATGTGAATTCTCTAGACAACGGAGAAAAAAGGTCTTATCTTTCAATTCTTAGAACGGAGTTTTCCGATGAACTGCCAAATTAGTAAGTGGAATTTCCAAAATGTTGATCCACTCCTTAATTTATTCTTTATTAATTCCCAAAAAGTATTTTTTTGAATAAAAATTCTCCCCACTGTAACTTAAATTTATTAATTTTTAATTTTATCAGTATTATAATTATTTTTTTCATTAACGGGGATTATATGGAAAAGTTTTCTAATAATTCACTTTTAAAAAAAAAAATCGTTCTAAGAATAACAACTATTATTATTATATTAGTAATATTTCTTTCGAGTAGTTTTCACATTCCAAATTCCAACATTATTACAGAAATTAAGAATGATTTTAATGATTTCTCCCAAAAACCCTTACTTGCAGATACTGATCTAGTTTTATTTGAAGGAAATGAAAATGCTTTAAATATAACAGATTACGGTAATTTATATGATAATAACCAAGAGGTGTCTTTAAACAATCAAGAGGAGCTAAATCTAACTTATTATCTTGATGATGTTCATGACTGGAAGGTTTCTAAAATTGAAACTCAAGTAAGTAATATTCAAGATACTAGAGATTGGGTTAATAATAGCGATTTTGTAAAAAATGTTACAGTTTATAGAAAAAATGTTGATCTTCATAATAAAGACCCTCCTCCACCAGGAGATCATAATTATGGTGACGATTTAGATGAAGATCCTACTAATCCAGCTAATATCCATTCTAAAATCTATCAAAACGATGCTCTGGCTATTAGGGTTCATTTTGAAATAATAGATTTTGAAGATATTTGGGACTGTGTTTTCATATGGGATAAATATGATAAGTGTTATTACTGTGATACTGGATACAGGACAGATTTCTATAGCCCTTGGATATTAGGAGAAGGAATAAATATTACTATTGGTTCTGATGATTGGATAGGTTCCAATGAATATGGTTATCATATTGATTATTATGAATATATCAACGCAAGCTCTGGAATTTCAGAGAATTTAGCCTTTTGGTCAAATTCCACTAATACAGATAAAGATAATTATGGATCTGGCTGGATTGGAAATAATACTGCTATGTACACAGCATTATATTCTTATCCCAATAGATTTGATCATAGTGATTATTTTTCTGCTTCTTATACTAAAGGATATTACTCTGAAATATATCAAAATCTAACAATTCCAAGAGGTAAAGTTATTGATGCTTATATTAGTTTTAATTATTACGCTGAATTTGCCATGGAATCAAATGATAACTTTATTTATTTTAAAATAAATAATAATAAGGTATATACTTTAGGATTAAGAGATGTTGTCGAAGCTGGGAGGTATAAATGGCATCATACTGGTCAAATTAATATAGATTTATGGGTGAATACTTCAAATATATTTAATAATCTGATAAATAATCAAAAAATTAATATTTCTGTTGGAATCATGAGCGGTGCTTCTGTTAGTTATTCTGGTTTTCAAGATGCATATCAACAAGTGATATGGTTCGATAATTTATCTTTATTACTTACTACACTCGCAAATTCAAGTCAAAACGATATAAATCTTAAGTTAAATGAGTATTCTCTTAATCAAGGAGACCAATGGGGGGAATCAGAGTTAAACATTACGGGGACTTGGGATGTTAATCCTGTAGTTCTTAAAGTAAATACAAGTTCTCCTTCACTTTCTTTTGATTTGGACACCTACTTGTATGGATATCACGAAACTACTTCACGGATTGGGCAAACGACGCTTGAAGGAGTCTCTTTTGAAATCTTAGAAAATGGGACAGTGTATTGGTATTTTTCACATAATTTTTTTATGCCTTCGCAATACTCAGATTTTGAATTCATCATAAATAAACCTCTGAATTGGGAGTTTATCTACGCCCTAGATCCGACCCTTCTTTCTCGTCTTTTTGAAAATGGAAATGTAGGTGATTCAATATTAAAAATCAATAAATCAAGTGCTCTTTTCCTGGGTTGGTGGTCATTTAAAGCAAGATCTCCAAATTATCTTGATATCGAAAATACAAAGATGTTGAAACAAGATGAATGGTCACGCACTAGTTTTAATACCGGCGAATCTACACGAATTAAAACACAAGTAAATTACAGTGGTGAAATCCCTAGAAATATAGAGTCTACAGAAGTAAACTTAACGATATCTGATCCCGATGGAAAGCAGTGGTATTCAGAAATGAAATCACCCTTGTCAAATGGAAGTGTGTTCTTTTCTGAAATATATTTTGATGCATTAAATACAACCGGAGGACAATATGATTATACATTATTCTGGTCTAATGGCACTTCTCTGGGAGGATTAAACTCTAGTTTTTTAGTATTACATCAGAGTTCATTCTCACTTATTAAACCTAATGATGCAATTTCTGATTTTCAAACTGACGCGTTTATTGGAGATATTATACCAGTGCAAATAAAATTAAAAGATTCTGAAAACAACAATTCCATTTCAAATGCAATAATTTCATATAATTGGACCTCGGGAACTTTAGATTTTGATGAAGCAGGTTTAGGAATTTATGAGACCATTTTAGATACATCAGATTTGATATCAAATGGTTTTTATGAGATTTTAATTGAATTCTCAAAAGTAGGTTTCTTCGATTATAATTTGACTTTGAAAATTAACCTTAGAGAGGAAACTAATGTCCAGCGAATTCAGTCTGATTATAATATAGAGTTGCACGCAAATAGCACAATAAAATTTAGATATCATTCATTTTTAGATGGAGAAGGAATTGATGGAGCAAATGTAGGCGTTAATATATCAAATCCTGATTTATATAGCATTGAAAATCTACTTGGTGGTTATTATAATATTGAATTTGATACTTCATTTACCGATAATTTAGGTATAATTCAGCTTAATTTCAATTTTTCAGCTCCTTCTTTTGAACCTCAAATGCATATTTATCAATTTGAGATTGTAGAACAAAGTGTCAACATTACTGCTTATGTTGATAATGTAGAAATTCAACAAAATTCAATTATTGAACTTACATATATGGAAGAGATAAATATCTCTACTCAAGCTAGAGCCTTGATTGATGATGATCTATTAATGGGAGGAAATTTCACATGGAAAATTAATACTTATGAACAGACTTTAAATGAATATTCGAATTTTTGGTATAATACTTCAATTCAAATTAATCCATCAATTTTCTCACCTGGATTAAATTTAATAGGGATACAATTTGAAATGGAAAAATACAAAACTGACATATTTTATTTCCAATTGTTAGTATATGAGCAACCAGTCAATCTGTCTGTATTTATTAATTCCCAACAAATTTCAGAAGATCAGTTAATTGAGGTAATGTTTAAACAAAATATAACAATTTCTGTGAGAGCCTATGGTAATATTGATTTGAATTATATTAACGAGGCTTCTATCTCTTGGAAAAGTGTTTCTTATGTTAAGAATTTTATTGAGTATGGAGCTAATTGGTATAATTTATCCTTAATTTTTTCAACGACAAATTTCAGTTCAGGGATTAATACAGTTTCAATTAAATTCCAAAAGCAAAATTATACGACAACTTACTTTTCTTTTCAATTGTTAGTTAGAGAACAATTAACACAACTTAATGTATCAATTAATAATCAATCTATCCTCGAAAACGCTCTAATTGAAATAATGTTTAGAGAGAATATAACTATAGCAGCACAAGTATATGCGATGGGAGAGGGGATTTTTCTTTCTGGAGGAAATATAACTTTAATAGGGGAAATGTTTAATTTTAACGTTGGTGAAAATCCTTCTTATCCTACATGGTTTACTACTGTTATCATAGTTGATGGAGCCTACTTTGATTTAGGAATCAATACAGTATCTATCAAATTTGAGCAAGCTAATTATACTGATGCCTATTTTTCATTTCAATTTTTTATAACTGCAGAAACAGTTAATTTGTCGTTATATGTAAATTCACAAGAAATTGTTGCGAATAGTTTAATTGAAATTACTTATTATGATGGATTTTCTTTATCATTAAGAGTTCTCGCAAACGTAGAGAAACTTTTTCTTGATGGGGGTAGTGCTATTTTTGTTGTTGGGAGTTGTATTCACGATTTCATTCAGTATGCTAACCATTGGTATAACATATCTGTTCTATGTAATTATTCTCATTTCGATTTAGGGATAAATTCTGTTTATGTTAGGTTTATGCATCCGAATTACACATCTACCACCTTTTATTTTCAATTATTGGTTAATCAAATTGAAATGAAAGTTAACACTATTGATTTTCAAGACTCAATTGAAAGCCTTCCTGGAGAATCATTAGTCATCAGAATTAATTTGACAGAAATAATTTCTGCCAAATATATTGAGAATGCTACAATCTCCTATTCATGGGAATTTGGATTAGGCAATTTTGAAGAAAGGGGAAATGGAATTTATGAATGTGAACTTGAGATCCCAGATAATATCCATGGAAGTTTTAAAGTATCTTTAATTATTTCAACAGAAAATGTTCTTTATAAAGCAACTCAAATTTCATTTCTTTTAGTAATTAGCGAACCAGAATTTCCTGTGTTTATAATATGGATTATTATATTAATTTCTGCAGCGATTATAAGTGCTTTAGGAGTTTTAAGTTTGAGATCTTACGTGATTTTACCACGAAGAAGGAAATTTGAAACAGAATTATTATCAAGAACCCAAAAATTTAAAGATATCCAGAACATTCAGGCAATTGTAGCAATTCATAGATACAGTGGAATTCCACTCTATTCAAAAAGTTATTCAATATTGGAGAAGCATAAAAAAGAACTTTTTTCAGGTTTCATCCAAGCTATTATTACAGTTGGAGAAGAAATGGTTGATAAAAGGGCATTCGACCGTGATTTAGCCAAATTTGATGACTCAGATGGTAGTAGAACAATTCTAGAATTAGATTTTAAATATTTTTATTGCCTAATTTGTGATCGACAAGATTTACGGATGATTTTTATACTCAATGAAAGAGCTTCAGACAGATTGAAGAAACTGATATCGGATTTATCATTGGGAATCATGCTCGATCTTTCACAGCTAATTGAGAACTGGGATGGCGCTATTCATGATTTTGAATTACAAATGCCTCCAATCATAGCAAAATATGTAGAATTATATTATAAAGACACTTTTGAAATAAACAATGCAGAGTTTATAGCTAGATTAAGAAAGGAAAGCGAGTTAACTTCAATGGAAACACGAATATTAAATGTTATATATTCAATAGCTAAGAGTAAAAAGGAATTTCATTTGGATACAATCTTTGAAGTTGTACACGAAAAAAATCAAGATCTGATAATAGATGCAATTGAAACTCTATTAAACAAAAAAATTATAATATCATCAAATAAATAAGTAATTAGTACTTTTTTCGCATTCTATTAGATACATTATGGGTATTAATAATAAATTAAGGTTTCAATGCGTACATTGCGGTCAGTGTTGCCTTAATCAGAATACGCTCGTAAATACGACATATTTAGATGTTCTGAGAATAAAAAATGGATTAAATTTAACTCTCGATGAAGTAATTGAAATTCTAGGTTTCTATGTATTTGATCAACCACCCTTAACGAGCGAGATAGATCGAATGGTAGTTCCACCTATACACACCGAAAGAGGAATGGCATTTGTCGGTTTGAAAAAAAAATCAAATGGACAATGTTTTTTTTACGATAAAGCCAAAGAAAGATGCTCCATTTATGCATTTAGACCAGGATTTTGTAGAACATTTCCTTTTACATTCACAATTCAAAGAGACAAAAATAAGAAAGAAAGCAACATCAACATATTTTACACCCAAAAAGGGATTCAATATTGCCAAGGCATAGGAGAAGAATACCCTAATATTGATTTGGAACAATGGATAAAATTAGGTCGTGAAGTCATACAAGATTTATCGAAAAATAATCAATTAATTGAAAAATGGAATATGAGTATTAAAAATAAACAGATTTTACCTACAGCTAGGAATTTTATCTTGACTATTTTTAATTTAGAATAAAATTTTAATACATACAGTTAGATGTACTGAGAAAAAGCTAATAATAACCAAAATAGCATCCGTAGTTCAATTTTAAAAGCAATCTTATTATTTTTCCAATCGAATTCATTAAGTTTGCTTTCGGCTTTAAACATATTTAAGTTCTGATTTAAAAAATTTAATAATCCTGATATTATATTCAATTCTTTATCACTTAAGCCTAATAATATTAAACTCAACAACCCTCTAGCAGTTTCAGTAATACTTTCATTAAGAGAACCATTAGGTAATATTATGTTTTTAAGCTCGTTCAAATAAGGTTTTCTAAAATTGCTGAAATCAACATTCTTGTCTAATAATCTCATAAGTCCTAAAAAAAAGAAAATGTCTGAAGCTGGTTTAAATCCTTCCAAATTAAATACATCTACTTTTTTAAGCGGTTCTATTAAATATTTCTTCTCGGTTATTATACCTCCATTTATTTCAAGTATTTTTAAGCATAGAATTGTAAAAAAATGTAGAAATATCTTTTCAGGTACAAAATTTTTTAGTTCATTCTCAAGGAACATTTCAATATCTAATAAATCAATAATTTCATCATTATTTAGCATATTTAATTCACGAAGAATTGACAACCCATAATAAATACTAATTGGGTTTGGGATGTGATATATTCCGGTGCTAAAGACTCCTCCGTTTATATAATTACCCATGATATTTTTAACATATCCCGTTTCAAACTGATTTCTTAATCCTAACATTTTAAGTATATTAATACAATAAAAGAGATTCTCTAAATCTAAAAATTCAGGTGAGGAATTAACAAAATTTATTAATTGTTTTGCATCCAATCTAATCTTATCCTTAATTGATTGGTTCACATTGGGAAAATCTAAGAAATGATTTAAAAGCGATTGGGATTCTTTTTGATATACACTACTCTCTCCCCGCTCTTGAATTATTGGCTTTTGAAGAACTTCTAAATTATCCACACGAGCGTCTTGTAAGCGTTTTAATATGTTATCTTCGGATATATCCTCTTTAGTTTCTTGAATTTGAAAATTTTTTTTCTTGAATATTAACTTCGACGGATTGAAATATGTTTCAATTTCATTATAAAAAGTTTTAAATATTTTCTTGCTCTCTTCTGATATCACGAATTTCTTTCTAAGGATTCTCAAGTTGCTGAGAAAACCTCGAGGTAGTAAATCAAATAAATCCAAATTTTCAAGGATTTTGTCATCAGCATCGATTATATAGTTTAAAATTATTACAAATAGATGCTTATTGATATAATCGTTTATCCCAAGTTGTAAAAATGAGAGATAATTAGTAAAATTACTTCTCTTACTTAAAAAAGAGTCTTGGAATAAAATTTGATTAGATGTAATTTCACTTTTAGATACTCCAATCGTCATGAACGCCGAATTCGTAGTAGCTATTATTTGAAATATTGTACTATTTATCTTTTCCTCTGTTTCATTATCGATAATCGCGGAAACACTTATGTTTTTAGAAATTATGAGATCTCCTATGTAAGATTCATAAATCTTATACAGCCTGTAGATATCATTATTCAAAAAATCTATTATATCGGTTATTACGTTCACTATTTCATCCATTATTATCCCGCTTGTCCACGTAGCTCATAAATATTTAATAATATCTGTAGTAAAAATACTAATTACAAATAAATTTACATTAAATTAGAGAATTATTATTTTTTCTAGTATTTATTACTAAATCGGTAAGAGCAAAAAATCTAGGATTAAAGGAAAGAAATTTTTTAGATAATAAATGTGTTTTACTTACAGAGATGAATAAGAAAATTTACGATATTTTAGCGCTAGATTATCATCAAAAACGATTTTATCCATGGAAGGATTTTGAATTGTTTTTTAATAAGCTCATTCAAAAAGGAGTATCCTTTAATGGATATAATATCGATTTAGGATGTGCAAATGGAAGAAATTTTAAAATTTTTTTACAATCTAATATTAAATTGATTGGTATTGATAACTCAATAGAATTACTGAAAATTGCTCGTAATCGATTAAAAACTGGAAATAATTATACGATTAAAGAACAGAGATCAATTGAACTAATTCAAAGTGATATCAATAGAATACCAATCAGACTAGAATCGGTAAATAATATCTTTTCTATCGCAGCAATCCACCATATTAAAAACATTCATAATCGTAATCGAGTTTTAAAACAAATCTACGCGATTTTAAAGAATAATGGATTATTGTTCTTAACCGTGTGGAGAAAATATCAAAAAAAATATCGATATTATTTCATTCGCGATTGGTTTAAAAGATTGTATAGTTCGGACTATAGAAGTGCACAAAGTAATCTTAATTTAGCAGAACATGGAGATAAATCTATCCCATGGACAATTTCAAAAGAGAATTTGACTTACAATCGATTTTATCACTTTTTTTCAAGTAAAGAACTGAAAAAATTGTTAAGAAGCTTTGTAATTAAGGAAATGGAAAAGAGAGGAGGTCCTAATAAAAAAGACAATTTTTTTGTTCTGGCCAAAAAAGAGAGCGAAGTTAAAAAAGTTAAAACTGATAGTTCACTCGTGACATATAATGGTGTTTAGGGATTTAATGATAAACGGTTTAAAATTCTCAAAAAACTTATCAATAACATTAGCATGAACATTAATTAAACGCTCAGTAACATCACAATAGAATATTCCATGTATACATTTTTCTCGATAATATCTTTTCCTCATCATTTTAGTTCTTTGTCCGAACCATCTAATAATTTCGTGGCTAAGCAGCCAATCGCTTTCCTTATTTGTGATTACAAAATCGATGGAACTATAAAGCTCGATAGAATTTTGAACTTCTTTACCAAAAAAAAAACTGGTTCTATCTTTTTTTTCCCAAGTTATCTCCATTTTGGCATTTGAACCATAAATCTCATCATAATCATTCTGAGAGTGGAAAGAGATGAACCCTTCATTTGCATCTCCTTCAAACTTCTCTTCAATTAGCCATTTAGCTAATTTATGAATGGTTATATTACCCTCATTTTTTTCGTAGGTATAGTAATTATACTCCATTATTAGAACGATTTAATTAGGTCATTTAAAAAATTGATATTTTAGTATATCAAAAAAATAGTATACATTATTAAAAATCTTTATTTTCTCATTTATTTGTTCAAAAATAATTTTATAACTCTAAAAAGACCATAAAAATATACAAAAAAAAGAAAACTCGATTATAATAATAATAGGATTATTATTGCAGTAATTCCTTAGATTCTTTAATCCAAGATCTTATTCTTTCTTCTGAAACTCCTTTAATCAGGTTAGCCAACTCTGCGGGATCTTCGTTTGCGAGTTCTTCTATACAACTTACTCCAAGTTCTTCAAATTTTTTGGCAGTGGCCGGACCCAATCCTGTAAGGGAAGTTAATTCTGTTGTCTCAGCTTTTGGAAGTTCTTTCTTTATTGGTTTTGATTCTTCTTTAACTAGCTCTTTTTTGGAAGTACGCGCTTTTTTAGCGACTTTAGCTGGTTTCTCAATGACAACTTTTTTAACAGCCATCTTTTTTGGTTTTGAAACCTCGGCTTTAAAAGCCGTTCTCTTCTTCTCTTTAGCTTCGAAAGGCTTTTTCTTCTTTACTTTTTTACTAATTTCTTTTAATTTTTTAAGCTCTTCAATATTACTTTCTTTTCTAGATTTTCTGAAATAATCAATGCTAATGTTCAATGTTTTTAGTAATTCAACTGTTTTTCCTGCTTCTTGTATTTCTCCTAAAGAAAATCCTTTCGCTTTGCGTATATGAGCGTCTTTTGCAGGTGAAACTACCATTGGTACAACTTTTCTATTACTCTCCATAATCTAAGCGTCACATAATTGATTCTAAGGTAATTTAGATAAATATAACAACCTTTTATTTTTTTCTATTTTAATATCGAATATAGGGATTATTTAACTTAAAATATAATTTAATTTTTAATACCTTTATAACTAAAGTTAAGGATTAGTATGACATTGACATTAGAAATTGACGATATCTAACTGTTCTAATTTTTTTAAAATGTTATTTACATCGTTCCGTGATTTAGCTAACTCCCTAGATATTCTTAAGGGTGAGGTTTTTCCATTACATCTCAATGCAACTTGAAGATCTTCTTCGTCAATCATCCCCATTGAAACGATTTTATGCAATACATTCTCGACAACAAGTAATCTTGGCATCATTTCTGCGATCTTTCCGCCTTGACATATATTTTCTATATCAGCAATAATAGTTTGAAATCGCGATTTCTCAGAAGTAGTTCTAAATAATTTTATATCAGATTGATGCTTTTTCCAGAACCTAATAGATATTTTTTTTATTACATCAATTAGCTTATCCACATCATCGTCAGCATCAGAAATAGAACAAAATAAAATCCTCGAAGGAGGATGGTATACTATTATAATTGTAGAATTCTCAGATTCGACAACTCTATTCATTTCATCCCCATTTTTACCCTTAACCATAGCATCTTGAATTTTATCAATTATCTCATTTATTTCATTAAAAAATCCGGGTATAACTTTATTACTATTGCTTTGATATTTTAATTCTTTAAATGTAGCTTCTAAAAGTGATATTCCATTATCACTATCAATAAGAAAGATTTTATAGATAATACTACTTTACCCTTATCATTTTTAGAATTTATTAATTACTACCATAATGAAAATTCTGTGTTAATAATGTTTTTCTTTTCCAAAATTACAAGTAAAAATAAAAATAGAGAGTTTTATAATATAAACAAACCATAATTAATTTTATCTAACAACCATGAAAGCCTTCAAGCTAGTGTTATTAGTATTAATTATTACCTTTCCGGTAAATATCAACAATGAGCTCAAGGTTAGCTCTAGTAATGGCGTATCTAACTATTCAATCAACCAAAGTATTACATATCAAGTAGAAATAAACTATACTTTCACTCACACGGAAACTCCTTCACAATCCTATTATTTCAAAGTTGCGCGCTTAAATGATAGACAACCAAATTCGTCTATAACCCAATATTGTCCACCATATCAAGAAGCTCAACTATTATACAATTCCATAACTGGACCCATTACGCTGATAATGGGCTCACATGATAAATTTAATAATACCTATGATTTATTTAATGCCACTCTGAGTAATTCTGATACAATTGTATTGAGTCAGAAATACATCGTAAAGCTTAACGAGGTTGCTTTTGGCACCATAGGAGATACTGATATAGGAAGCTATGACACATCTGATGAAATATTTAGTTTATATTGTAACAATACAGAAACATATTATGATATAAACGACCCCGATTTAATTGCCGCTTCAAATAACATCGTAGATCCTTCTGATAACCCATTAGAAAAAGCTAGGAAAATATGTGAAAATGTATCCAATTACTTAATATACGATGGAACTCTTCCCGCTGAAGAACAAGGAGCCTCTTGGGCGTTTGATAACAAAAGAGGTGATTGCAGTGAATACTCTACCTTAATGATTACACTATTGCGAATTCAAGGGATTCCAGCAAGAAAAGTAACCGGTTATTTAATTGCTGCTGAAAGGGAATTCAATCCTGCAGTAGGAGATGTTTTCACATTCACTGCGGATTCCAGTTGGAGTTCAAGCTTACTAGGACATGCTTGGGTCGAATATTATATCCCTGAAATAGGATGGATTGCGTGCGAACCTCAAATAGAAAGTTCCTATAAGAAAATTGATTATAGAAGATTTAACCTAAACATTGGAGCTTGGTTTTTTATGCCCGGAGCCTCACCCGGTTATGATTATGTATCAGAATTTCCCCACATCCCGTCTCCAGTTGCATCAGATCACGACGCTTACACCTTCGATTACGAGGTTAAGATAACAGTACTAGAAGCAGACTTGCTTTTTATGGATTTAATTGTTATCATTGTTATAATATCTATTGTTGGGATAGTAATAATCGGTGTTACGCTATTAATTAGATCGAATAGGAAAAAAAGAAAGCAAAACGAACAATTTTCAAACTATTAAAATTTTTCTTTTTCTTTTAAACTAAATTATATATAAGTTTGAATTAGTTCATTCAGGTTTTTAGATAATTTAGGTAAATTTTTATCGATTTTATCTAAATTTAACTCTTTTTCCATGAACAAAAGGAGGTATAAGTTATATTTCTCAACTGGTATTCTTTTAAAGATTATTTTTTTTGATTCGGAAGTTATTCCAGAAGAAATTAAAAAATCTTGCTTTAATAGTTTAAACTCTTTAAACGTTTTATATAAGGTTTGGAAGTGAGGGGCAGATATTTCAAAAACTTTTTCAGAAATACCGTGCCTAGAGAAATTAGAGAGTATAATTCCATTTTCGTTGAGTAAAAGGATTGCATCGGAACTTATTTTTTTAGCGAAGTTTTTTAATTGATTTTCAAACAATTCTCTATTAGGACTTAATTGTGATAAACCGTAAGAATAAGCTGATATTAATGACCAATGATCAAATATAGAAGTCTCGAAAATCTTCACAAAAAACCTTTCAGAGATTTCCTTTATGCTTACATTTACAGTTTTAATATTTTTTTTAATATCCTTCGCGTTTTTAATATCAGGATCAAACTTATTCAGACAGATAACTATAGGAGGAAATTCTTCCAATTCGATAAGAGATTTAATGATGTTTCCAAATAATTCAATCGCTTCTGTTATTCTTTCTGAATCTTGAATGTCGATAAAATAAAAAAGTAGATCAACATTATAGAGGTAAACTTTTCTTTGTTCAAGAAATAAATCTCTATACTTCTTTTGACCTCCTAAATCCCAAAGTGATATAATAGAATTTTGTTCATCGAATACTTTTTCTTCACTTCGTGCAACTCCTTTAGTTGGAAGAGTTTTGATAATCTCAGAATATCTTTGCTTAATGGCATGCAAAAAACTAGTTTTTCCAGCTCGATCCAATCCTGTCATAAGAATTTTGATTTGTCTCTTTAAGGAGAAAGGATCCTTTATTTCATTAGTAAAATTGAATAATACTTCTTTTAGTTCATCCATAATTGTTTGATTTTCTTCTAACGTTTTAGCTAGTTGAACTTTTGACGCAGATTTATCTATTATGACTCTTAAATACTTCATGTTTTCATAGAAAAAAACTCTATCATCTTCATTTATTAGAATGGTAATCGTTGCTGCTTTAGCGTTTCCTCTTGCCGTCGGATCAAGAATTAAAAAGAAATAAGTCAACCCATTCAGTTTTAAGTCTGGAAAAGGTAATATCCCGAAATAATTAACGGTATCTGACGAAATTCCATTTTGGTAGGCAGAATCTCCCATTAATAGTGAAATAGTTTTCATAGCTATTAACAAGCGAGATGATTCGTCCATTGTTATTGGCCAGTAGATCTTAGGTGTGGGACCATTATCGTCGAATAAACTTAAAACGATTGATTTGATAATATTGTTTTTCTGTTCTGACATAATCCTATTATAATCTTTAATCTTCAATACTGTCAATGATTTAAAAGAAGTTAGCTAAAGAAACACTCTTCTAAATCTAATCATAAGCCTATTTTAATCCTAATATCTTATAAGACCATTAAAAATAATATATTATACTAATATCTAATATATCAAAACTAAATCCTTTTATAAATTTATTCAAGTTATATTATTCGATTTCAATCTAAACCAATTAAAGAAAGAACATAAAAATCGCTACCTATATGTCAAATCTTTTATTTAGCATGTAATTAGAATTAATAAAAAATTAATAATAGTTTTTAATGACAAGCATTTATTTTTATAATTTAATCATAAAAATTAAAATTAAGAGTCCTCAAATGTTTGACGAAATTATAATTCAATCTTTACCAGAAGTCCTCTATAAAGATAAAAAAGAGGGAATTGTAAAGAAGAACAAATTCGATCCTAATCGAATATATGATACGCTGATTAGAGAGACGAGTCTTTCTAAAAACGACGCTGAAAAAGTGACTCTTGACCTTTTCCGTTTTATTGCTTCATCTAACCTTAAAATTTTAACAGCACCACTAATAAGAGAGTTGGTTAGTTATACTCTTTCAAAATTTGGGTTTGAAATAGCTCGTTTACAAAATACAAGAATAGGATTTCCTTATAAAGATTTAGAAAATAAGATTGATGAGTGTCAAAATGTTGATGAACTAAAAGAATTTATTTATCATGGAGTTGTTGATGAATTTAATGAAGTTAGAAAACTTATTGGAAACCCTGACTAATCTAGCTAATAAAAGAACATTTAACCTAAAAATACCACAATTAATCAATATATCAATACTCTCTTTATATTATTTTTAATCATTTACTTCATTTAGGATATGATTGATCCTTATTCTTTTACTTCAATTAAACAATTTTTTTTAGAGATTTACAACTTATTTAAAGAATCGAATTCCGAAGTTACCGAATTGTGGTTCGAGTTTTCCGACATTGATTTTTTTAAGACTTTTGACAAATATGAACTCCAAGATTATATAAAAAGATTTGAATTTATTACAATTCAAAAAGGAAATTACATACCTTACGTTGTAATTGACAAAATTGCATTTATTACGAGATGTTTCAACTATTTGGACTTAGATATAAACCAATTATCATATTTATTAAATTACGACGGTTTTGAAGCTCTCATTCAAGAGATTTTATCTCAAAATCATTATAAGACAATAAAGAACTATAGGTTTGCAGATAGATCTAAGTTAAAATATGAAACTTCTCAAAAACGATATGAAATTGATGTTATAGGAATCTATCAGAATTACATCCTAGTTATAGACGCTAAACAATGGAAACGTAAAGATTCTTATTCTGCAATGAACAAGGCTGCAAATTTGCAATATCAGAGAGTAAAAGCCCTTAAAAAAAATCCTGAAATTCTATCTAATTTGATTCAAGAAATCTTAGGTTTAACCTATAATTATAAAAAACGCTTACCATTTATCCTAATTCCGCTTATGGTTACAATAGAATCAAATTGGATAAAAATTAATGAAAATTCAGTTCCTCTTGTGGCAATTCTAAATTTGAACTCATTTTTACAGGAATTATCAGCAAACTTGCAATATTTTAAAACTGTTAATGTTGAAAAAATGACTGTACAAAAGCAGTTACATTAATGTTTAGAACTAACTTTTTTTTATTTTGATAAACCTAGATATTGCTTTACTCGTTTCTTTACAATGCTGACTGCGAAATGTATAATTCCTGATTTTATCTTAGGGTGAGAGAAAATAACTAAGATCATATCGTCTCCAGGGGGTTTTTTAAAGCTGATAGGCGCTAAATCTAATACCCCATCAGTGCCCCTTATGGATATATTTAATAAAGTTCCAGCATTTAAGCCTTCAATAATATCTTTTCCCATCATTGACAAGTTGGCTGCAATTGTCGCAAAAAGTGAGTCTGAAATCCTTGAACTAAGAGCTGAGGCTAATATTATCCCGTCTTTTTTAATAATTGCAGAAGCTTCAATGTGTAAGTCTAATTTTAACAAATCCTTTAAGATTTCGTTCATACTCGAGGGAGGTATAGTAGCCTTAGATTTTGTTGAAGCGTCTACCCCCTTTTTAACAGGTTTTAAGGACTTTACTGTTATTTTGTTTGACAAGAATGAAAGCACTTTAGTCATATCTTCTTCCAATTGTTTCTGCTTTAGTAAGGTTGACTCAGTAATTTCGGAAGCAACTGCATCTTGTGTAACTATTTTAGAACTAGAACTTGGTACCTTTCCTGATTTTTTAGGTTTTCCATAAACATTTTTATCAGCAATTATCGAACCACGGAATGGTTGTGGAGCAATCTCTTTTAGAAAATCTAAATCTTCTTCCACATCGTCTAAATTTTCCTCGAAATCATCTTCTTCTATTTCCTCTTTTACATCTGTCAAATCTTCAAAAATTTCGACATGATCATTATTCAATGCTTTAACTTTCGGGATTTCGTGAAGAACAAATTCTTTTGGTTTAGTTGGTTCTTCCTTATTTGATGTTTTTTTCTGTGGTCTAGCCGCTTGTGTGTGTGTTTTTGTTTTTATTTTTTCTTCTTGAGATTCTAAGACTTCTTTACTCTTTGTAGTAATCTTAATCCTTGGCGCTCTACGCGATCTTGGAAGTAATGCTCCGCAGTTTCTACAAATATTGCCCGCGGATTCATTGTTAGTAGTACCGCAATTAGAACAAATAATCAAAAAGTTTACCTCCTCGACCCATTATTAAAATGAGAAAAATTAATTCTTAGAAAGATTTAATAATATATAGTACTAATAAATAAATTTGATTTTATTAATGTTGACAATAAAGTTTTAAAGAGAGTAGAAGTTAACTGTACAAAATCTCTTTTAGGAGATTAGCAAAAGTTTCAATTTCTTCTTTGATTATATTAGTATCTTGCTTGAGCATAAGGACATAATAAGGATTCATCCCCTCTTTAAATGTAAGCGTTTTAAAGATAAAATTCTTTCCATATCTCTGTACAACCATATGATTTTCTTCTTGTTGGCGTCCTGGTTGTACTTCCGTAAAGACAAAACTGTCATTGAGGGTTAGGAAATACGGAGTTGAAGCTGCTAGGAGATTTTTCGTTTCTTCGTCTTTATAATAGCTTCCAACAATAAGAGAGTTATCATCGAGTAATACAACTCCATCAGAATTGGTTTTTTTACCAAATGCTACTATTGTTTTTTCAATTAATTCTGATTTAGAATACAAACTTAATAATATTTCAGACATTGCTTTAATTATACTAGGCAGATCATAAATTGATGTCGTGTAATAAAAGATTTCTTTATAATCTACGGCTTTCTTTATTTTTTCCTTGATTTCTACTTCGAGATTCTTCATTTCGTTTAGGGCATTTCTTCTCAGTGCCGGATCGTATTTATGTAGGAAGACATATATTGGTGGAGCAATCTCGAGTTTGTTAAAGCGCTCAACTACATCTTTTAAATAACTAATGGCTTCGGGAATCCTCACACGACTTTGGACATCTATAACATAAATCGCAATCTCAGTATCATCAAAATATTTTCCAGGATTTTTCAAATAAGAGATTCTATAACTAATCTGTCCGCCGAGGTCCCACTCTGCAATTTCTCTTCCCATAAATTCGAAAATTCTTCTCTGAGCACCTCTTGTTGGCTTGAGAAATGCGATTTTCGAAAACTCACGTTGTATTCCGTGAATTATGGTTGTTTTTCCTGCGTTGTCCAACCCTGTGAAAAGGAGTTTACTTGGGCTAACTGTTTCTCTTAATTTCTTTTTATCATCGTCTTTAGTTAAAAACTGAATTGTCAAAATTATCTCACCTGTATTAGCTAAAAAACTTCTAATATATATTCTTAAATAGAATATGCATATACATTCTTATAAAATTAACTTTAACTTAAAAAGCAAACATCTAGTTTAAAAGAATTTTAAAGGTTATTTTTTGGATAAAAAAACAAAAAAAATTCCCTTTTAAAATTCAGTGGGCATCTTATACTTGATATTTTGTTTAGTTTTAAAAATTTCTTTCAATCGATCAACGACTTCTTGAGCTGAAGAAGCTCCATATATCGTATCACTTCTTCTGTCATCGATTTTTTTTCCCGCCATTTTAGAGGACCACCCATTAATCTCACCAGTCAGTGCAATAATAGGTTTTCCATAAATCCAGGCAAAACACATTTCAGAAAGAGTTCCGGCTTTTCCTTCTACAGCAACGCAAGCATCACCACTCAAGACTACAACAACATTTCGAGCCTGAGAAAAAGGGACAGGAATCACAACATCTATAAATTTATTTGCTAGACTCTTATCTTCATAAGGAATGATGCCTATGGTAAAACCACCTTCTTGCTTAGCGCCCTTACAAACTGCTTCCATAACACCATATAATCCACCACACGCCACGGCATATTTATTAATAGCTAATAACCTTCCTAATTCTATTGCTATTTCTTCTGTTCTTGGTTCGATTTCGCTCGTACCAATAATAGAAATAGTTCCCTTAATGTTTCTTTTAAAATTAAAACTCATATTTTATAAACTCGTTTTATTATTTTAAGTTCTCTTATGAGTCTAAGGCTTTTATTTGTTAATGAATTTAATGATTTTTTAAATCTATAACTTCGATTGAATCTTTTCCATCATTTATTTTTAAAACATTCTTGGTGATTATCTCGCCAATCACGGTCGCTGTCAAACCGTAGTTATTAAAAATTCTTAAGATTTCTTCGAAGTACTCTTGCTGTGTCGTCAAAATATAGGATGTTGTCAAAAACATTTGGATATATGTTTCTAAGGTATATTTATTATTTTTTAATAGTGGAGGAATCTCTATTTCATCAACATTAATGTTTGCTCCAACTTTAGAATAATTTATTAGTTGCAAGATTGTTCCAAAAATACCTCCATTGGAAATATCTTTAGCGGAATTTACGATTTTTAGCTTAGCAATTTCATTCATAGATTTCCTCTTCTTCAAAACTTCTTCAGAACTTTTATAAGTTACTGTATCCCAATGGAGGTTACTGGCTCTTCCAACTTTTCCATTAAAATCTACAGCTAAAATTATCTTGTCTCTATTTTGAGCATTAGTAGCAGAAATATACTCGTCTCTCTTAATCTCCCCTATAACGGTCGAACTCAATTCGTTAAACCCTTTTATATTCGTGTGACCTCGAACTATTGGAACCTTGAACAATTTTGAACCTTTACAAATACCATCGATCATTTTTTGACCAATGATTTGATCTCTGAATGATATAATTATGCTTACTGCTAACGGTTTTCCTCCACACGCATAGATATCGTCCACACCGACCAAAATTGAGCTAAATCCCGCGCCTGACGGAAAACTCTCTATATAACTCGTCTTTATCCTGTCAGTAGTGATTAATGTGAGCATATCATTGTCATTTTTAATAGCTGCAGAGTCTTGACCTATATCTGAAAAAATTCGAGGGCTTTTATATGAATTTTTGTTAATATTTTGAACAAAAGGGCTAATCTTCGTTTTTTCTATAATGTTTCGATTAGACCTTATATATTCAGCAATTTTATCTAGCATTAATGTTAGAGAATAAAGCTATATATAATTAAATTTCCTACCTTTTATTATTAAAAAATAATATACAAGAAACTCCAGCCAATGGATAAATTAATTGAATCCTCTATAATCAAAGGATTATTATTTTCTGCCTTCGATAAACTTGGTCCTCAGCCAATTTATATGTTTCCAGATCCTAAGGATGAAGATCAACTAAAAAAGACACATTTAAATAATGGAATAACGAATAACCTTGGAATTACCTTAAGAGATTACACTCAGATAGCGATTAAAAATATTACTCTTTTACTAGGGAATGGAAATATATGTAACCAAGATTATGAAATATTAAAGAACTACCAGCATTTTGGAATTATGCCATTTCCTGATTTCCATCTAACATCGCTAAGTTATTTTCATTTTATTAATGCTAAATTTTCAGAAATACCCTTGGCAAGTGCTTTTTGCATATTAATAGACGAAAAAAAAAGAGGTTTCTTATATAATAATATAAACAGGTTAAAGAATGTAATTACGGATTTTTTTTCTGAATTTGATAGTCGGATTACTAGAGCGCTATTACCTCAAGAACAAGTTGTTGGAGATTTTAAAAAACTCTTGGAAAAAATAATAATCATTGAACAAACTCCTTCAACACCGATAACAACACAAAGAAAAATGAAAATTATTCTTTCTGGTCTTGACAACAGCGGAAAAACAAGCTTTATTATATCTGTTGATAGAAAATTCTCTAAACTAATTGGATTAAAACCTACAATGGGAGCAGATGTAAGTTCGATAGAGGCTCTAGGAACAACGATCTTTTTGTGGGACTTAGGTGGACAAAAAAAATATCAAGAAAGATATCTTGATAAAGCCCAAATTTACCTATTTGAAGCAGATTTGTTATTTTATTTCAT
>CAZDTP010000032.1:0-7596 GCA_964508365.1 uncultured archaeon
GTTTTTACCTTTTTTTTTTATTTTTGTAAATTTAAAATCATTGCAATTTTTAATGACTCAATTTATAAGAATTTTATGATTTGGAGATCATTTAAAAATAAAAAACTTGGATTTCAAAACTTATAAATAAATTTCAAATATTTTTCGTAATGTTGAACAAATTTTAAAAAATAAGTTACTTTTCTGGTTTATTACAAATGAAAAAAGAAACTTTGGACGAAATTGACGAAGAGATTATTAAAATTTTACAAGAAAACGCTAAGACATCTTATCGCGTAATTCAAGATAAACTTAATATTTCGATTGGAACTATTCATAATAGAATTTCGAAATTAGAGGAAAATAAGATAATTGAAGGATATACTCTTAAACTTAATAACGAGAAATTAGGCTATAAGTTAACATTTTTAATAAGAATTAATATTGATGGTAAGCACACGCCAGAAATCTTAGATGAAATATCAAGCAAACCTGAAGTGTGTTCAGTATTTCATACAACTGGAGAGCAGTCTGCAGCATTAATTTGTCGATTTAAAGAGGCTCAGGATGTGCACAACTTTATCCGAGAGTTAAACGAGAAAGAATATATAAACAAAACTAACTCTAATATGGTTTTAAAAGAATATAAAAATTCCTCCATTATTATATTATAAAAAAATTAATTGTTCTTCTACTTATCTTTCTTATTTTTAGGCTTAAAATCTAGTGATATTGAGTTAATACAGTATCGTAGACCAGTTGGTTTAGGACCATCCTTAAACACATGCCCTAAATGACCTTTGCAATTTTTGCATAACACCTCTGTTCTTCTCATATTGAAGCTATTATCGTGTTCTTCTTCAATTTTAGAATCTTTTATGGGAATAAAAAAACTAGGCCACCCAGATTCTGATTTAAATTTCGAGCTTGAATCAAATAATGGAGTTCCACAACCAGCGCAATAATAAATGCCTTTTTCTTTATTGTTCCAATATTTACCACTAAAAGGGCGTTCGGTCCCCTTTAATCTTAAAACGTTGTATTGTTCTTCGGTTAGTTTTTCCTTCCATTCCTTTTCTTGTAGCTTATTTTTTTCAGTCATCTTAATAGGAAGAAGATCAAAAGAATTATTATATGTTTTCTTTATAACCTTTCAAGTAAAACCAAGTTCCGTTAATAAATAGAAGCTAAAAAATACCATAAGTGTTTAAATTATTATTCAAACACTTATATAGCCTTAATTTGAACCCAAATTTTTAATTGGGATCTTACTTTATATTGATCAATAAAATTCTACCTACGATATAAAAGAGTTAATTATAAAAAATGCTTGATCCTTGGGGTTCCTCTAATCCTATAGAAGATGAGGATTACGAGAGAATAAAGAAAGAATTTGGAATCGACGAAATAAACGAAGGTTTAAGACAAAAACTTTTAGAAAATCGATTTTTCAGAAGAAAAATCATTTTTGGTCATAGAGATTTAGGATTAGTGTTTAAAGCAATTGAAGAAAATCAACCATGGGCTGTAATGAGCGGTATAAAACCTTCTGGACCGTATCATCTAGGAACTTCAACGACTGCTTTAGAAATTGTTGAGTTTCAAAAAATGGGAGGGAAAGTTTATTATTGTATAGCAGATATAGAATCATGGGAAGATAATGGATTATCCTATGATAAAGCAGAACCAAAAGCCATAGATAATGTAGCGGATATATTAGCGTTTGGTTTAGACCCTTCTCCTAACAAAACTTATATTTGGAGGCAATCTAAAGAGCCCATAGTGAAAGATATATGCTTTAAAGTAAGTAGATTAGTTACTCAAAACATGTTAAATGCAATCTATGGGGAAAAAACATTCGGACTCTATTTAGCAGCACTAATTCAAGTAGGAGATATAGTTCTTCCCCAAGTTAGAGAAGGACCACAACCAACTATAGTTCCCGTCGGAATAGATCAAGATCCACATATAAGACTTACACGAGATCTCACACGAAGGTATTACAAAAAATTTTTCTTACCTGGTGCTACATATCACTATTTATTAGCAGGGATTGATGGATCAGATAAAATGGCTAAAAGAAATCCGAATAGTTCATTTACTTTTAACGAAAATTTAGATTCTATCGAAAAAAAAGTAAAAGGAGCTCTAACAGGTGGGCGTAAGAATAAGAAAGAACAACAAGAACTTGGTGGTGAACCTCAAAAGTGTATGATTTATAAAATGCTAATGTATCATTTTGAGGAGAATGATGAAATTTTAGCAGATGAATTCGAAAGATGTGTTAAGGGAGATTTACTTTGTGGGGAACATAAAGCTCGATGTGTAGACAAGGTATTAAAATTCATGAAAAACCATCAGGAAAAGAAGGAAAAACTAATTGATAAAGCTCGAGAACTACTTAGTATCGATTAAGAAAAAATTAATTTCCTTTAATTAAGGGTTCTATTAACTCTATTAATTCAGGCCTAAATTCTGAAAACTTTTTAAGAAGTAGTTCTTTTAATTTTTCTTTAATTACCACAGATACGAATATGGATTCGTTATTGATTTCAATTCGATGCAAATAAGATAATAATTCATCTCCTATCGACGAAAACGCATAATCTGTTTCATAAGACTCTTCTTGCATTCTTTTCAGTAAAAATAGGTGCTCTTTTATTGATTCTATAAGTTCTACATAAATCTCTGGCTCAATGATATCCCTATAATACTCACTTACGATAATCCCATTTTTGTCAAATAAGATTAGAGACTCACTATCGAATTCCTTGAGAAATTTCTCTAACAGTTCTGATAAATCAAAAAATTTTTCGTTAAACACTGATAATCCGTATGATATGAGCTGTACTATTGATATTATATCGTAAATTGAGGTTTGTTGAAATAGAATTTTAAAAGAGGGGTATAATTTAAGTATGTACTTCCTCAAGACTTCTATCTGCTCAATCATTTGTTCATTTCCTGTGAATTCTGGGTCGAATTTATGAAAGCTAATTATAAGTGGGACATCCATTTTAAGCTTCTTAAAATTTTTCAGAATCATATCTAAATAAGCCAGAGAAGTTTCATTTCTTTCAGGATCCTGAATATCAACGATATATAATAATAAATCTGTGTCAGCAAAATAAAGATCTTGCTTTTCTTGATATAATTTTCTATATTTTTCTTGACCGCCCATATCCCAGAAAACTACGCGGTTTTTTAGAAATTCTGTTGCTTGATATTCAACTCGAATAGTTGGTGTAAGAGAAATTATCTCTTTTTGGAAATTGTATTTTTTGTTCAAAGCGGTTAAAATGGAGGTTTTCCCTGCGTTATCCAAACCTGAAATGATTACTTTAATAAAACGTTCCATGATATCGATCCCATCTTAGCTAATTATAATATAGAATTTCAAAACATACTTTTATTGCTTTTAAACAGAATTTATTGAAATTTTTACAATGTAAGTGAAATTCATTATTTTTAATTTTATGTTCTTTTTCTACTATACATCCGAATATCTAAATCCTCTAATATTACTTGAAAAATACATACATGACACTACTCTTTTTTAAAGATTATTATTTTAATTTGGTAAATATACTAATCTAAAAAAGAGGATTTAATTGAAAGAAAAAGAAAACAATTTTTTGGAATTTCTAAACTTCCAGATTAGCCAAAAAAACAAGTTTGATGATGTAGTTCGTAAAATTCCCATATTTAAAAGTATGATACAAGAAAAGCACAAAACAATCTTAAAAATGATAGATAAATTCGAAAATGTTCGCCGTAGAGAAGTATATAACATGTTAGTCCATGAATTCAATAAATTTTCCGAAAGAATATAACTTTTTTTCATTTTATTTTCTAGTATTTATTCCCCAATAAATCGACAGTATAAGTCCTAGAATTCCATGTTTTTAGACTAAATCTCTCTTCTGTAAATACTGTTTGAGAATTTTTTTGAATTCTCATAATCAAGTTCTAAAAATTTCTTTTTTTTTTCAAAGAACAAAATTTTCTCAGCCTTTACCTTATACAAAAAATTTATATTATATGTAGGAAAATGGTTAATCACCGAAATTCTTTTTCGAAGAATGAAGTCTTAAAGATCATAAATTAAAAATGGTGAAATATTATCAGAAATGAAAATAGTACTTATGGATCTTTTTCGATGACGTTAGGAATTATATCGTGTAGCCTAGGTTTCTTTGGAGCTTTTCTTGTTGGAGCTATATATTACCTCATGGGTTACGTTTTAATGTTTGTTATGCCAATATTGGTTTTTATCTATGGAATTGTTGGTGTAGTAAAAGATAAAGGAGTAGCGATGGCTATCGTTGGATTAAATCTTGGGCTAGTATATATAATCATAATGGTATTTGGATATTTTAGGAGGTTTATGTAGTATTCTCCCTACTACTAATATTAAAAAATTATAATTTTTTTTTTGTTTTTATTACTGTCCTTGAAGTATTAATTTATGGCTGGCTTTTCCCTAAACGAAAAAATTTAAGATTAGAAGGAATTTTGGAAAAATTTTTTGGAGTTTTTTATTTTCTAATAGTTATTCCCCAATAATTTGACAGTATATAGTTCTGTGTCGACCTTTTTCGTCGTTTTCTATATAGATAATCTGTTGCCATGTGCCCAAGATTAACTTTTTATTATGAAATGGGAAATTTTGGGAGGTTTTGAGGAGAAAGCTTCTTAGATGCCCTGCCCCATTATAATCGTGCCACGTTTTGTGATGTGCGTAATCTTTTTTGTAAGGGATTATTTTTTCTAAAAATTCTTCAATGTCGTGTTGGACTAATCCGGGTTCGTATTCGACAGTTGATATGGCGCCTGTAGATCCAGCTACATGAACATTCACGATGCCATTTTTCAATCCACTTTTTTCTATTGCGTTTTGAACTTGGGAAGTGATATTTATTACATCACAATAGGCTTTAGTTTTTAAATCAAACGTTTCTAATATGACAGTCATGATTTCTTTAACACTTTCATTATTTTTAATAATAAATTTAATTAATTATCTTAATTTAAAACTATATATAACAGAGTATTTTATCGCTTCTTGATATAAAATGAGTGAAAAGTTAAAGGAATTCTTAAAAAAGATTCACGATCCTAAAAATAACCTTCCAATTTATGCGACGATCATCGTACGACCCGGAAAGAAGATAATGGATTTAAAGATAAAAAAGGAAGAGGCGAATATTTTAAGAGTAATTGCTCATGAAGAGAAAAGTGCTGGATGGTTTATACATTCTTTTCACATACCAATAAAAAATATTGGGCTTACACCTGATGCTAAAAACAAGGAGATTCTAGCAAATCTCTCAAATCCGATTAATATTCCAAATAAATCGACAAAAACATTCGTTGAGGATATTCTAAGGAAGTATATTAACATATTACCAGATAAAAAAAAGCATTATTTTGTGACAGAGAGGTATAAGAAAAAGAAGGAAATGCAAACCGGTGTTAAGTTAAAAGGATTCTAATTATTTAATAATACTTCCAGGTGGGATGCTTTTTCCTTTTCTCTCATCTATCTTTAGCAAGAACGGTTCGTTATTCAAATCAGCCGCTAAAAGCATCCCTTGACTTTCTAATCCCATAATTCTTTTTGGTTTAAGATTTAACAGAACTACTACTTTCCTATTAACCAATTCCTCTGGTGAATAAAATTGTGAAATGCCAGTTATAATCTGTCTTTTTTCTTTCTCTCCGCAATTAATCATTAGTTTGAAAAGATTTTTAGAGTTTAACACTTTTTCACATTTTAATATTAATCCAACCCTCATATCTAATTTTGCAAAATCAGTGTATTCTATCATTCCAAATTCTCACCTCTAAAAGGCATTCCATTCAATTTCACATATTCTTTCTGTTTTGGTTTCCGCTCTCTATAAGGATTTTTTATATCTTGAATCTTTCTTGCAAAAGTCATATAACCCGTATGACCAATCATTCTTACTTCGGGATGAGTCGCGTTACTTTTCACCTGATATTTCCTTTTTATTAATTCGTAAGTATTTATCTCGTAGAATTCGTTCTCCCTGAGGGCAAAAGTTGTCTTTTTTACTTGCTCTATCGTTGGTGAAAACGATACCAAAGTTCCACTAAGTTTGAGATATTGCTTAATTTTCTGAATCGCCATCCACGGTTGTGGCATATCTAACACAACTGAATCAACATTTTCATGTCCTAAGTCATCAATTAATATGTCGCCATATTGAATCGATACAAAATCACTTAACCCCGCCTTAAGAACATTGGTACTAGCTTTTTTTAAACTTTGTTTTCTTACATCATACGAAAAGATGTGCCCATCTGGTCTAATATAGTTTCCTAAAATACATGTTAATGCGCCAGAACCACAGCCAGCTTCAATGACTACGCTACCAGGGCTAATCCCAGTATACATCAAAATTAATCCTGCATCTTCTGGATATATTATTTGAGTTTTACGGCTCATATAAATTACATAATCAGAAGGTAACGGCTTTAGCACATAGAACTTATATCCTTGAGATTCGTAGGGCTGAGAAAATATTACAGATCCGAATGGTTTACCTATAACATCATCAAATTTCACTGTTCCTTTATGAGTTTGGAATTCTCTTCCTTCTTCTACCTTTACTAACCATTTTCTTCTTTCATCAAGAATTAAATAAATTAAATCGTTTGGTTTTATTAAATCATCTTTAATTTCCATCACTTCTAATAAATTGGTATTTTAAATTTAGCAGTTATATTTAGTTAAATAAATTTGCAGGGATAATTTTACAAAATTGTAATTTTTTTTCACGAGTTTGGAAAAGATAAGCGAGGTTTTACCAAAAATATAAAATAAATGATATATTGAAATATTTAATTATTGTTTATATAACCTTTTTTATAAATACTCGTTAATGAATTTATCTATGAGTAGAGCTAACGCAAATACCCCTCAAACTTCAAAAAATTCCTTTAAAGAACTACAACTTCAAATTGAAGAATTTAGACAAAAACGGGATGATCTAAATAAGAAGACTAAGGATTTCATTAATAAATTACAAACTATTGATATTGAAATTGATAAAGATTTAAACATTGCCAAACAAGACTACAAGAAAAAAAGGGATTATTGGAATAATAAAGTAAAAAAACTAAAAGACAAAAAAAATGAGTATAAAGAGATTTTAGATAAATTTCTTGAAGAAAGAAAAAAAATTCTTGGAAAGAGTAAAAAAGGCAGAGAGACTAAAAATTATGTATCCGTCCGACAGATCGAGAAGAAGATCGATAATCTCGAAAGGAGGATTGAAATCGAAAATTTAGAAATAATAGAAGAAAATGCTATGGTCGATAAGATTAGAGACTTAGCGATAATTAAGCAAGATTTCTTAGCTGAACAACAAAATAGTGATTTATTTAAAATTGAACGCAAGATTCAAATTGTCAAAATTAACTTAAACAAGATTTATGAACAACTAAATAAATGGTCAAACAAATCTCAGGATTATCACGCTAAAATGCTTGAAAGTTATCAAACTGTGAACAAGCTAAGAGAGGAAAAGAAAGCCCTTGAAGATAATTTGATTGAAAACAAAAAAGCAGCTGATGCCTACCATGAAAAAT
>CAZDTP010000032.1:7696-9243 GCA_964508365.1 uncultured archaeon
CTTGAAGATAATTTGATTGAAAACAAAAAAGCAGCTGATGCCTACCATGAAAAATTCCTTCGCGTTATGAATAAATGGAAAAAAGAATCTAAAGGAAAACAATCTACCTATTCTTCCAAAAAACCGAAACAATCTAAAAAACCTTACGAACATAAAAATAATGAACTTGAAAAATTGAAACAAGTCAAACTCGCTGCTGCTCTTGAAAAACAAAAGGCAGGTAGAAAATTAGACTTGTATGAAGCTAGATTAATCCTTGAGAGCTCTAAGGATTACAACGCATAACCACTAATTTTGATTATTAAGTCGTTTTTACAATTTTGAGGAAAAATAAGACTTTATTACAATTATGATATCGCTTCAATGCGAATTGCAAAATGAAATTCACTATTTCCTCTAAAATATTCCCTTTAAATAACGCTAAATTTTACCTACTCCGCTTCTGGCAACCTAGGAATTTGTAAAAAGGTTTAAAACCATTGGAATTTTATTTCTTTTTAAGAATTGAATTTAAAGTAGAGAATGTGTTGATTTTTTTTGAATAATAAAGTAGAAGAAATTAGAAATATACTCATCGAACATAATGAATTGTTTAGTAAATCAATCCCACTTATCGCATCAGAAAATATAACCAGTCCCGCTGTAGATGAAGCTTGTAATAGTGATTTTTCTCACAGATACGCAGAAGGATGGGTTGGACAACGGGTTTATGCTGGATGTAAGTATATTGATATGGTTGAAGATATATGTATGGAGCTTGCAAAAGAGTATTTTAAATGTGTTCACGCAGATGTACGACCTATTTCCGGAGTTGTAGCAAATTTAGCAATGTATAATGCGTTTACATCAGCAAATAATGGAAAAATGCTAATAATGCCTATACCAAAAGGAGGACACATTTCTCACGCACCTAAATTCACAAAAAGTGGTATGGCTATTTATGGAACTGCTGGAACCGTACGTGGTTTGAATATTGAATACATGGCCTTTGATAATGACGAGATGAACATCGATCCGGACGCTACAGCTAAAATTATAAGGGAGTTCAAACCTGAATTGGTTTTATTTGGAGGTTCCGTATTTCTCTTTCCTCACCCTGTCAGTGAACTTAGTGAAGTAGCAAAAGAGGTAGGAGCGAATGTGGGTTATGATGCTGCACATGTAGCTGGATTAATAGGTTCTGGTTATTTTCAAGATCCTTTAAGAGAAGGAGCAGATGTGATGACATTAAGCACTCATAAGACGCTTCCAGGACCCCAACATGGCACACTTGTATCAGATAGGGAAGATTTAATTGAAACTTTAAAACCAAATATGTTTCCAGCTTTGTTATCTAACCACCACTTAGCAGCAGTAGCGGGATTGGCAGTGGCACTAGCTGAAATGCTAGAATTCGGGAAAGATTATCACAAAAAAGTGATTGAGAATGCCCAAGCTCTTGGACAAGCTCTTTACGAAAGAGGGATAAATGCAATTATGGAACATAAGAATTTCACAGAATCTCATCAGATTGTAGTTGATATTACAAATTTCGAAAAAACCATCGG
>CAZDTP010000032.1:9343-44492 GCA_964508365.1 uncultured archaeon
TATGAATATTTGAAGTTTTATTAAAACCTTTTTCTAATATTATATTTTAAATAGTAAAATTTATCTTAAATTACACGTTTTAACAAGTATTTAATGCATTATGTCCTATTTAATGAGTTATAAAGTGAAATGATACCCTTAAAACTTGATATTCTTGAAAAGAGTGAACATAAATTAGTTTTAGTAGTTGAAGGAATTTCAGTTGAAATGCTAAATGCTTTAAGACGAATAATGCTCACAGAAGTACCCGTAATGGCTATTGACGAAGTAATCATTTTGAAAAATGATTCTCCTTTATATGATGAGATTATTAGTCATAGACTTGGCTTAATACCCTTGAAAACTGATTTAGATGTGTATAAACTCCCTAGGGAGTGCGAATGTTCAGGTTATGGATGTCCCCTCTGCCAAGTTTCCCTAACATGCGAAGTTACCAATACCACCAATGCTCCATTAGATATCTACTCAGGTGATTTAAAATCTAATGACCCTAAAATAGTACCGGTTGATAATTTTATCCCTATTGTCAAAATTGATAAAAACGATAAAGTTATTATCGAAGCTTATGCAATCTTAGGCTTGGCAAAAGACCATGCAAAATGGCAAGCTGTATCGAATGTAGCATATAGGCTTTATCCTGATGTAAAGTTCAATGCGAACGCACTTAAGGACGCAGAAGAGAATGATTTAATAATTAAAATGTGTCCTGAGAAGTTATTCGAACTAACTAGTAATGGATCACTCAAATTAAAGGATGATTACTGGAAATATTGCACTTTATGCAAGTCTTGTGAGAAAAACTCTGATGGTAAGATAAGTGTAAGTTCAAAGGAAGATATGTATATCTTTTCTATAGAGAGTGATGGTGTGCTGGATTATGATGTGTTAATTAAAAAAGTTTTTGAGATCTATAACGAAAAGATCGATGAATTTGTAACAGAATTAGAGGAACTCGATATAGAATCCTAATCAACCGCAAATTTATTAAAATATTAAAAATTTTAATGTTTATAATTTTTCAATTAAAAAGTAAAATGATTTAGTAGTATGAGCCATCGCATTACAGGACCAAGTAACTATTACAATAGAAAGCTGATCCGAGAATTATGGAAAACTAAGCGGAGGATTTGGAAAAAGGTTTCAAAAAAGTTATCAGGTCCCCGAAGAGAGAGAATTGAAGCAAATCTCTATAGAATCAACAAAAAAACCAAAGAAAATGAAGTTATTGTGGTTCCGGGCAAGGTATTAGGGATTGGCGAAATTGACCATAAGTTAACTATAGCTTGTTTAAATTGTTCCAAAACTGCTAAAAAAAAAATAGAAACTTCAGGAAGTAAGCTATTATCAATTGAGGAATTATTTGAACAAAATCCTGAAGGTAAAGATGTTAAAGTGTTTTATTAGTAAAAAATAGAGTTGAGAATAGATGCACGAATATCTTTTATTGAACGCTAAGGATAAAATTTTAGGAAGATTTTGTAGCCAAGTAGCTAAAAAGGCATTATTAGGTGAAAAAATCGTCATTATAAATGCTAAAGACGCAATCATAAGTGGTACTAAGAGTAATATTCACGAGAAATATCTAGAAAAACTGAATATTAGTACAGCAACTAATCCCAGGCGTGGTCCTTTCTGGCCTAGACGACCAGATACCTTTATGAGGAATATAATAAAAAAAATGCTCCCTACTAAAAAGATTAGAGGTAAAGAAGCTTTAAAAAGAGTTCATGTATATATCGGAGAAATTCCTGATCGCTTCCGAAAAAGGTATCAGACTTTAATTCCAACAGATATACCGAATTCAGAAAAGAAAAGACTTTCTTATTACAACAAATTTATTACTCTAGAAAATCTTTGTACGAGAATTGGATGGAATAAATTAGAAATGGAGGCTTAATAATTATGTCTGAAAAAACAAAAGTAATACAGTCTTCAGGAAAGAGAAAAACAGCTATCGCTCGAGCAGTTTTAAAATATCCTGCTAAAGGACAGATAAAGATAAATAATGTGCCTTTAGAAAATTATGAACCGGATATAGCAAGAATGCGTATTCAGGAAGTATTAGATGTAATCGACCACCCTAAAATAGAAAAATGTGACATTAATATTAGTGTAAAGGGTGGTGGAACAATGGGACAAACGGATGCAGTTCGAATAGCAATCGCTAAATCTTTAAATAAATTTATTGGAACGAAAACAATCGAAAAAACTTTCAGAGAATACGATGAATCTCTACTCTCAGGAGATTCAAGAAGGACTGAACCTAAACATTTTGGGGGAAAAAAAGCAAGAGCTAGACGTCAAAAATCGTTTAGATAGCCTACCTTAAGGCAAATTATTCTACTAATTCTACATTTGCTCCTAATTTTTTGATATGTTCTACGAAATTCGGATATGAATCTTCCACAATCTCTATATCATCAATTTGGGATGGGCTTTGAGCAAACAAACTTGCTATAGTTAAAGCCATCGCAATTCTATGATCGTTTTCATGATTAAATGAAGCTCCTCTTAATTCCTTGCAGTGATAAATTATGATCTTATCTTTTTCCTCTATCACTTTGACACCCATTTTACTTAGTTCTTTAGCAATTATCGAAATTCGATCACTTTCTTTATTTCTAAGATTTAACGCATTGTATATTTCTGTCTTGCCCTTAGCAAATGCTCCGATAATAGATAAAATTGGAAATAAATCGGGAGTGTCTCTGATATCTATATTTATACCTGTTAAGGGATTTTGATTAATATTGCCATTTACAATAAGACTATTATTTTCTTTCATAATTTTTATATTCGCACCCATCTTTTGTAAAATCTTAATAATTCCTTGATCACCTTGCGGTTTTTCAAAATTTAAATTTTTTATGATAACCTGTGATTCTTCAGGAGTTAATATTGTCGCAGCTAATATAAATGAAATCGAAGAAAAATCGCCAGGTATTTCGTACGTTTGCGCTCTATAGTTTTGTTTACATGAAATTAAATAAGAACCTACTTTCTCATCGTTTAAACGCTCTTGAATTTTAATGCCAAATGACCTTAATACATCCAAAGTGATTTTAATATATGGATAGGAGGTTATGGGAGATGTAATTTTTACAATCATTGAATCCCTTTTCTTACAATCTAACAAAGGACACATCATAAGTAGAGCTGAAATAAACTGAGAACTAATATCTCCGGGAATGTTTATAATATCACATTTTTTGCCTTTTCGCTTTACAACTAAATCTTTTTCGGTTAATCTATAATTACATCCGATACTTTCTAATGCCTTTAGTAAAGGAATAATCGGTCGCCGCCTCTTTATGAATTCCCCTGTAAAAGACAACCCACCATCGATTAGCATTGCAAGTGCAGTAAATATTCTGATGGATGTGCCAGAATTCTGGCAATCTAACAATTTTTTAACTGGCTTGTAATTTCCATAGTTACTTTTAACAATGAAGGAATGGTTTGATGCTTTTGAAACTTTATGACCTAATGCTTCTAAGATTTTAATCGTCACGCCAACATCACCAGAAATTAAAGGATTTTTAATGATTGAAACGCCTTTTGTTAAGCTAGAAACGATAAAAACACGATGAGAATAACTCTTAGAAGGTGGAGCATTTATGGTACCAATAAGTTTTTTAGTTGGAGCTATTCTAAGCTTCATTTTTTTCATATACTGAGTGATTTAAATAGATGCTAAGTAAAATTAAATGAAAGCTTTGATTATAATTTTGTTTTTATTAGTGTAATAAGTTTAAATAGAGATGGATGACATAAATTATAAGATTCATAAAACATAATAGATGCAGACTACTCATTATATATTAATTGATTTATATGGTGAGTATGGTTCAAACATATCACACATTTGATGGTTATAATGGGAGATAACACGTTAGGAACAAGATTTAAAATTTCTTCGTTTGGAGAGAGTCATGGTAAAGTAATTGGAGTTTTGATTGATGGTACGCCCGCGGGATTAAATTTTGATTTAGATTTTATTCAGCATGAATTAGATAAACGAAAACCTGGACAATCGCACCTAACGACAGCCCGGAAAGAATTAGATAAAGTAGAGGTTCTATCGGGAATTTTTAATGATAAAACAACTGGTGCTCCAATTTGTTTAATCATCAAAAATAAATCGTTTGATTCAATAAAATACGATAAATTTAAAGAACTATTAAGACCTTCTCATGTAGATTATGTTTTAATAAAGAAATATGGTGGATTTGCTGATTATCGTGGATCAGGAAGGTTCTCAGGGAGGATAACTGCTGGATTTGTCATGGCAGGTGCAATCGCGAAACTGATTTTAAACAAATTCAGTATCTCTATTTTTGCATATACAGAGAGTATTGGGAAAATTATAGACCCTACTGAGTATTCTACTGATAATATTGAGCAACTTACTAAGATTAGGGAAGAATCTCCTGTAAGATCTCTAAATGGAAAATTTTCACTGAAAATGGAAAATGAAGTCGAACATATCAAAGATTCAAAGGACTCAGTAGGTGGAAGCATAAAGTGTATCGTTAAAAATCTTCCCCCAGGTATTGGTGGACCAATCTTCAATAGCCTTGAATCTAAGATTAGCAGAGCTATTTTTGCGATTCCGGCAATAAAAGGCATAGAATTTGGTGCTGGTTTTAAAGCCGTGAATATGAGAGGATCAGAACACAATGATCCTTGGATTATAAAAAATGGGGAGGTAGCAACCTTAAAAAATGATTCTGGGGGCATTATAGGAGGTATTTCTACAGGAATGCCGTTAAATTTGCGAGTTGCTATAAAACCAACAGCATCTATAGGAATACCACAAAAAACTGTCAACATTAGAACTATGAAAGAAACTGAGATTGCGTTAGAAGGAGACCATGACCCTTGCATAGTTCCTAGAGCAGTTGTAATAGTAGAATCAATATTAGCAATTGTACTATTAGATCAATTATTAATTGAAGGTTTTATTCCAACCGTATTGAATAGCTAATAGAGAATAGAGGGTAAAATATCGCTCGCGTTTCCTATGGAAATAATATCATCAGACATTTTAACTTTGAGTAATTATAAAAATCTTATTTATTTTTTATAGATAGTGTGTTATTTTATAACTATAATAAGATAATCCTAGTAAAATAGCGTTTTATCAAAAGAGAAATAGAAAATGAACGAAGAAGAAGAAAAAACTCAGACTGCGATTTTAATTGGAGCCGGAAATAGAGGAATGACTGTTTATGGTAATTATGCTTTAAGATATCCTAAAAAATTAAATTTTATCGCTGTTGCAGAGCCAATTACCTATAGGAGAGAGAAGTTTGCAAAACTTCATAATATTCCTTTAGAGCGTTGCTATGATAGTTGGGAGCCCATTTTAAGAGAGAACAAGTTTGCTGATCTTATTTTCGTCTGTACTCAAGACCAAATGCATGTGGAACCTACTTTAAAAGCTCTCGATAAAGGTTATGATATTTTATTGGAAAAACCTATGGCACATACTCTCGAAGGCTGTTATAAAATCGTAGATCGGGTTAAAAAAACAGGAAGAATTTTAGGAGTTTGCCACGTTCTAAGATACACTGCTTTTTTTTCAACAATTAAGAATGCAATTCGTGAGGGCTCATTAGGAAATCTTATTAACATTTCACATAGAGAAAATGTCAGTTGGTATCACATGGCACATAGTTTTGTTAGGGGAAACTGGCGGAATGCTAATGAAGCGTCCCCTATGATACTTGCAAAATGCTGTCATGATTTAGATTTGCTTTTTTGGATGGTAGGAGCTTTACCAAAAAAAATAAGTTCGTTTGGAAGTCTACTACATTTTAGAATAATAAATGCTCCTAAAAATTCTCCAGATTATTGTGTGGAAGGATGTCCTATAGAAGATATTTGTTTATATTACGCTCCAAGAATATATATTGACATCGTACCTATAACTCAAATCTTAGAAAAAAGTGAAATAACCTTTTTTAAATTTCTCGCTAATTTAAGAAAAAAACATAAAAAAGTATTAGCGATACTAAGTAGGCTAATCAAACTATTAAAAAGTTTAAGATATTGGAGAGATTGGCCAGTAGAACCACTATATTCTGGACTACCTGAAGAAGCGAGTGAAGATTATTCTGATGAAACTAAAATGAGAATATTAAAAACGAGTCCTTACGGAAGGTGTGTATATAAGTGCGATAATAATGTAATTGACCATCAAGTAGTAAATATTGAATTTGAAAATAATGTTACTGCGAATCTTATAGTACATGGATTTAGTGAGAGAGAGGGGAGGACTTTGCGAATAGATGGAACAAAAGCTACTTTAATTGGAGAATTCTTTGATTCCGGGCAGAAAATTACAGTTTATAATCATTTTACGGGCACATCTAAAGTGATTTTTTCTGAAAAACTATCAATTAATTATTCTGGTCATGGAGGAGGTGATTTTTCTTTAATTGATTCTTTTTTAGAAACGCTTACCAACCAAGAAAAGACTCAACCTTTAACAAACGCCGACGATACTATTGAAAGTCATCTCATGGCTTTTGCTGCTAATGAATCCAGGTTGAAAGCAAAAGTAATTGAAATGGATGAGTTCCGAACTAGATTAGTTAAATCGAAAAATACAAATTTTTAATTTATCTAGCTTTATTAGATAATTATACCTATAAAAAAACAATGTGTTTAATATGAGTTGGAAAATCGATACTGCTGGACAGTTCATAGAGTTCTATGTTAAGAAAGGGCATTATTTAGTTGAACTTTCAGAAAACCACTTTAAGAATAAAGAATACAAAAAATGTCTTGAGCTACTTTCGCAAGCACACGGAATGTTTGAAAAAGGAGGCGCCAAAGATGAAGCGGAGAAGGTAAAAGTTAAGTTTAATGACATAAAAAACAACTTCTTCACAAGCACTAAAACTTAGTTTTTGGTCATATCTTGTATCCTTCTATTAATATCCGCTATATGTGGTCCATTCCAAAATACTTTTCTACATGTAGGATTAACACATTGAAAAAATTCATTGTAGTTTAAAAAAGTTTCATGTTTCACTAAGTTTTTTATCAAAATCTTATTAGTAACTTCTTGAAGAGGTGAATTGCAAGTCGAGCATCTTGCATTCTGAATGTTAAAATTTAATTGCATTTTTAATTTTTGTTTAAGTTGATTTAAATACGAATATACTCCCTCCCCTTCAAGAAGAATTGCGTTGTCCATAGTATCCTTATAGAACGGGAGATCCTTAGTTATGACTATTCTGTTAGTTAATTGTGCGTATTCTTTTAAGTTATTATCAGGGACAGGATTAATGTTATAGTATTCTATTAAATCGTTAGCATATACTGTATCATATCCAAAAATTCTTAAGAATCTCGTAAGTTTACCTAACATAGCATCTACAAGAAATTTCATCCTTACCATAAATATATTTAAGTTATTAAAAAATTATATAATTGTTATTTTTATATATTTTAAATTTATGAGCAGATTTCAAGTGAATATTAATGATTTAATGAAGAAGGCTGCAGTATTTCATGGTCATTTATGCCCAGGTATTACTATTGGGGTGTTAGCAGCTAAATACGCCTTAGAACAAGGTTATGAACACTCTCTTGATGAAGAAATTATAGCAGTTGTAGAGACAGATAATTGCAGTGTAGACGCTCTCCAAGTATTATTAGGCACAACTTATGGTAAAGGAAATCTCGTGCATTTGGATTATGGTAAAAATAATTATAGTTTTTATAATAGAAAAACTCAGAAAGGAATAAGGTTAGCTTTGAAGAAAGAGATTTCAAATTTTGAAAATTTGTCGCGAGATGAAAAGATCCAAAAACTTCTTGAACTTGAGCCAGAAGTCGTTTTTGATATACGGGAAATCGAATTTAATCCTCCTGGTCTTGCCATGATAGAGGAATCGGTTCCTTGTAAAATGTGTGGTGAACTTACTATGGAAAGTCGATTTATGAACTATGAAGGAAAGAATATTTGTATACCGTGTTATAAAGAATTAAGAAAATAGAGGTACATGTTAACTTTTAAATATACCTAAATGAATCCTGAAATATGATGAAGAATCAATCTGCAATCAACCTAATCTCAGAGGATAAATTTTTTTTCTTTAAAATAGATTGGGTTTTAAATCTCATAATATAATGTAATAATGGAGAAATTAAAGTTGCACTCAGTATTATTAAAGTAACAATTTTGAAACGAAAAGAAATTTAACAATTTTTAAATTATAATATTTGGCATTGTAAGAATATCAAATTTAAGGAAAGAAAAAGTATATTTCTGTTAGTTAATATGTATCAAATGTAAGGAGAGAAATAATTATCATTTAATATGGGATGATTTGAGGAAAATCATGATTCAAGAAGTGCAAAAAGATCACACTCTTTTAGTAAAAGGCCCTTCAAGAGTTACTTTATTAGAAGGAAAGGTTGAAGTGTTTGGAAAGGAATTTACACCTAAGAAAAGCGAGGAAGAAAACACTATTATTGTACCCAGTGCTAATAGTTTTCCGTTATTCGCCTTGGAATCATCGAAATTAGAGATTTTTACAAATAGTAGAGAAAATATAGAAATAGTAGAAGAAAACACCATAAACAAAGAATGGGTTAAAATTAAGGATTCTGTTATACAGGCAATTAGGAAAAAGGGGGGAAAAAAACCATTAAAACTGATGGTTTTAGGCTTGAGCAATGGTAAAACTACTCTCATTAAATATCTAGCAAATAACATACTTAAAGAAGGATTGAAAGCAGCTTTTTTGGATTCTGATTTAGGACAACAATTACTATACCTTCCTACAACTCTTAACATTGGAGAAATTAATAAGAACATCGTTTCGAGCGCTGAAATTGATGTTGAAGAAACAGTATTTATTGGAAGTACATTCCCAAAGGCAAATTTCAAATTTATTATAGCTCATTCTTGTATTGAATTAATAACTAGGTTTTTATCAAAGCATGAAAATTTAGATATCATTCTTATTGATAGCGACGGATGGATAAAAACTGAGGCAGGAATAATATATAAGAACTTTTTCATAAAAACCATTGATCCTGATATTTTAATTGTATTTCATGATGATAGTATTGAAGAATTAGGAGAAATTGAAAAGAACGCATCTAAATCGAAGAAAAGAACTATATTCTATTTAAAGGAAGAAAACAAATATTTCTACGAAAAAGATAAGGAAGAAAGAAGATTTTTACGGCAGAGTCAATTTGCAAAAGTTTTAGAAAATTTTAGAAAAATATCGATACCCTTAGATGGAATTAAGTTCATTAAAGCAGGTTATAACCCTGAGGAAGATAAAATTACAGAAGAAGAAATCGATCTCAATGATTTAAGTAATCTCCCTTATCATTATGTAATTTCTGCACTATTAACAGAGGATTCAAAGCTTATTCGAATAGGTTTACTTTTCGTAATTAATTTGCAGAAAAATTACGTTCTTCTTTTTTCAGATTTAAATTTTAAAGAGCAGAGTAGAGTAAGAAAAATCTTACTAGGTAGTCTAAGATTAAGTATAAAAGGAAATCACCAAGGTTATCTTTATTTATAAATTAAAGCTTTAAGAATTTGTAAGTAAAATTGGAATATGGGCTAACTGGTATTAAATCACGAGTGAGTGATATAATTGGGAGAAAATTTATTAACCAAATTCCTTAAATTAATGTCAAAAGACATAACCGACTCTGATTTAGAATTGGTTCCATTGGGAAGGTCATTAGGTCTTGACTTAATTTCTTTTGCTAAACTTCGAGCATCACAAGAGGATGATTTTTTAGATAAAATTAGAAAAAATGCGTTGAAAAAATTAACTAAGCATAATGATATTTGCATAGCTAATAATGACTCATTTTATGCTGGTAGCATAGATTTTATGGTGGGCGATAGTCCTTATAACAAAAGTTTTTTTCTTCTTGAAACCAATGGCGGTTCTAACCGAGGTCTATCAATACTTACGAAAAAACAACAAGCATTGATGTATGATGGATATTTTGAATCTATTTCTCAAGCTATAGAAAAATCGATTGATAAAGATTTAAAAATTTTGGTGTTAATTGGAGTCCCCGTAAATGATGCTCTAATTCACGAAAAAGTAATAATGGTTGAATATTTTAGGAAGAAAATTAGATCATTAGGATTGTCACTAAAAATTTTTAACTCCGATACTTATAACAAGAATCATAAAGCAAAAATTGTGTTTCTGATATCCGATTATGAACAATTAAGTAGAGCGTTGTCATTTAACGATACAGACATGAAATATCTGGGTGAAAAAGTAAGCGTTTTGATAGGAGATGGGATAGCCAGGAGATTCAACGATGAAAAGTTTATCAATATGATTCGAGAAGATTATCGGCAAATTAGTTCAACAATCGTAAATCCTATCTTCAAAATAACGGACGATAAATCCCTCACATATTTAGCTAGCCATTTAATAAAGAATCGACTCGAAAAATATAATTTGAAAAGTTTAGTTTTTGCCAAAGCCTATGATGAGAAGGATTTAATCGATAAAGTAACCAGAATGGTAAAAACCTTTAAAAAATCATTTATAATTAAACCAAGCGGAGGATCTGGAGGAGCAGGAGTGATACAAATTCTTGAAAATTATGATGTGATGGAGATTAAGAAGAAATTAGAGGAAAGTAAAAAAGAATTTTATGTAAAATTCTCAACTAAGCGAAATCCTTTCCCTTACACAATTCAAGAAAAAGTCCATTTTTCACTTATTAATTGGGAAGGCTATAAGCATACATTTGATGTACGTCTATATTTTGCTCTAAACAAAAACCAAATTATGCCTATTGGAGGATTAGCTCGTATCGCAAGGGGTCGATATTTTAAAGGTTTAAACAAAGAAGAATTTGTTGTGAATTTATCAGGGTACAATGGAAGAATAGAAGTTAATCGTGGAATTGGTTTATCAGAGGAGAGCAGCAAGCTATTAAGTTTAAAATCTACAGATTTTACCAACTTATTTTGCATTGGAGCTTTAATTTTTAAAAGTATGATCGAGAATTACAATGACATCATACAATTCTCAGATTGGAGTAATTTTTTGAGCTAGATCCAATTAGATTATACATAAACTCAAAAAGCTATTCCGATACTGGAGTTAAAAGTGAGCTTTTGTGATGCTCTGAAGTAGGAATACATTCCGCATGAAAGTAAAGAACCTTTTCACCTTTAAACACTCCATTGATAAAATCACCTAAAGTTATTTGAAAACATTTATACAAATTCTGCTCTTTTAGCTCCTCTGAACAAAGGGGACACTTTATCATTAAAAGTCATTATCTTAATTTAGAATATTTAAAAGAGAGCTTATTTAAAGTAAACATTTTATAAGGTCTGTGAAATGGGTTACTTAAGAGTTAAAGAAATCTAATGAGGCTGCAACTAAGAGTAATTCATTTTTCTTTTGTGTATGACCGCCTTTTTTAAGGATTAATGTATTTTTTTCTGTGATACCAAGTAGTGCAACATTTTCTTTGAAATTTTTGAACTTAATTATTCTATCATTTCGAGCATGAATAAGGAAAACCTTTCGAGAGTAATAATCCCATTCTTCATCTGAAATTGAGTTCTTAAATTGTTCAATAACAATATATGGTGAAAGTTCTTCATTTTCTTTTTTATTTGGAAACAATTTAACTCCTTTCATTAAGTAGCTGAGCATGACAATTAGATTATATTTTGGTAAATTTTGTTTATAATAAGACATAGACGATATCGCTACAATTTTCTCTATGCTTTCACTTGAAAACCCACCACATAGAACAGTAATAGCTCCGATACTGAACCCAACAGCATAAATTTTATGCGATTTAAGCTCGTTATTATTTTCAATCCAACTAATTATTTTTCTGAAATCATCTATTCTTTTTATAAACTGGCTCCTTTTTCCAACTTTTTTAGATTCTCCAGTACCTCGGGCGTCATATACGAGAATAGTATATCCTTGATAAGCTAAAGGTAAATAGTAATATTCGAGCTTTTCTTTTTTATCTGAAAATCCGTGACAAACAATTACAATAGTGTCTTTTGATCGATCTTTATTATTTTCACTAAATGATATTAAAAGCCCTCCAAGATATTTACCTTTTCCTTTTTTGCCTTGTTCAACTCTGATTTTTATTTTAGATGTATTTAAGTTATTATATTTGATTGGAATCCACCGATCAAAATAAATATCCCTAAAGCTCCAATATATCTCAAATGGTGTGTAAATGATTAAAAAAGTCGTTGTTGACAAAACAAGACATGTAGAAAAAGTGTTCCCCCACGAGGCATTTACATTCCATATATACGCACTAAATAAAATATCAAAAAAGATAAGGATAACACGTTTTTGATTTTTAGAAAGCATTTTTAAAAGTAAACATCTTAAAATTTAAATAAAAAATAAGAGGATATAATTTAGGTTAATTATGGCTTGTTAGGTTTTGGACAGCCGTGATCGTGCGCTATAATACAACCAGGTTTACTCTTTAAACCCGGACAAGGGTCGCATTTAACTTTTCTTAGCATTTTTACTACTTCATCGACTTCCATTCCGAATTCTTCGTCTTCTGTCTCGTCTGCTAACATTTCATCTTCGATTTCGCTTAAATCGTAATCGAGATCCTCTTCGAGATTATCAGCTTCATCGTATAAATCTAAAATTTCATCTCCATCTTCGTCAACTTTCCCAACAGGAACATCTTCTGCTTCAGTTTCATCTGGCATTTTCTTTTTTTTAGCCATTGATTTCACGATTAATATAATTTTTATATTTTAATATTAATATAAAAAGAATGGATAATATAAAATTTAGATTTTATTGTTTTTTTTTTTAAAAGTAAAAATCCGATTTTAATTCAATATAGAAATCTGAATTTATAATCGCAGTATTTTTGCTGATAATAGCTATTAATAATTTTAATAACTTTTTTACTATAAATAAAAAAAAAGAAATTAATGAATTACTTAATTATTAGGATCCTTTGAAGCTTGCTTTTTCTCTAACTCCTCTAGTTTTGAATGTTTCTCACTGTGTAAAATTAGAATCTTTTGCTTGATTTCTGCTAAATATTCTCCTTTTAAGGGGTAAAGTTGTAGAATTAGAATCTCAATATACAATGCAATAGCGGGAATTAAACCAATAAAGGCTCTAATCGCAAAATCTACTTCAGTTGGGTGTGTTTGAGGTTGAATAACTCCCAATGCATCTCTAGGGACGAAATGAGCGAGAGTTAACATGATTGCTGGAAGTGAAAGCGCTACGCTTTGAGCAGGTTTAGTAATAAGAGCGTTCATTCCAAAATAAACTGCTTCCCTTCTTACCCCAGTTTTAATCTCATCTTCATCACAAACTTGGGCCCACATCACATTAGTCAACACTAATGGCCCCACGAGTCCTATGCCGGCTAATGCTAAACTGAAATACATAAACTCCGGGGGAAGAAAGATAATTAATAGTAAACCAGTAGCTCCAATAAATAACAATAATTGATCAGCTCTTACTACTCCAAATTTTTTAATTAACTTTGGTGTTATCCACACTCCCAAAATTAGTGGTATAAAAATAGCTACAAGTAATAGAATCGAGGAAGATTGAGTAACATAGTCAGCTAAATAAAACATTGAGCCCAGAATCATCTGTTGGATAAAAATACTCATAAAATTTGCTAACACTAATACAACAAATGATTTGTTTTTAAGAGTGTATTTTAGAGCATCTTTAATACCGAGAGGTTCGTCTACTTTTGTAAACTCTGGACGTTCTTCAAATTTATAAGTAGTGTATAAAATAAAGAGCGTACCTACAATCCCGAGAGCTACCATAGCCATTTGTAAGGGAAATAACCCTTGTTCTTTTCGAAACAAGTCTGGAATTAAAAAGCCAATTATGGTCCCTAATAAGCTAAAAAAGGAGGCGAAAACTGATAAGTTGTTTCTTTCTTGCTCATCTTCAGTTATTTCTGGAAGCAGCGCAGAATATATTAAAAACACAATGGTATATCCAGTGTCATAGAGAAGTGTTGTTATTAGCATCCACCAAAATACAGCAAATTTATCGGGTCCAACGGGAGCGAACCAAACTAAAATAAAAAACAATCCAAGAAACGGTGCTGTATATCGCATAAATGGTATTCTTCTTCCTTTTTTTAGCTTAGCTCTATCTGAGTAAAATCCAAACAGAGGATCATTAACAGCATTCCAAACAGCATAAATAATGCTCATCACGACAACTAAATAAGCGTAAGGTCCAACAAGACCCAAATAATCTACATAAAATATAGAAAGAAGCGATGCATAAGTACCACTTATAATAGATCCTCCAAAACTCGCTAAACCCCAATGAATACGCTGTTTAGTAGAAAACTTTGGGGGAGCGAGACTTGATACATTTGATTTAGAACTTGCCATATCTTAAACCATTTTTTCTAAAAATTTTGTTATTAATTATTATATTACTACGGATTTTATATAAATTTTAAAGTAGAAGCATATAATTTTGTAAATTTTATCGCGATAATTGAATTTTTAATCTAACGGTAAAGTTATTTTGCTTTATTTTCAAAAATGCAAACTAGTGCTAAGTTCAAAGATTTACCCTATAATGTTAAAAATAGCAAGCCAATCCTTAATCAAGATTTTTCTATCTATCGAGGAATTATAAATTTCAATTTTTTATCTCATGTATAAGATCCAGATTATTACGTAAAATTTTAGAACAAGAATAAATTTGGTCAATATTTTCTCTCAATTCTCTATTCGTATATTTTACATATTTGGGTAAATCAAATTGAGGATGGAAGTATTTAAACTTAATATGTGGTAACAAATTAGCAGATTTCAATAATTTATTTAGTTCAATAGCCCCCTCAGAACGCATATATAATTGGTAAACTAATGAATTAGATAGTCTAATGTAAAATTCTAGTAGGTTACCGATATTTTTTGAGTTTATTTCATTTTTGAACGAGGTGTTTGATTCTTGCAGAAGAAAAAATACTAATTGGGATAAAAACTGGTTAATTCTACCTATTTTTGATAAAATTATAGGAAAACTTTCGGGCATCGGAAGTGTTCTTATAAAACTTCCGTTATATCTAAGGTATTTTCCTGACATATGTAATGTCCCGTACAACGAATTAAAAACTTGATTAAGGAAATCTGAATTCAGTATTGACAACAAACAAAAATAATCGTCTGTTTTAAATGATGGTACATTCAAAAAATACAGACCGGTTAAATTAGCGAAAATTCCAGGATCGTATACACAAGTAATTTCTTTTGATATTTCTCTAAAAACTAACTTTTCACTTGAGAGTTTGCTCCATACTTCTTTGTATTCTGGTTGGTAACTAAAATAAGATATCTCTTCATTGACCTTGGCAATCTTTATTCGCTTATCAAAATTAATGAAATATTTACCTACATTTCCAGTTCCCAATAAAAGGAGATCTTTATCAGATGCCTTATGCTTATTCATATATTTAAAATTTTCTGCCCATTTAATAAATCCAAATGGTCGGTATAGAATATTAAGGTCCTTTATTGCGTTTGATAAAGGTTTAAAGTTAGCATAAAGGTAATTAATTAAATTGGCATTAGAATTTAATGGGATTATAAACGAAGGCAAAGAATGGATTATACTTTGAGGAAATTTAATTAGTTCCTTGCTGTGAAGGTTTCTAAAATCGATAATGGTGCCATAATTTTTAATCGCAATAGTATTTTTGGTGTTGATGTTTTTTTTGCAAGATAGAATTATGGGATAGGCTGCTGTGTTTTTAAAAATTGGTAATGAAGATATATTTATTATTTCTTTAATCTCTGTAGTTCGCAATAATAATTCTCTTATTTTCAAGCCATATTCTGCTGATAGAAATTTATTGGTGGTTAGAAAGGAAAGACAACCAATTCCACTTTTTAGGATTTTTAAAGATTTTTCAATAAAAACTACACTTAAATCATATAATCTATAAGCGGACTCAAAATTCTTTTTTATTTCTTTCTTAAATTCTTTATCACCAATTTTTTTATTTTCTACATAGGGGGGGTTACCAATGATTATATCAAAATTTTGGTCATCATACTCAATTAAATATTCCATATTAAACAAATTAAAGTTGAGATCTATACTATTAACAAAATCTTCAATTTCTCCTAATGTTGGATGAATTTCTTTATTTTCATTAAGCTTAATCTCGTTTTTCGAATAAATCCATTTTATTAACATTAATTTTGACATCAATATAGATGTTTTATCAATGTCAATTCCGAATATATGATTCTGAATAATTTTTTTCTTAAGATCGAAAGAATTTTGTTCCGGTTCGCATATTTTATAAAAATTGAAAAGTAAATTGGCAGCAGCAATTAAAAACCTTCCAGTTCCGCAAGCAGGATCTAAAATTTTTATACACTTTAGCTTTGCTTTAAGCTTATTATTAAGATTTTTATGTTCTATAAAAAATTTTGAAAGGTTAAGTAAAGTATTAAAATTTTCACCCGTATTTAATATTTCTGAAATATCGCTAACAAAGATTCTAAAAATATTTAATACCATTAGATCAGCAATCGGTTGAGGCGTATAAGTTACCCCACGATCGCGGTTCTTGATTTTTTCACCAATTCTTTTTTCTTCGAAACTCTTAATTACCGATTCTAAGGTAAATGTAGTGTTTTTAAATGACAAAGTTTTTCATTAAACCGATTTGGAAATTATTTCTTTAAAGGTTTATATTATATCTACTTTTATAATCATAGCCCTTATTTATAAAACTGTAATGTATTAATTTTAAAATATCGACATTATTATTAGAAATTTGTAAACAAGCAACATAAAATCGTATGTGAAAATGATAGAAAAATCATTCTTAATTAAAATAATAGAAAATCCATATTTAATAGCTAAATTAAATTTTAATCAACTTATTTTAGTTTTTCGTGAAGCAGTTAAGCTATTTAGAGAAGAAACTATGATATTGGAGTTAAAGAAAGAAAATCCACAAGATAATATACTTGTAATTGGAGACATCCACGGGGATTTGAAAAGTTTGATAAGATTGTTGGAAATAATCAGATTAGAGAACCCAAAATATGTTATCTTTTTAGGTGATATTGTTGATCGGGGTTTATATCAGTTAGAGTGTTTTATTTTAGTCCTAGCATTAAAAATTAAAGATTCTAAGAGATATTATCTTCTAAAGGGGAACCACGAAACTTTAGAAGCTAATAAGAATTATGGATTTTTTCAAGATTTTTTGAATCGGTTTGAGGATCCTAAGAAATTTAACCAGATTTTAGCTATATACGACGCTCTTCCCTATTGTGCTTTAGTAAATGAATCCATATTATGTCTTCATGGAGGTATTCCAGAGGATTTTAATGCAATTAATAGATTAAGGGGTATTAAAACAATAGAAATTAACTTAATTTATGAAAACACAGCTAAAAGTCTGCTACAAATTTTATGGAACGACCCTAAACCCAATCTAAAAGGCTTTACAGAAAGTTTTAGAGGTAGAGATATAAAATTCTTTGGAGAGGATGTATTTACAGATTTTATGCAAGAAAACAAATTGGAATACTTGATAAGGGCTCATGAAAGATTCCCTGACGGTTATAAGTGGTTTTTCAATAAACGATTGTTATCAATTTTTTCTTCTGCTAATTATCGAGGTATATTTACACCCATTCCCGCATCATACGCAATTATTAGAAATAAAACTGTGATACCAAAGATTATTTCTTAATTATGTGAACAGATCGGGAAAATTTCTAATGAAATTAGAATCTGAGGAGCTACTAATTTTCAATTTTTGCTCTCATTTTACATAATTTGAGAAGCATCTGGTTTTATAAAAAGCAAATTATTACCACGTATAAAAATTTCGTTGTATTTCGCCACAGGACTCCCATCCATGATTTCAGTTGCGTTCTCTAAAATCATATTCATGTAAGCATCGATTTCTTTTAATAAACCCTTATATTCCGTACCATCTTTTAATCTGAGCAAGATTTGACTGTTTTGAGCGTCTTGTAATATTTGTAAAGGGTTCCTATTTCTATTATTCTGATTTGGCATTCTTTATCACTTATCAAAAAAACATTTATATTATAATTATTGAAAAGATAATTTAAAGAAAAACTTTTTTCAATTAAAACCTTTCTAAGAATATTGAACCCTCTAAGTAAAGATTCAGATAAAAAAAAAAAAAATATTGTCGCTAAGTATGATTCAACCTCAAGCTTCTATGATGATAGATATAGGAACATCCAGAATTCGAAATTCACACTACTTCTAAGGGATTTTAAATTTGATAATAAAATCATATTGGATGCGGGTTGTGGAACTGGGCTTCTTTTTGAATTTTTCCTTAGATCTAATCAGCAAATCCATAATCGGAAACTAAGATATATCGGTTTAGATATTTCCTGGAAAATGTTGAAACAATTCTTATACAAGTTAAATAAGGTAAAAAATATCAAATATGTGAATTTAATTTTAGGGGATATAGAAAATCTACCCTTTAGGGAGGAAACAATTCACCAAATTTTTGCGGTTACATCTTTGCAGAATTTGCATAATATTGAGAGAGGATTGAGAGAATTATTTCGAATTGGTCAACAAGGAACCTCATTAAATTTATCGATCTTGAGAAAAAATTTGAATTTTAATAAAATATTTTCGTGCCTAAAAACAGAAATCGTAGATTTAAATTTAATAAGGTTGGAAATGGTTGAAGATGTAATTATTCAGGGTAATCTTTTTAAAAAAAAATGAACTTAATTCTTTTTTTTTTTTAATGATTGAATAATATCTAAAGGATTGCTTTCTATATTGTATTTTTTTTTAAAGAAATTACACACATTTCTTATATCTCTTTCTAAAAGCGAATTAGCATTTGGATGATCTGAGGGAACCCATTGTAACCAATCAATAATTAAGATATTATCTTTATTATCTACTACAATATTGAACTCTCCAAGATCTCCGTGTATCATTTTTGCTTTTTGATAAATAATTTTAACTTGCTTGATAATTTTGTTAAATAATTTAATTGGATTTTTTATATTGCTATGATAGGCTAATTCTTTTCCTCTTAAGTAAGACATGATAATGATGTGTCTATTAAATCCAATTGGTTTGGGTGTATCTAATTTAAGTTCATAAATCATGCCTAATGCTTCAAATTCTTTTTTAGCAGCAAGTCTATTTATATACAACCAAGATGCGTGTTTTCGATTTCCAAGGAAACTCCTTAGCTGTTTAATATTTTTAAAGCTAGTTCTCCCTATTCGATAAATTTTTAATGCGAAAATATTCCCATTATCATCCATACACCCATATACATCTGATTCTTTTCCTTTACCAATCAATGGTCCTAACTGTCCAATTGTCTCCTTTTTCACTAAAGTATGAAGAGCTAAAATATCATAACCAATTGAATTAAGAGTGTATGCTATTTCACTTTTAGACGAATCTCTTATTATTAAATCTAATTTATGAACCTTTTTAAGGCGAAATAAAGTCTCTTCCATAGGATACCTTGAATAGAATTTAATGTTATTTATTGTAACAAATTCTGATCGTTTCATACCGATCTCAATTGCCATTAAAATTCTTAGGTCTTCCTTTTCCATATCAGGAAGAATTTTGGCTGCTTCGGTCATTTTGTTTTGTCTTTATTTTGGCATTAGTTTAAGATCGTAAATTAAAGAATAAATTTATGATAGACTTTAATGAAATTGATAAGTTCTGCAAGATTTGGTATTTCATATATAGCGATTCCAAAAACGATTATTACCAGAAATAATAGTATATCGCTTTGTTTAATATAGTAGATTGAAGCTGTTGATCCATCTTGAAATAAAAACAAGAATATTCCTTGTTGGAGATAGATAGCAATGCCACTAGAAACCACAAGTCCTATAATTGAATAAGTTATTATGTTGTATTCGATTTCGATGATTCCTATAGTTAGGATAATCGCAAATGATATTATTGTAAGGATTATAAAAAATAAGGAAATTGATAGCCAATTATCGTAAAATCCTGAACTTACTTCATAATTAAATCCCGTTTCTCTCCAAACTAGCGAAGTACTTAGATTTAAAAATGAAATAAGTGGAAAAATTAATGCAGGGAATGAAAAAATGAAATAAAGCCTTAAAGTAATAAATCTTGAAAATTTATAGAATTCCTTTTTATCTTCTTGCTTAATTTCGCTCAACATTTTATCTAGTCTAATCTGAACATAATCTGGAACTTTTTCATTCAATACAGAGATTTGAAAATTGATATTGGGGTAATTGGAAATGAGGTTATTTAATAATTCGTATCCTTTTTTTAATCTTTCTTGAGAACTTTTTGGTCCGTTCCATACATAAATAATATTGCGTTCCTCGTCCAAAAGTGCGCAAAGATCGTGATAAAGTAAACTTGATTGCTCTTCAATCCAATTTTTATTAGGTTCGTCGAAAATATATGTTTTGAGCATAGATATTCAAATAATTTTAACTCTGAGTAATTTATATCTTTTTCTATATGGTTACATCATATTAAAGGAACAAAAAATTAAAAACAAATATTAAATAAAAGGACTAAAAATATGAGATGTAAATGATGTAAAATTATTCATTTTCTATTCTTTTTTGAATCTGTTTCCAATGATCCTCAATATAACTCTGATGTCTCTCAATATCTTCATTAGATATGCTTTTAAATCTTTTTTGAGTATTTAGATACTCTATGATAGGTTTCCGTTTTTGAGGATCTAAATATTTACTACTATCTTTTGATAATTCAAATTTACCCTCAATTACTTCATAAAGGGGCCAAAAACCGGTTTGAACCGCTAATCTCCCAATCTCAATTGAATCTTTGGGATTATATCCCCAACCTGGTGGGCATGGAGCAAGAATGTGAATATATTTTGGACCATTAATTTTCATAGCGTTTTTAAATTTCTCGTATAAATCAAGAGGGTAGGAAGAAATCGCTGTGGCTACATAAGGTATTCCATGTGCTTCTAAAATTTTAGGCATATTTTTCTTATATCCTGTTTTACCATTCGGAGTAGTAGTACTATAAGCACCAAGTGGGGTACTTCCACTCCTTTGGACTCCAGTATTCATATAAGCTTCATTATCGTAACAAGCGTAAATAAAATTCGTACCTCTTTCAACAGCTCCACTTAGACTCTGAATTCCGATATCTACGGTACCACCATCTCCTGCAAACGCAACTACGTTAACATCGTTAGCTAATCCTTTGTCTTCAAGTGAAGCAACGATTCCCGACGCTGAAGCACCTGTAGTGGCAAATGGAGTATGAAGTACTGAAACTTTAGTAGTACAAAACCCTTGCATTCCATGTAGAACAGTTAAGCACGATGCAGGAACAGTAATTATCGTCTTTGGTCCTAAAGCTTTTAGGGCAATTCTATAAATTAGTGCCATTGAACATCCCGCGCACGCTCTAGTACCAGGATATATAAATTCCTCTTCAGGAATTTCCATTAGTTTAACCATTTTTTTTATCCTCCTTTAAAATAATCTGCTTCGTCATAATCACCAAGATTTTCTAATTTTAAACCGATAAAATCGGTTTCATGAGATATAATTCCTTTTTCTGATTCCTTAATTGCTTTGGTCACTCCTTGGATTATATGCTGATCAGTGACATCTCTACCACCTAATCCTACTATAAAACCTTTAATAAACGGGCTTTGCTTTAAACCGTATAGAGCTGCCTTTAATTCGTACGATAAAACTCCTTCATAGCCGTAACCAATATCCCTATCAAAAACTACTACGAGTTTCGTATCATTAAACAACTTTCTCAATTGCAAAGCGGGGAAAGGTCTGAATAATTTTAAACTAACTAAACCAACTTTTAATCCGTCTTTACGAAGTTTACTAATAATATTTCGGGCTTGAGAAGCAACTGACCCCATCGCGAATATTAGGACATCAGCGTCTTCAGTTAAATAGGTTTTATAAATTCCATTTCCATAAGATCGTCCAAATTTCTCTGAAAATTCATCGTGAACATTCATTATGATTTCAATTGAATTTTCAAGAGCTTTTTGCATAGCATATCTATATTCAAAATATCCCGGAGCGATACCTTCTGACCCTCTATCTCTTAAATGAGGAGTAGTCACTGGATCAATCCCTTTTACTACAGAAACATCAGAAAGATTGTAATGATGTTCTAATGGAGGTAAGAAATTATCAATATCTTCTTGGTTCTCTATAGAAACTGGCATCATTGTATGAGATAATATATAACCATCATAAGCCACGATCGCTGGAAGAAAAACCCGAGAATCTTCGGCTATCTTGAAAGCTTGTATGTTAGTATCGTAAATCTCTTGATTGTCCATACAAAACATCTGAATCCAGCCGACATCGCGTATTGTTATAAAATCTTGATGATCTGTCCAAACAGACCATGGAGCACCAGTTGCTCTTGTTGCTAAGTTGATTATAATCGGGAGTCTATTTCCAGAAGCCCACGGTAAAAGCTCATACATATACATCAAACCATGTGAAGAGGTTGCTGTACCCACTCTAGAACCTGTAGCGGAAGCCGCGCAACATACCGCGAGTGCGGAATGTTCTGATTCTACTTTAACGAATCTTGCTTTTAGTTTTCCTTCTGAAATAAATTCTGCGATTTTCTCCACAACTGGACTCTGTGGAGTTATTGGATAAGCTGCTATAACTCCAACTTTCACTTGTCTAAGGGCGTGGGCTGCAGCATGATTCCCAGTCAAAATTTTTATTTTTTTATCGCTTATTTCAGATTTTTTTTCTGTAATTGTCACTCAATTTTCACCTCTTCCATTGAAATTGCTTTTACAGGGCATTCCTCCTGGCAGATTCCGCATCCCTTACAAAATTCAAAATCTATTTCTGGAGGTATAGTTCTAGTTACTACTGCTTCTGGACAATACAACCAACAATTAAAACAACTAGGTTTTCCAGACTTTGCGGGAATGCATTTTTCTAGATCTATTATGGGTTTCTTAGGACTCCATGTTCCAGTTTTTCCAGCTTCTCCTTTAACAGGTTTTTGAACTGATCCCAAGATTTTTTGATAATCTTTTTTCGTATCAACCATGATATCACACAATTTAATGAATAATAACCGATATAAAAATTAGTATCTATTGTAATAAAACTCTTCCTATTAATAGAAATAGGGATTTACCTCAAATATTAAATAAAATATCATTTTTTCTTTTTTACGAGAAAGAAACTGAATATTTGATTCCTAATAATAAGAATTTAGAATTTTATCTTTTGGAAATCGAAAGAAATTTATATTCAACAATTTCATTATCTCTTTATAAAAACACCAATCATGAATAAATATCACATCTTTAGGTGATAGAGATAGAGTATAATAAAGAAAAAGTTAGAGAAAAATACAAAGAACTTTTTGAACATTCGTTAGACTTAATTTATGTGAACGATTTGAATGGCAATTTCCTTGATGCTAGTGATTTAACATTAATTACTCTTGGTATGGATAAAGAAGAAGTCTTGAATTTTTCTTTTATTGATTTACTGGACAGAGAAAATTTGAATAAAGCATACAGAGTAACGAAGGAAATAATAAAAACAGGAAAACAATCTGCCCAGAGCGAGTATAAACTTAAAACAAAAATGGGCGATTCGATTTACATAGAAACTTATGGGATCCCTCTTAAGAAAGATGGTGAGATATATGCCATATTAGGGGTAGCTAAAAATATAACGGAACGTAAAAATGCAGAAAAAAAATTAAAAGAATCAGCAGATATGTTCAAGGCATTGTTCAAAGAAGGATCGATACCTGCGTATACTTGGCAAAATGTGGACGGAAATTTTGTTTTAGTTAATTACAACAACGCTGCGGCAAAATTAACACATGGAAGCGTAGAAAACTTTTTAGGAAATAAAGCTTCTGAGATGTACAAAGGTCGCTTAGACATTTTAAATGATTTAAATTTATGTTTGAATAATAAAACTCATATTAGGCGAGACATTAGTTATCGATTTCAATTCTCTAATGAAGAAAAATTTCTCCTTGTGAATTATAGTTATGTCGATCCAGATTTAATAGTTGTGCGTACCGAAGACATAACAGAAAGAAAGAAAGCAGAAGAGCGGTTAAAAGAATCCGAGCTTAAATATCGTAACATGATTAATAATCTTGATGTTGGTTTTTATCAGGTTACTTTAGATGGAATAATGTTGAATCATAATCCGGCACATAATAAGATTTTAGAGTACGACCTTTCAGAGAGTTTAATTGGTAAAAAGGTGACAGATTTTTGGCAATTTCCCGAAGATCGAGAGCAATATTTAGAACAGATATTAAGAGATAATTATGTCAAGAATTTCATATGCCCGTCTTTGACAAAAAACGGTAAGAAAGTTGTTGTTCAATTAAACTCTCATTTAATGTTAGATAAAAAAGGAAATACATATGGAATTGAAGGAACCTTTATCGATATCACAGAAAGATACAAATTAGAAGAAAAACTTCGAGAATCAGAAATAAAATATCATAATCTTTATGATAACACGCCATTTTCGGTAGTACTAATCAACACTCAAGGAGTTGTTGTAGACATCAACCCAAAAGCTGAAGAAATGTTCGGATACGATAGAAATGAAGTAATAGGTAAAAAATTTATGACTCTATCCATAATACATCAAGATTATTTACCAAAGATTCTCTCCGTTTTTAGAAAGTTCGTTAAAGGCGAAAAATTACATCGAATGGATATTATAATAAATAGAAAAGATGGTGTGGTATTTTGGGCAAATCTACAAGCAGCTTTAACAAAAATTAAAGAAGAAACATACGTTCAAGCCTTATTTACAGATGTAACAGCAAAGAAAGAGGCTGAGATACTTATAGAAAAAGAAGTGATAAAATTAAAAGAACTTGACCAACTAAGGAAAAATTTGATTTCGAGAGTGTCCCACGAACTAAAAACACCTCTTGTTTCTGTAAGTGGAGGTTGCGAACTTCTTTTAACACTTTATGGAGAACAATTAAGTAAAGAAGAATTAGAGATTATTGAACTAATAGAGAAAGGAGGAAAAAGACTAAAACATTTAGTCGAAAATTTAATTGATAGCTCCAGAATAGACTATGAGAAATTTAAAATTGTGAAAAAACCAGACGATCTCAGTGCCATAATTCGGGAAATATCTAAAGAATTAAATTTTTCGATTAAGGATAGAAAAATCAATTTAATGCTTTTATTACCAGAATCGTTCCAGATTAATTTAGATCACATTAGGATTGAGCAGGTGATTATGAATCTATTATCTAACGCAATCAAAAATACACCACCAAATGGAGAGATTGTGATCAAATTGATAAAGAAAGAGAATTTTGCTGAATTTTCGATACATGATACTGGTATCGGTATATCTCCAGAGGAAATGGATATGTTATTTACGAAATTTGGCAAATTAGAGCGATACGGGGAAGGGTACGAATATATTGATATTCAAGGCTCGGGTTTGGGATTATTTATTTCAAAAGAAATAATTGATTCTCACGAAGGAGAAATAAGAGCTGAATCCGAGGGAAGATATAAAGGTAGCACATTCATTGTAAGACTACCAATTACATGATTTATTTGCAAAAAAAGATTTACAAAAGTTTTGCCATCTTAAAACCTTGCTCAATCAGATCAAAGTTTAGGTTTCCTAATTGTTCTCCCATTTTATTTAATACAACATCTTTAAGATCCTTCAATTGTAGTTCTGGTAATGCTTTTGATAGTAAGCCTAAAATAGGGGTATTGATAACGGGGTTTCCATCGATGGTTAAGTTCTTTTCAAGGGCTAAGTTACTAATATTAGCTACAATAATCCTTGTATTGCTACTAAGGTTAAATTTTTCAACAAAATATTCGGGATTTTTATCAGAATTAACGATAAAAATGCCACGATCCTCGAGGGAATTAACATCTTCTTGGGTTAAAACACTATCATCAAAAATAATTAGTATATCTGGATTTTCAATTTGTGCTCTATCATATACTTTTTCATATCTAGATAACTTAACATACGCTTGAACTGGGGCCCCTCTTCTCTCAGCTCCAAAAGAAGGATATGCATGGACATCAATGAAATTCCCACTTAAATAAGCGGCTTCCGCTATGATTTCACATGCCGTTACTATACCCATACCTCCTCTACCAAGTAGTACAATTCTAATCAATTCTAAATTGCTCATCTTTAAAACCTAATATAAATACACATTATTGCTTGGTAGGAATCTTATTACTTAAAGAGTTTATTCAAAAATTAAAAACTTTTGCAATTTATAGTTTTAGGACTTCACGATTCATTGAATAAATTCAATGATGATAAAAAGTATAAAGATAATGAATCATAACAATGAATATTCGATCAAAAATTTTCTACTAAATTAAAGAAATGATTAACCAAAACGGTTTTTTTGAAGGTAGAGAAACTAAGAAGTTATTTTATCAGAATTGGCTACCAGATTCGGGAACAATTAAAGCTTACATAATTGCATTACATGGATGGGGAACGCATTCAGATAGAATAATTATTCCAGCAGAATATTTCACAGAAAAGGGTTATGCCATCTATGCTTTCGATATCAGGGGACATTGGAGAAATTCAGGAGACTTCCCTGGGCATATCGATAGTATGGATCATATTCAAAAAGATATCGTATTATTCATGGATTTAATAAAAAAACAAGCTAATGACGTGAAAATTTTCTTAATGGGTCACGCATTTGGAGCCTTAATATCTTTAATTTTTGCTATAAATCACCCAGCTATACCAGGTGTAATAGCATCTTCACCCTTATTAAAGTATATCAAAGATTTTTCACTTAGTAGAAAGCTGGGTAGAAAAATTTCTGGACCAGTCTCAATGATTTCTCCGAATAAAACAATTGAAATGAATATTGAACAGAATCTCCTGACAAGCGATATTAAAATTTTACGAAAACACATTTCGGATGATAAAAGAATTAATGAGATATCTTGGAGATCTGCTGCTGAGATGGAAAGGTCAATGAAGTGGACTTTCGAAAACGCACCGAAATTACTATGTCCTACTCTTATCTTACAAGCAGGAAATGATAAGCTGGTTGATAAGGGAACAAATAGAAAATTCTTCGAAAGAATCAAAAGTACTGATAAGACATACCGGGAATATGATGGGTTACTTCACGAATTATGGCAAGAAAAGGGGAGATCACAGGTTTTTCAAGATATGTTTATATGGCTTGAAAAACACATTAAATCACAAAAATAAGGCAATTTTAAAAATTATTTGATATTTACGGATATTTGCTATATAATTTTTTTATATATTCATCAAGTTCCTTCATCGTTTTCTTATCGTAAGCTATCTTACCGCATTCATCCTCCAGATCGTACCATCTCTCAATATATTTCGTGTTCATGATATTTAGCGAGGATTTAATCAAAAACATAAAAGAATCCATTCTCTTACTAAAAGTTCTCACAAATTTCTTAGTTTCTATTTCTAATTTGTCTAAAGGGAAAATTCTTGTCGGGAAATTAAATTTTTTAAGGTCCTCCAATCCGAACTCATCAGCTGTAAACAAAATATTCTTAGCATATGATAGACCAAATGCTAACAAAGGTAGAATTGTCGCTCCTGTTTGAGGATATATAGAGATTGCTATTTCCGGCATTCTAAAGAACATTTCCTCTTTTGGTCTATCGGCAAATATTCGCAGGTCAGATGCCATTATTAATTCCATCCCATACCCGATAGCGGTGCCTTGAACCTGAATAATTATAGGTTTTTTCATAATTAACATTTTCTGTGTGATGTTTCTTCCATACACCTTCATTTCATCGAAATATTCTTTATTATCCTCAAGAGATTTAGATTTAATATCAATTCCGGCGCTGAACATTCGATTACCGGTACTTTTTAACAATATACACTTAACTCTTTCGTCTTCATCGGCTTCTACGAGCTTAGTATATAATTTTTTCATCAAATCTAAATTAAATGAATGAGCTGCAGCTGGTCTATTTATTTCAATAGTTGCAACCCTACCTTTCAATTCATATAAAATAATATCTTCTTCAAACATTCTTCTCAATATTTTGATATTTTAAAATTATAAATAATTTAAAAAATAAAAATTTTAAGCGATTAATTCATTTTTAAAAGGCTTTATATTGACATAATTTAGGTTTGATGTGTTTCACGAAAACATATTTGATTGGGTTGATTCTTTCAGAGTCGATAACCAAGGAGGACATTTTGCAGTAAACAGAAATTAATTGGTTTTATTGTTATAAGGTTAAACCGATAGGATTTAATGAAACATGATATATTATTAATTTTCTAATAAAAATTATAAATTTCTTTTAAAAACTTATACACTTGTAATATTTAATTCTAAAAATTGATTCTTTTGTTATAATGCCTAATGAAGATTCGATAGACGATAAGAACTTTAAAGATTTAACTCCAATGATGAAACATTGGTACAGTGTTAAGCAGAATCATAAAGATAAGTACCCCGACCATATTATTGCCTATCGAATGGGAGATTTCTATGAGTTTTTTTATGAGGATGCTGTAAGAGTTTCTAAGCTTTTAGGTATCACCCTAACTAAACGAAAAATAGGAAGCGATGCCTACCCCCTTGCTGGAATTCCTCACCACGCAGGTAATTATTTAAAAAATTTAGTGAATTTAGGTCAAACTGTCGTCGTTGTCGATCAACTAGAGGATCCTGCTACGGTTAAAGGTAGGATCGTAAAGAGGGGCGTGGTACGAATACTTTCTCCAGGAACTATTACTGAATCTGATATGTTAAAATCAGACGAGAACAACTACATCTGTTCAATTGTTAAGGGAAGAAATGGTTTTGGTATCGCGTTCGTAGATCTTTCTACAGGCGAATTTTTTACAACTGAATTTTTAAAAAAGGAACAAGATCCTTTTGAAGAAATACTAAGTACCTATTCTCAATACGATCCAGTGGAACTGATAGTACCTACTGGTTTAAAAAAGGACGAGCGCCTTTTTATGCTATTATCAGATTTGAACGATGCTTTAATTAAAACCTACGATGATAGTGTGTTTGATTTTGATGAATCGTATGATCTTCTCAAGAGACATTTCAATATATCAAACTTAAACTGTTTTGATTTAGAAAGTAGTGAACTAGCAGTTCGAGCTTCAGGAGGATTATTAGCGTTTTTAAAAGAAACTCAAAGAGATGTAATTCCAAACCTTTTCAAGATAAATTACATTCGAGAAGAAAGACTATTACATATAGATTATATAACGCAAAGGAACTTAGAGCTAGTTAACTCTTTATGGGAAAAGGGGAGAGATTTCACATTGTATTCGATTTTTAATCAGACACATACGCCTATGGGATCTCGATTATTAAAGAAAATTATCCTGCAACCCTTAACAGATCTAAATGAAATAAACCAAAGAATTAATATTGTTCAGAAATTTAAGGATGATGTTTTCTTAAGATCGCAATTAAGAGAGGAATTAAAGGCAATAGGTGACCTTGAAAGATTTATCAACCGAATTAATTATGCTAGAAATAGCAATGCTCGCGAATTGATAAACATCAAATACGCATTGGAAAGAATACCCAAAATTAAGAACTTATTAGAAAAAACTAATATTCCAGAAATCTCAAAATTCAACGACAAAATCAATGATTTTCAAGAAACGAGAACTTTAATAGATGTTTCTATGAAAGACAATCCTCCTACTACAGTTAAGGAAGGCAATCTTATCAAAACGGGGTTTAATGATAAGATCGATGAATTAAGAGACATTCTCCAAAATGGCAAGAATTACATTCTTGAATACGAAAAAACTCAGAGAGATAGGTGGAAGTTAAATTCTGGTTTCAAAGTAGGACACAACAACATACTAGGTTACTACATTCAAATCACTTTAAGAACTCTTAAAGAGATTCCAAAAATACCTGACGAATATGTAGAGCGACAAACGCTTAAAAATGCTAAAAGATATACCACTAGCCAACTTAAAAAACTTGAAGAAAAAATCATCCAAGCTGAAGAGCAAATAAGCGAATTGGAATACGAAGTCTTTTCTATTATTAGAGAAAAGATTATAGGAAAAACATTGGATATATTAGAGACCGCTAGAAATATAGCTTTTATTGATGTGTTTGCTTGTTTTGCGGAAGTTGCTGAGAAATACAATTATTGTAAACCTAAGATGAATACAGAAGACACTATCCTTATTAAGGAAGGAAGGCACCCCGTAGTAGAACAAATTAATATGTCTGAAAGGTTTATACCAAACGATTGTTATTTGGACACGAGTAAAGAGCAGATTTTAATCATTACAGGGCCAAACATGGCTGGTAAGAGTACTTTTCTCAGACAAGTTGCGTTAATCTGTATTTTAGCTCAAATGGGGAGCTTCGTACCAGCAAAATCTGCAAATTTAGGCATAATTGATCACATTTTTACTCGAATTGGAGCTTCTGACGATTTAGCAAGGAAACTAAGCACATTCATGATAGAAATGACGGAGACTGCAAAAATATTGAATTTTGCTACTCAAAAAAGTTTGGTAATCATTGATGAGTTAGGTAGAGGCACGAGCACTAGTGATGGCCAGAGTATTGCTTTGGCCACATTGGAGAAATTACACGAATTAAAGGCAAAAACTCTTTTTAGTACTCATTATCACCAGTTAACAGAAATTGATTTACCGCGAATTAAAAATTATCACCTTGATATTATTGAAAATGAAGATGGAAGCATAAATTTCATTCGGAAATTGAAACTAGGAAGTACAGATAAATCTTATGGAATTCATGTCGCAAAAATTGCGGGAATTCCAGACGATGTCATTATAAGAGCGTTCGAAATACTAGATCAAATCGAAGTAAAAGATCCGTTTAAGGCTACTGTTAAAAATAACGGTAATGACATATTACAGGGTAAATATCACGACAAATTTATTTTAGAAAAACAAATGATGTTAGATCGATTGAACTCCGCCTTAGAATTGAAGCAAAACGAATTATCTGAATGTGAAGATAAGATGATTCTCATAAATAAGGAGTTAGTAAAAAAGAAGAGCGAATTACAGAACATCCCGGACAATAGAGCTAATTCAGCAATTCAATTAGATATCAGACAGCGTAATGATGTAAAAAAAGAAAAGAAATATGTGCAGACTACTTTTTTTAAACCGAAAATCATGATAGAAACGCGATCTGAAGATGAGGTTAAAGAATTGTTAAAAATCGTTAATGGTATCGAACTTGATTCATTAACTCCTGTTGAAGCGATGAAAAAACTAATTATTCTTAAAGAAGAGTTATCTAAACTCAAAATAAACGATAAATAATAGGTAGAATCATCACTACTATGCTTATATAGATATAGAATGCAACCAGAATCAACACAACTGCGGTTCTGATCTGATCTCTTTTTTTATACTTTTCAAGACTTTCAAATATTATGACAAGCATAAACCCTAAAAACATTAAATGTGAAGGTTGAACCGCTTTCCATATTATAGGATCAAGAAATGTAAGGCCTTGAATCCCAGGAGTATTATTTGTCCAATTATTTAACATATGGAGAAAATAATCTGGAAATATGATATATGGTAAACACAAAAGTATGAAGGGTATAACATAGTAAATTAAATCTTTGACTTTAATTTTTTTTACTATTAACAAAACTGGAAGAAATAGAATAGAGTTGATTTTTATAGTGGAAAGAGCAAAAAGAATTCCAGACAACCACATCTTATCTTTTTCTAAAGAAGTGTAAGAAAGAAGTAGGAAGAAGATGATAAGAAAATTACAATTATTGTACCAACCGTCAATGAGAAAACCAACTAATATAGTAAAGTAAAAGTATAAGAGATTTCTTCTGTTTTTGATTATTTTAAAACCCTTGAGGACAATATAACTACTGGTAATTAATCTTAATATATCCCAGATGTATACACTTACTTCAAACGGAATCAAACCCATTGGATAAAATATGAAGTACCAAAAGTAAAGGTAATAAGGAGGCCAGTCGGGAACTCCTTCTGGAACTGCAACTGGATCGTAGAAATTTACTAAGCCGTTTTTTAATCCTAGTAGAAGTATTTTAAAATCTACATCTCTTGAGCCTTCAAATAGCAGTGGAAAGTCAAATATATTAAGAAGGATTCTCGTGATGAATAGAAAAATGGTGACTGAAGCCAGTAGAATGACCATATTTCTATGAATGGTATAATGTATCTCTTCACTCATGATTCCATTTAAAATGTTATATCATAAAATCTTAATAGTAAGTATTAATAGAAATTTAAAAGAATTTTGTTGCTGTCGGTTATATTTCAATTAACTGCAATTATTTAAATCTTAATAGAGTTTTATTTTAAATTCTATAATTACATGATTATATATACTCGAAAAAAAATTGAAGAGGATAAATTTGAGTAGACCAAAAATAAAGAAAATTATCGATGCTGAAAAGATAGCGGCCGGAGAGGTGGTAGACAGACCTGCAAATGTAGTGAAAGAATTACTTGAAAATAGTATCGATGCGGGAGCTAAAGAAATTAGGATTGTTGTTAAGAAAGCGGGGAAAAATTTAATTCAGGTTATCGACGATGGATACGGAATACCCTCGGATGAAATATTAATAGCGTTTGAGAGACATACAAGCAGTAAAATAGTAAAAATCGAAGATTTAGAAAAACTGTCAACCCTAGGTTTTAGAGGAGAAGCATTAGCTAGCATTGCAGCAGTGAGTCAAGTTGAAATTACTTCCAAAGTTAAGGAAAATGAAAGAGGAGTTAATATAATTATAAAGGCAGGGAAATGTGTTGAAAAAAAGGAAATTTTTTGCCCTATTGGAACCGATATTAAAGTAAAAAACATATTCTATAATATTCCAGCAAGAAAGAAGTTTCTTAAACAAGATTCTACAGAACTTGGTCATATAACTGATATTATACAGCGATATTCCTTAGCTTATCCTCAAATTCATTTCATTTATAATCACAATGAATTAAATATACTAAATTGTCCGGGTTCAAACGATTTAAGAACCACCGTTTTCCATATTTATGGGAAAAAAGTAGCAAATTTAATGGAGCTAATCAACTATGAAGGAGACAACATAAAACTAAACGGGTTAATTGGGCACAGTGAAATCTCTAAAAACAACAGAACGCAATCGAGCTTGTTTTTAAACAAACGATATGTAATTAGCGATCTATTATTTAGAGCTGTTCAAGAAGCATATAAAGGCACATTAATGATCGGAAAATTTCCATTCTTTATTTTACATTTAGAAATAGATCCTTCAGTAATAGATTTTAATGTACATCCTAAAAAATTGCATATTAGGTTTGAAAACGAGGAGTACGTCTACAACAAAGTTTACAACATTGTTCGCATGTTTGTTGAAGAGAAATTTATAGAAAAGGAAATTATTCACACATATTCAGACTTAAGTGAATTCTCTCAAAATGAAAAAGACCTCGACGAGACTGCTTTCTACAAGGATTCTGAGAGTAATAGTATTGCGAAAGGAAAGCATCCCAAAGTTATTAATGGTGAAGAAGTAAATAAAAGAGAGATTGAACAATTAAAACCGTTATCACTAGAAGAAGTACCTACGGAGAAAACTGTTCAACTAAATTTGAGCGATACTGATAACATTAATGAAAGAATTGATAAGTCTTCAGTGGAGTCGTTTTTGAGAGGAGATTATATCTTAATAAAAAACTTTCCTAAATTACGCTTGATATCCCAAACGGGTCAATTGAGTAATAAAACATATATTGTGCTAGAGGGAATAAATGAAAATGGAGAAGAGGGGTTTTTCATTTTAGATCAACACGCAGCGTCTGAGCGCGTAAATAAAGAATATTTTTTTAATTATTATCAGAACTCTAAAAAAGAAAAGCAAAATTTAATTAATCCCCTTAAAATCGAAGTAAGTCCAAGTGAAAAATTCTTCTTAGAAGCTAATTTAAAAGAAATTTCCAGGTTAGGATTTGATTTTGAACATTTTAGAGGGAATACATTTGTTTTGAGAGCTGTTCCTACAATTATGGGAAAAGTACCTAACATCAAGATAATTACTGAAATTATGAGCGATATCTCTGAAATTGGTAAAGAAGCAAGTTTTACAGAAAAATTAGATGAAATTATTAATTATTTGGCATGTCACAAAAGTATTCGAGGGGGCGATGACTTGAGCTTGAAGAGTATTAGAAAGTTAATTATAGACCTCGGAAATTGTAAGGATTCATTCCATTGTGCACATGGAAGACCAACGCTAAGGTTTTTCTCATTTAAAGAATTAGATAAGCTTTTTAAACGAATAGTTTAGTTTAATTCCCTAAAATTTCAGTTAATTTTATTGAATAAAAATACAAAAATGTACGGAATATATTAAACAGAATTGTAAAAATTCACGCTTTACTGAAAGCTATCCCTTCAATTCCTTGTATTCCTTCAACTTGTTTAAAAAGTCCTTCGATTTTGTCTGTACCGCCCCATTCTTCAGGGTATCTAACGCGAACCCTAGCTTTTTGTAAACCAAATGCCACTGGTTGTATGTCGTAGTGTTCTATTACAGCTGTTTCAGGTAAGACACTTTTTAGCTTTGATACAAATTCTTCAAAATCCACATCTATATCTTCTGGAACAACATCTATTAATGCTACAAATTCTCCCATTTTACTCAGCTCTTTAATGTCATTATTTATGGTCCAATGAATGAACACTTAAGACATGTATATTCATTTCCCATAGTCCTACATCGTTCGCATCTCCAAATAGTAACATCTCCACACTGGGGACATGGAAAGTGAACTGCAGCTTCGTAAGGGGCTATGGGTCGTCCACAAGAGAAACACATATTCTTTTTATATGCTGACATCGTAATTACAGTTAGTCATAGTTATCTTTAATGGATAATAAAATATCCAATAACTTTAATTATTTTCGATTTTAAAGAATAGTATTATCTACTATTTCGCGGTTGTATTCGTAATCAATATTTATATAAATTCACAACATAATTATTATAAAGCTTATTTTATTTTATACGAAAATTA
>CAZDTP010000033.1:0-43496 GCA_964508365.1 uncultured archaeon
ATTCCAACCTATCGGCAGTTCCCTCCATAATTTCATCGGTAATATAAGCGTAGTCGACTCCGTAAGAAATTACTTGTCTAAAGGTTTGATTGATTAGATGGCAATTCATACCCATATATTGTGTGACTAAGGATTGCTGTTCTTCTGCTGGATCATCACCAATTAAGGTAGTGCCTGCGTCAGCTGCAAATTGAGCGTGGAATGATGGATGTGGATCGTCTAAGAATTGAATATCCTCTGATAGTAAGGCTAAATTTCTGGCGTTCGAATCAGTAATTCCTGAAAATATTAATTTCGTAATTCCTGAGTGGGTCCATCCCCCATAATAAGCTGGATATCGGGACATTACTACCTCAACACCAGCTTCGTACGAATCGTAAACCCAAGGACCAGTTCCAACTAGATCGCTTGTAGCTGTAACAAGGTACTCATCTTGAGGAGTACTTTTTGGTGATTGAATGTATGAACCGCTAAAGCATAACAAAGCTTGAAATGGAGCATATGGTTTATTAAGGACGAATTTTATAACATATTCGCTCACAACTACAGTATGGTCAACAATGGGCGTTCCATCGGGCCATACATATAACTCCTCGATTTGAGTTACTCCCTCCAAGTTAGTGCCAGTTGTGTTTAAACACCAAGCCATTCTTTCCCAATTCCACTGAACTGCTGATGCGTTAAATGCGGTACCATCGTGGAATGTAACACCTTGTTTGAGTGTAACAGTATAGTTTAAGTTACCTAAAGACCATATTCCGTCTGCTGTCGCAAGTCGTGGAATAATTGCAAGTTGGGGATCAGATAAATCATAAGCGTATAATCCTTCGCATACCTGATCAATAACATCACCAGAAGCACTATCCCAGGAAACTTGTGGGTCGAGGTCTACAGGCAGATACATAGTTCCGAAGACGAGAGTAGTCTTGTCGTAACCACCGCCACCTCCACCGCCTCCTTGAAGTAAGAAAATAGCAATACCAATACCACCGCCAATAGCGATGATAGCTATAATTCCAATAGCGTAAATTGTTTTTTTTTCCATATTTTTATCACTTAAGTTATATATTTTTTTATTTTTATAGATTTATTGTTAAGTATCTAGCTAATCTCCTAAACTTATAAGGTTTATTCTTTTTTTTATCACTTGTTAATACGAGATTTTTGTAGAGAGGACTGATTAGTTATGATTAAAACGGTTAACGCAGTTGAAAGTTAAAAGGTATTAGATCTTGCTTAAATTTAGTTTTATCGCTTCTAAAAGTTATTATATGGCATAATAATTAGGAAATTTATTTAGTAGAACATTTACTTCAAACGCTTATTATTCCTATTATAATGTCGTAATAAAATGAGGAGAATAGTAATAAAAAAAGCAAAATCCCCGAGATAATTATGCCTTTATCGAAAAAGGCTTTTTCGGGTCTCCTTGCTAATTCAGGTTTGGAGGAAGTTAAATACATAAACCGCATGATAATATAGAGAGAAATAGGAATCGTAAAAATCACAATATATTCTTGTAGATTTATAGTAGGTTCGAAAAGGTTAAATTTTAATATGAGATAAAGAGAATAAGTCATAAACAAAGAGCCCGCAATTAGAACATAAAATTGCTCTAGAAGTTTTAGAGAGTATTGATCGTAAACTCTTTTATGCTCAACAGCTTTATCCTTCCCAAGATATAGTAGATCACCCTTTCTTTTAGCAATGCTTAAAAACATAGCGATTTCGAATATTGCTAAAAATAGCCAAGCGGAGATGTATTCGTTTATTATAAGGACTCCAGATAATGCTCTCCATAGATACCCCGTGGATAAGACCAATATATCGATAAATGCATAATTTTTAAAGAAATAATTATAAAGTTGCCCCGTTAAGATGATAAGAATTAACATAATTATAAAACTAATATTTGGAATCAAAAATATAACACAAAAAACCATAATACCTACAATCGCTATTAAAAGTAACGCTGCGAAATACATTGGTAGTTCTCCAGACGCTAAGGGTTTTTTTTTCATTTTTTCTTGATGCTTTTTATCGTGTTCTACATCTTTGATGTCGTTAACAATATAGTTGAAAGAAGAAGCGCAGCATAGCAAAATAAATCCTAAAATTAGGGGAAAAAAAAGCGTAGGATCAAAAATTTTCTTACTAAAAAACACACCAACGAAGATTAAAACGTTTTTATAATATTGTCTTACTCGCAGAAGGTGGGAAATGCTTCTAATTTTACTGGTCATAATTAGATTTTAAAGAGAAGCATGCCAATTAAACTTTGTTGAGATAAAAAATCTTTTCGGGTTTGAATTTTTTCAATATAAAATAGCCTAATTTACTAAAAATACTTGTCTCTGACTTCTTTTGAATGTTACCTGTAATGTGTTCGAAGGATAAGGCTTCTAACGATTTATAAGGTATTTTTATGTCTTTACCGAATATATTTTTGATGGTTATGTAATTAGATACCTCACTTTTTCCCTGATCCGGTTTTTTTTTTAAATTTTCAATATCTAATTTTATATCTTGAATATAGCCAATTTCTAAGTTATTAACTGGTTTTTTCAAATAAATATAAGTTCTAAGCTGTTTTTCTATCAACCAATCAAAAATTTTTAGTTCTGATTTTCGAACTGTTTTATTTCTGTTTATCGTAATATAGGTATTTTTTGGCTTAATTATCAAATCCTTTAATTTATAATGAAATGTTTTATCTCCATCATTTTGAGGGAGCATTTCAAAATATAGTTCAGAATTTTTAAAATTCTGTGAAATTTCTACTTTCAAACATCTAAGCATTATTATTTCTCCTTTTGTATTGAAAAAAATATCTCTACCAGTAAACATTTTAATTGTCGATATAGAATTAGGTAATTTCGTTTTCTTTAACCGTTTAAAAATCTTATGACCATCTTTATCCAAAAAAACATAATCTGCTTTAATTTGATCCGAGCTTATATCTATATCTATAAGATTTAAGATGCCTTCTTTTTCCAAAAAATAATCCTCCCTTAGTGAAATTTGAGACTTAGTATATTCTGAAGAATTTAGATGGATTTTATTATTGTTTTTGAATTCTTTCACAAAGTATTCGTCAATTTCACATACATCATCATTAAATCTTACACTTTCTAATTTACCTACAATAATTTCGTCTGTAATCTTATGTTTAAATATAAAATCCTTTTCGAGTTCCAGTTTATAGAGTTCGATTCTGTTTAAATTTTGCATATAAGCAGAAATATCACTGATATTGAAATATTCTTTAAATTTTTCGCTAGCTATAACTTTAAATTTAAGCCGTGCTTTTTCAAACAGTATTGCATAATGTTTTTGATTTGATTTTTTTAAGCACAGAAAAGGGAGAAGCATTTCTTTTGTTGGTTTTAATGTATCATCTAGGATAGCAGCAATTCTATGATATGTGAGTGGATGAGAGTTTATGATATTACTAATCAGAGAGCTTCTTTTTGGTTTAATTATTGATTTGTTAATGTAATCTGCAGTATCTAAGTAATTTAAAATTTCATTATTTTGTGTAATTTTTTCCTCGCTTAAAAGCATCGTATTCAATCCAAATTCACGTCCAGTGGCATAGAAGCTTTCTAAATTATAAAGTGCTTTTACGAGTTCATTAGCATATCCAATTTTCTTCGTTTTTTGATCGGCTTTCCCTTCTAATATTCTAACAAACATAAACAAGATTATATATATTAGTAAGTTTAACAGAATAAAAAATATAAAGGGAAGCTGAGGATTACCAAATGTATAATCGTAATATGTAGCAGGAATACCAAACAGCATTCTAAAGATTAGGTCACCAGTGGTTAAAAAAGTCAAAATTAAAGTGTGCTTTCCCTTCGTATGTGCTAATTCATGAGCAATTATACCTTTTATTTCATCTTCGGGTACTAATTTATAATTTTCTGCGATAAGGGCAATTCGTTTATCAAAAAACGAACCGTATGCCATAGCATTTATTATTGGATAATTACCTATCCCAACTTTTACTTTTCCTTTTATTCCAAGATCTGATTTTACACCTTCAATTAAATCTAATAGTCTTTTATCCTTAAGTGGTTTAATTCCAAGCATAAAATCTAAAATTGGTCCAGAAATGAAATAAATAATCCAATTTATCGCCATTAATATTGTATACACATTCATGAAAAGTTCCCAGACGGAGAAATTGTTAAAAAGCAAAGCTTTCTGTGAGATAAAATTAAGAGGAGTATATTGGTTAATAAAAACAATAGCTAGCCAAGCAATAATATAAAGAAATAGTGTTAAATATTCAGGAGACATAAATCTCCAAATAACAATATATTTTCGACCAAATAAAATAAATCCTAATCCTAAAATTATCCAAAATGAAAAGGAAAAAGCTGTGTTTATTACAATTGGGTTACCGATAATACTCGATATAATACCCGAGACAAAAATTACATTATAAGTTACCAGAGAAATTATTAAAATTTTATTCAAAACCGGGTAATCCTTTAATTCTGCTATACCAAACCATAGGTATATTGAAAATGCTCCCATAATTGAAGTGAAGACATCTTTTGAAATAAAAAAAATAAGAAAAAAAAAGAAAAGAAGAGCAACAAAATCGCTCATTTCGCTTCTTTTACTACTTTTAGCCCATCTATATAATTCTTCAATAGATAACAAGTAAAAAATGAAAAGGGCATAAAAAATCCAATCACCTAATAATATAATCCATTCGTCTAGAAGAGAAATTGAAACTAGCAAAAGAGAAATGGTAATTAATAGAAAGATAATAAATAAACTAAAACGAGCGATTTTTTTCATTCTTCAATCCTTTATTTTAATGACTTTTAAAATATGATCAATTTATTTAATGATAAAAATTCAATTATCATTTTAGGGAAAAAATCTAGGTTAAACCTCTTTATTTTAGTCAAAGTTATTTCTTCATTTTATTAATTTCAGACCAAAAGTATTTAATAGTGATATAATACCATAGTAAAAGTCCTGGTATTACTATAATTAAGGAAATTAGAATATTAGTAGGTATTATTAAACCAAAAATATTAATATCTATAAAATCTATGGGGATGATAAATAAATCAATAGCGACAAGATATAAATACCCTACTAGGATTGAAATTACCATGAGAACTACGATCCCCCTTATTCTAGGATACCGATACAATAAAAATACGGTAATTAATCCAAAAAAACCCGAAATTATTGTTATTGTAATAAGAGTTAATGTTGAATCCATCAATAGCGTTGTTAAAATAGCAAAAAAACCACATATTATCGAAAGTATGTAAAAATTTTTGACCAAATCTGGTTCTTTCATTGGTCCTTTAGCTAATATTAACCTAGGTAATGTTAAAACAGCGCTTTTTAGATCTGAAGCCTTTATAAGATCGTTTTCTACTAATAAAATGTCGCTTCTATTGTCTGAAATTTTACTACTTTCGAAAAACCCCTTTACAGAATAAATGACATAAAAGCTATTAAATATATGAATAAGCAATGCACAAAAAACTGCTGCTTCAAGAGAACCAATCAGTGCGATAGAAGCAAAAATTGCTCCAATACTTAGTGTTCCAACATCCCCTGGAAAAATTTTAGCTGGAAACTTGTTATATAAGAAAAATGGAATTAATATCGCTAAGGATATAACTGTAAATAATAAACCTTCTGCGGAATCCCATATAATAGAGCAAATCATCAAGGAAAATAAAGCTATAATCGATGTTCCTGAGCCTTCACCATTGTATCCTTCTAACATATTGACTGTATTAGCGAAAACAGCAACGATCAAAGGAACGAGAATTGGATATATAACATTTAATCTTAATTTTCCCAAAAAGGGGATTGTAGGAGATTCGATTTGTATAAAACCAACAGAGTTTGCCAAAAATATCACTATTCCTGTAAAAATTGTTAACAACAGCTTGTATCTTGATCTTAATTTGATTCTGTCATCTATATAACCAATTAAACCAGAAATTACTACTGTTAAAACAAAAATCAAGATTTCATTAAAGAAATCTGGGAAAAATATAGTCAATAAAATAGCAGTAATTGATATACCAATGATAATAGAAATCCCACCAGATTCCGGAACTTCATTTTTTAATGTCTTATGTATATCTATCCCCGTGTATCCTTTCCGTTTCATGATTTTTATAATATAAGGGATAATTACTAATGTTATAACAAATCCTACAATGAAAGATATAACTAGGTAAATTGTTTCTAAAATACCCCAATTCATAGAGGATAGCCGAATCATATTAAATCATTTAGTTTTGGATTAATTTTTTATTCTTATATTCAAATAAATCTTTTTAAAGAAAGGTGTAATTAGCCCGGCACGGAGTTTCGATTATCGAGATGACTCGATAAATTTCGAACCGTGGTCACGGGGTTCAAGGCCCCAGATGCTTGGCCACTACACCACCGGGCTTTAAAAATTATTTTTTATAGATTAAATGGTTTTAAATTTTGTTTAAAAAATGTGTTATCTAATAAATCTTTATTGGTTTTCAGAAATAGAATATCTGCTTCTTTATCTCTATATTCATCCGGTAACATCTGCGGAATAGTTTCGGTGATTGGGAACCATCTCTTACACTGAGAACAGAACAATATACCCGTTTCAATTTCAATTTCAGTTTTGAATTTGTTTAATAAATATAATTCTGGCAAAATAGTATCAATATGTTCATTCATCAAATTGTTTGAGAAGGCTTTTATTTTTTGTTTTATATCATTTTGTATAATGTGAATGCATCGCTTACTTAGCTCAGATGAAGATTTATCGAGCATATTATCTACTTCTTTAATGCTAGAAATTATTTTATTTATATAAATACCAAGTTTACTTTTTTCAATCACGATTTCGTCTTTCAGAAGTAATTCTTCATTTTTTTGCTCAATTTCAATAACTTTTTCCTTTTTAATACTAAATAAGTCTTTCTTATCATACGCTTCTAATATTTCTTTAAAGATATTTTCGTTTGTTTGAAAAGAGAAGATTATCAACTCTAGAGGAAAAAATTTGTCAATCGGACAAGCTAAAATGTCGCATAACCACGGTCTCATTAATTCACCGAAATTTTTGTCATTTATAATAAATAACTTCTTAGTTGTTGAATATACTTGTCGATCGATCTATCTAATTTTTTTCGTCTATTGAAGAAATCATCTGATAATTTTTGGTAAGCTGCTTTAGAAGGTAATTTTCCTCTTTTATATCGCGTCTCCAAGAGATTTAAGCTATCCGAAATACTAATTCTTTCGGCATCTAACACATCAAGTCTTTTTACAATATTATTGAATGTATCGTTCGTCTCCATCAATATTTTCTTAAAAGGGTGGATTTCTTCTTTGATCTGTTCAATTTTTGCTGTATTTTTGCTTAATAAATTCTTATAAGTCTTTTTTGCTAACTTCTTGCGTTTTGTCTCACTTTCTGCATTTCTAATTTCCAACACTAATGCATTTCTTTCTTCGTACAATGAACAAAATTCTCTAATTTCACTTGAAGGGATGAATTCTTTTTTGAAGATCGATACTTGTTCCTCTCTTTTTAGAGTTTTAATTGCAAAAACGAAAATCGACGATAATAAGGCAATGATCATAACGAACACAACAGGTCTAAGAAATGTTTCAAATAAATCAATAGTAAAAGTAAGTAGTATATCTTTTTTTACTAGTGGACTTATATTTTGTGTGTTGTATACTATAACTTTGGAATTTCCCGAGTTATGCAAAGCTTCTGGTAATGAAGACATATAGTCAATACTACCACAACCTTCGATAATTACATTGGTAGTTTGTTCGTATATTAAATATTCATATTTTGTCGTAAGTAAGTTTATTGAAATGGATTGTTGGAGCCAATTGTAAGATAAATATTTTTCAGGGGGTAGATAATATTCAAGAAAAAACTTAAATTTTGATGCTGGTGTCAGCGAAACTCTATTCTGGTATAATTCAATAGAAACGGTTTTTGTTGAAACATCATCAATAGATTCTATAAGGGATACCCCTAAGACTTCTCCCAGATCGTCATAAACTTTTACATTCGTTGCATCGATTGGAATTTTCATTGATAATTGAGCGACTTCAACAATCCCAACATTTTCAATCGTAATTTCTTCAACATTTTTAATAATACCCCAAGGAGATATGTAAATATATTTGTCTATCTTTTCTATTTCTAATTTTGATGTTGACCTATCTTTTACAGAAATTGTTGTTTCGTTATTCTCTCCTAAGTTTAGTAAAAAGGGCTCTAGATAGTTAAATTCTTCGCTATATTCTAAATCGTATAACACATTAGTATCCCCTATTGGAGTTCCCATTGGCCCAATTTGTGTATGATAATATAATGTTGATCCTTCGGGTAACAGATAAGTTGATTTAATATTTCCTTCGCTCTTGTAAGGTAAAAGAGGGAAAAATTGTCCTTTAAATACTAAAAGTTGAGTAACTTCATCGTCAATATATGCAAACTGATAAGACATTAAATTCGTATATGAATGCAGAACAGTAAAAGTAATTCTTTGTGAAGGTAATAAAGGCATATCAAAATAAATAGTTATCATTTCGTAAATGTCCATTATTTCGTGGGATCTTTCGATTAATAGTGTGTTCTGTGCTTCACCAAAAGCGTTAAAATAAATTAAATTATTTGAATGTTCAACCTTTATTCCAAATAAAATTGAATTAATCGGATTGTTATTATTATTTAAGATTGTTAGCCTATCCTTTATATTTACTAAACCAAAGGAACTTAAATTAGTGGTTCTTACCATATCTACCACTAAAAGGTTATTTGCTCCTTCTAAAGTCCTTGATAGCTGAGGGTCTTCATCTGAGAAATGATATTGATAATTGTATGAAAAATCATCATGAATAGCTGAAAATACGATCATAAAAGATAAAAATCCAATAAATATAATAAAAAAACTTTTTCTTCTCATAATTCAATTCCTTTGTAAACTCGAATTAACTAACAATAATTAATACCATTAATAAAAATTTATTATATTTATTTATATGATTCGAGATAAAACTTATTATTTGTGTTGTTTTAAATTTATTTAATTAATAAAAATAATTGAGAAAATTATAATTGTCGTCTCAACGCAGCCAATCAAAACGTAAAAAAAGGAGAAGCGGAAATGCACCAATGCCTTTAGGAGGCGCTGGTTTAATGAGGTTTTTTGAGGATAGTTCAATTGGAATTAAAATTAGCCCGACAACAACTGTAATTATAGCTACTGCTTTAATATTGATCGTCATTTTTGCTTGGTTAGGTATTTTTGATTGGTTGTTTACCCCCTCGTAACTTTATTTGTAATATTTCTTATAAATATGATTACATTTAAACATGCGTATGTCGGAATTTCAGGCGTTACTCAAAAAGCTCTACCTTCACAAGGACCTAAATCGAGGGATTAAAAGCACGTACATCTGGCTTATTGAAGAAATCGGTGAGCTTGCTACTTTATTAAACGCCCAAGAATTAGATAAAACAAAGATTTCTGAAGAGTTAGCAGATATAATAGCTTGGACAATTTCTATCGCAAATATCTTAGATATTGATATAGAAAAAGCTATAGTTAGTAAATACCCCAATAAGTGTAAAAAGTGTAATTCCTCTCCTTGTAATTGTGTAAAATGATTAAATTAATATTTTTTATAATATATATTAATTAAAAATCAAAAGAAAGTGAATCCATAGAAGTGAAACGGGAAGATACAAATAATTCTTTTATTCATGAGAATGCTATCGTCGATAAAAATGCATTTATTGATACATTTTCAACAATAGGAAAAGGAGTTACAATTGAAAGCGGAGTTTATATTTCTAAGGGTGTCAATATTTACGGAAACGCTTTAATTCAATCGGGGACTTATATAGGGGAAAATTGTATTATTGGGCACCGCCAACGAGCGGAATTATTAGAAGTGGTAAAGAGTCAGAAGAATGGAACGGATTACGAGAGTCCATTAGTTTCTATTGGAACAGATTGTACCATAAGGGCAGGTAGTATAATTTACTCTGAAGTCTTAATTGGGAATAACTGTCAAACAGGAAATAATGTTATGATAAGAGAAAAAACAGTAATAGGGCATAATACAGTTATTGGTACTAACACGGTTATTGACGGTAATGTAGTAATAGGTAATAAAGTTAGTATTCAAACGGGAGTATATATTCCGTTATATTGTAGAATTGGAAATAATGTATTTATGGGTCCTTTCAGTAAATTAACGAATGATAAATATATGGAGCGGAAGGAATTTGATTTGATTGGTCCAACAATTGAAGACGAAGTATCACTAGGTGCAAATTCAGTTATTTTTCCGGGAATAACTTTAAAAAGGGGAACAATTGTTGGAGCAGGTGCTGTTGTTACCAAAAATACTAATGAAAGAGATATAATTGTTGGAAACCCTGCTAAGTTATTAAAAAAAAAACCTGCAGATTGGATTTAAATCACAATTTATGCTTCTTTTTCAAATTTTTAAAAAACAACTGAAAGAATTATTTTAATTATGAGTATAGCAAGAAAGAAAATTTGGATTGATATTGAAGAACCAAAAACAGGTATAATGTTTAAATCTCTTATAGAAAAATTTAGAAATGATGGAGCTGATATCCTTGTTACAGCAAGAGATTACGACTCAACCTTTCAAATTCTAGACGATTTAGAAATAATTTATGAGAAAGTAGGGAAGCATGGGGGCGCTACTTTAGAAAATAAATTAACGTCATATATCAACCGTTTGACGGAATTATTCCCTAAAGTTGTAAATTTTAAGCCAGATTATTTTATTACATTTTCATCTGTTGAGGGTACAAGAATCTCGTATGGTTTGAATATCCCTTCGATAGGTTATAACGACGAACCTCGTAATATTCCAGTATGTAAATTAATATTTCCCTATTTAGATAATATTATTACTCCTAATTGTGTTCCCGAGCAACTGTACATAGACCTCCACGCAAATCCAAATAAATTGTTAAGATTTAATGGTATAGACGAGATAGCTTGGTTATCGGAGTATCAACCAAATCCTTCCATACTTGATGAATATAATTTAAAGAAGGGAGAGTATGTAGTTATACGAAGTGAACCCTCATTTGCAAGCTATTTTATTGATATTCTTAAGCCAGAAGAATCATTAATTAGCAAGTTCTTTCCTCCTATCTTTAAAGAATTTCCAAACCATAAATATCTGATAATTGTAAGAACTAAAAAGCAAGAATTATTTCTTAACGAGAAATTGGAGAATTACAAAAGATATTCCAATATAAAAATAACAAGATACATGCCGAATATGATTGATCTGTGTTTTTACAGCAGTTTAGTAATCAGTGGCGGTGGAACAATAGTACGTGAATCAAGTCTATTAAATGTACCAAGTATAGAATTTTTTCCAGGAGAAACAGCACCCCAAGAGAGTTTTTTAATAAATAATGGCTTCCCTTTACAACATATAAAAGGAATTGACGAAATCGTAAAAAAATCTTTGGGGATTCTCTCAACCAGACCGAAATCTGATAGGTTTAACAATAACTTTCGAGAAAAAATATTGAATTTTGAGAATCCAAATGAAGTCTGTTATAAAACTGTTAAGAAAAACCTCTTGGAGGGCTCTTAGAGGTTCATAAATTTTTCGTATTCCTTTTCTAATCTTTTGCCTACTGCATTCCAACTATACTTTTGGATATATTTTTGAGCATTAATAACTAATTGATTTCTTAGATCATCATTGTGTAGTAGGAAATTAATTTTCTCTGCTAATTTAATGGGATTTCTAGGCGAAACAAAGAGCGCGTGGTCCTCTAATATTTCTTTAAATACCGAAATTGCTGAACAAATAACAGGAGTTCCACAAGAAATGGCTTCCAAAGGGGTTAATCCAAATCCTTCAGATGAAGATGAATATGTAATAAAAATGTCTCCCATCGAAAAATAGAATGGAATATCAGATTCGGGGATAAAACCTAAAAAACGAACATCTTTATAATCAGCAATCCAATTATTGTATTCATTTTTCATTAAAAAATCAGGCTTTCCACCAATAACTAACTTGATATTAGGATTTTCGCTTTTAACTAGCTTATAAGCTTCAATTATACTTTTCACACCCTTATATTGTGTTATTCTTCCAACAAATAATAAAACTGGACCCTGAATATTTAGTTTTTCCTTTAATTTTTGAGCTTCATTAGGATATGGTTTGTATTTTTCATCAATACCGTTGTAAATCGTGTTAATTTTATACTTGTCGATATTAGGAATAAAATGCTGGAATTCCTGCTTAATAAAATTAGATACTGTTATTATCGAAGATGCTCTTTTTGAAACAAATTTAATTAAAAGCTTTTCTAATGGAATTTTTGTGAGTTGTGTTTCAAAAGGAGTAAAATCGTGAATTGTACAAATAAATTTTTTCTGAAGGGATAAAATCACTGGTAAGGCAGCCTTTGCGCTATTTGCATGCACAATATCGAATCTATTACTTCTTAAGTATCTAATGACTTTAAAATAAAAATGAAGCACCCATAGAAACCTTTTTCTGATTAAATCGAATTGAATAATGTCGGGAGTGTCTAAGTCTTTATTCCATTTACCTGTGACTAATTTAACGCTATGTCCCTGTTTTTTTAAATATTCAAAAAGAGCTCTGATGACTTTTGCCTCGCCATCCACACTATCTGGAGAAACAGTTAAAGAAATAAGGCATATTTTTAGTTTTCTCATAAGTTCTCTGAGATTAAGTGGTTTTATATCTCCAATTTCAGGTTAGCTGTTTAAATCCATCTTCAGTTATCAATATCGTTTCTTCACTCTGAGCGACAAACTCTCCCTTCTGTTCTGCTAGAACATAATGAACTCGAATTTTTCCTTGCTGAATTAGTTCTTGGAGTCCAAAAACAACACCCATTCTAAAGTCTTTAGCTAACCATCTTTCTGCAAAAGGAAGAGTTTTGTAATTTTTATTGATATGTCCTAGAATTTGCTTAGATGTTTTTCTCCTCAGCGGAACTCTTCCTGCGTAGGGGTTTAATTCATAGATATAGGAAGCATTTGTATTGTGAATGCTTCCTTCTCCTGTTGAAGCAAAAATTTCTATAGCAAAAACTTCCCCTTCTTCCATAACATCCCCACCTTGGTTACCCAATTCAGGCAACTGTTTTTTACCGTGTACAATCCATCTTTCAATTTGATGACCGCCTAATTCTTTTATTGGGTTAAATTTAAATCCTTTTACGATGTCTTCTATTTTTTTTCCTAATTCCCTAGTGTTGACTTTGGGTTTAGCTAACATTTTTGCTGCTTCAAGGGCTATTTCTGTTGCTTGAATTAAATTTTCAAGGGATTTTTCATCATTAAAACTTACTGTAAAGGCAGTATCAACAATGTAACCTTCGATATGAACTCCTAAATCAATTTTCACAATATCTCCTTCATTAATAGTAAGTTCATCGTCTTTAATTGGAGATGTATAATGAGCTGCTGTATTATTTATACTTACATTGATGGGGAAAGCCCATTCTCCACCTAACTCGATGATTTTTGCTTCAGCACTTTTAATAAGATTAAATACATTTGTTCCAACCTCTACTTGCGGCCTAATGAATTTTTTTACTTCTTGAGCAATTTTACCCGCTTTATTAAGAGATTCTAACTTAATTTTTTTCTCTTCGGCTTCAGTTTCTGCTTCTTCCTTACTACTTCCTTGATCAGATTGATTTTTCAATTTGTTTATCTCATTCATTAATATATGTTAATGTTAAAATCGATAAAAATATTTTTTAATTTAAGTACCACATACATTATAAAATAGAAAAAATAAGGTAAACATTAATAATTAAATTAAGTTAATTTTAATAGATCATATAAGTTATTGATTTATCACTCATTACGATGATTTACATTTGAGTGAAAAATTTTGTAAGGCTTTAAAACTCTCGTTAAAATGTTAGGAGGTAATTATGGTTGTCTGAGAATATTAGCGAGCTCACCGATCTACTAAGAAAATTATCAGCAGTAAATAGTGATATAGAGGGTTCTGCTATTGTTAGTGTTCAAGGACTTCCTATTTGTTCCGTTTTAAGTCGTAATGTGAATGATGGCATAGTTTCTGCGATGTCAGCAGCTATACAGAGCGTTTCAGAGCGAGCGGTTGAGGAACTTGATAGAGGCGAGTTAAAAAGAATTCTTATTGAAGGTCTAAATGGAATTATTGTTCTTTCTAAAGCTGGTGAAAACGCTATTTTATGCACGCTTTGTGGCGCTAATTCTAGTTTAGGTATGGTTTTTCTAAATATCCAGAGTGTTTCCAATAGGATTGCTTCACTTTTAGATTAGAAAACGCAATAATTTTTATTTTCTGTATTTTAAAATTAAAATGTAGAGAAAAAAAAGTAATTAAATTAGGTTATGTCTTAATTTCATTTTGTCTTCAAATCCCTAGAAGGATGTTTTTCGAGATATACATTAATTACAGCAATTAAACCATTACCAATACCTCCACCAACTGCCCCAAATATAGCTGCTAATAGTATTATGAGTATTAAAAATATCCATCCAGAACCACCTCCAAAGATTAACTCTCCGAATTGATCGAGCGTTAAATAAACATTTCGTGTATACATTCCAACTATGATATAAATTCCCCATGAGAGGGTGACACCACTAACACCACTTAAGATCCCGCGTTTTAACGATTTATTAAGCATTCCAGCAATAATCCCTGGTATTATCACTAACTGCCAAACTGGAATTAGAGTTAGTAACATTGTTAGACATAAAACTATAACTATACTTATGTAGAACGTTCTATTTTCAATTTCCATGCCATTAACCTCCAGTTGGAAAGAAATATAATTTAGATTCAATTGAACTAGTAGGAAAGTTGTATAATGTGTTTGAGAAATATTGATAATGGTATTTACCTTGTAAGAAAAGTTGTTCTAGTTGATCTGAATAGTGTTTTGAATTTGAAAGACCTCGTTGTCCTGATGGAATTACGCTTAATGAATTATTTAAATCGCTAAAGTCGATAATTAGTCTCTCAGACGCTCCGCCTCTTGCGTACCCTACTCCATTTTTTATATTTACCCCAGAGGGATTGATGGTATACCCCTCCCCATCGGCTTCATAAGGACCTTTACTTAAGAAATCTAACTGAGTAAGAGAGGTGAAGTAAAGTTGATGAAGATCGCCCCACCTCCAAGTTGTTGGATCATCTGAATTATAAAAATCTTCTAACCAATCTATAGTAGCATTTAATGCTTGAATCATTATATCATCTCTTGTTTCATTTTCAGGCGTGGAGATATTATTGAACCAATGAGAAGATACATTTTCTTTCATTAAATACTCTAATACCACAATTCTAGAGCGTATATTAATTCCATATAATGTAGATTCGTCGTCAAATGTAAAATCTTGGAAAAAATCTCTCCATTTACGATAAATTGTTGGTGCGCTTTTGTCTTTATCCATAATATAACCCCAGCTTTCTAATTCAGTGAGAATTTTGTTGATTTTTGTGGGAATTGTAGGACCATAATAATCGTGAATAACGTCAATTAACTTTGGAATGAACGCCCTCGCTGCAGTTGAGTTCACATCGTTTTGTATATTTTTCATAGTCTCTACACTTACAGATCCATCAGCAGCATTCATAAGAAGTTCATTTATTCTTCTTGCTCTGTATCCATCAGCGTATTCGTTTTGTAAGAAATATTTTTTGTATTCCGGTCCTGCGACAATTTGGTTTGCGGAAGCTAAATATTTTTGCGATGGATTAAGAGAATTAGGTAATTCTTCAAAGGGAATATATCCAGTCCATTCTCCTTCACCGTTTGAACCGTTATATGGGAGTGTTCCGTTTCCTAAATGTCCTGGAGGGTTTTTAGAATCGTCTCTAATCGGTACTTTGCCTGTTGGTCTAATAGCGATGTTTCCATCTATATCCGCGTATACAATATTTTGAGCAAGAAGAGTCCAGTATTTTGAACCTTCGTCAAATTCTGCCCTATTATTTGCTCGATCAAACCCATTACCAGCAAGGATATTGAAAAAGTAATCGTTAGCAGTCCATTTTGGCGCTAAAACAATGTCTCCTAGAGATGAAGATAATCCAAAATCAATTAAATCACTGAATACAGGCCCATGAACAGTATAGTTAACTACGAACTTAATTGTCTCTTGATCTTTAACTTTTATGTTATATGTTTTTTGTGTATAAGCTGTTGATATTCCGTTGTAAATGTAGTTATTTGGTCCATCCTTATTATAATAATACCAATCTATTACATCATATCCAGTGTTTGTGAACCCCCAACCTACCCTTTCATTATGACCTACGGCAACACCAGGCATCCCCGGTATTATGAAGCCATATACGTGAAATCCTGTATCTTCAGCTTTTAAATGTTGTTCATACCATACTCCTGGCATCAACCAAGCAAGATGCATATCGTTACAGAGGATTGGCGAACCTGTATTGCTCAAAGTGCCGTTAACAACCCAATTATTTGACCCTATTATTTGCTCTTTTTGGTTCTCCATTAAGATTTTCTCGGAATCAATTTCTTGAATCTTTTCCAGAAAGTTTGTAATTTCCGATTTTAAAGCGTCATTAGGTTTCAAATCAACTCCCGCTATCATAGGACTTTCTGGATAATCCCCGTACTCGGGAATTATAGGGATTTGATAAGGTAAAGGTTCTCCAAAAAGTTCGTTATAATATGTATGATTCAACGATTGTAAAGTAACATATCTTTCTAAATCATTACTATTCCAAGACATCTGTCTTGCCATTTCCTGTACTAGACATAACGTATCGACGGTCGTCCATTTGGTAGGTTTAAAATCTGTTAGTTGGTATTCTAATGGTTTGAAATCGTTATGAGTTTCAATATAGAGATTAATTCCATCAACATACCTTTCAAATGAACTAAAATAATCAAGTGTTCCATTAGCATACATCTCTCTCAATAATTCATCAGTTTTAATAGCTGAATCCTCCATTCCCCTCGCAAGCGCGATTTTGTCATTGGTTAACATACTTTCTCCTAAAATTTCTGACAATCCTCCTCGCACTTGACGGCGCCACATATCCATTTGGAAAAGCCTGTCTTGAGCATGGCAATAACCTTGGGCAAAAAAGAGATCCTCTTCGTATTCGGCAAAAATATGAGGTATACCCCAATCATCACGAATAACAGTAACTTCCCCTCTTAACCCTTGTATATTTAACCTTTCTGCTGCTGGAAGCTCTCCCGGAACTTTCCATACTCCGTTTCCTGGAAATAAGAGGTTACCTAACGGGGGTATACCCATTAAGGGCAGTGAAAAGAGAGTCATAACGATAATTGCGAGCGGTACAAAAATAGATAATTTTATTACACCTTTCTTTGCAAGATTTCTCATAATATAACCTTTAAAATTATAATAATATCCATCGAATTTTTAGTAATAAATTCTAATATAATTCTATGTCAATTTCCTTTATAAAATATCTTTTTTTTCTAAAATAAAAGGATTTCAAAACAAAATTAGGCTACCCAATTCTCTATTAAGATAAGAAGATAAATTTTAATCAAGAAGTAATTATAAATACAAAATCCACAATATAATATATAAATTTGAAATAAATCTACACTAAAAAAAAAGGTATATTGATATGGTTGACGCATTAGGATTATTAGATGGCTTAACGGCCACAGGTATTATTTTATCAGCTACATTTTTTGCATTGCTATCGTTATATAAATCAATAAAATTAAAAGCAAAACTCTTAACATTCGCTGCATTGACTATGCTTTTTGTTGGCTTTCTATGGCTTGGTCCATTTATAGATTTTATTTTAGTTACATTTACAGGAACCAACATAACACCAATCTATTTATATTCGTTATTAAGTTATTTGTGGGTAGCTCCGACATTAATTGTTGCAATGTATCTTGGTGGTGAACTTTTAATACCTAAAAAAAAATGGATATTAGTTGGAGCATTTATTATATTAGGTATTATATTTGAGTACTTTCTATGGTTCCAAACAAACGAATCCTTCACATGGACACTTACTAATCCAGGTCAGGATTTAATTGATGCTAGTTTTATTAGGGATCATCCAACATTTTTATTAGTTGCTTTGTTCCTCGTATCAGCTTTAGTATTTCTTGGTATTGGGTTTTTTATTAAGGCAAAACAAGCAACTGGAGAATTAAGAAAGAAATTTTTCTATTTAGGGTTAGGATTCACAATTTTCGTTGTCTGCGGAGCTTTAGATTCTATTATTCCACCCGGAATTGCTATTGGGTTTGTAAGAGGGTTAATGATGACTTTCGCTTTTTGGATGTATTTAGGTCTAAAAACTTAAAAAACATCAAAAAAAATTTAAATTTCTCTTTTTTTTTATTATTGCTTTAATTCTTGAACATAGTCAAAAATTGTATCAATTCTATCTTTTATACTCCCGAACAACCCTTCTTCTTCAGATACTACAGAGTTAATAGCTGTTTTAAGGCCATAATGGCTTTCGGAAATTAATACTCTTATTGGAAGCGTTAAAATATCGCTTAATAACATTAAAATTTCTTGCATAATCTTAATAATTTTTGGGATGTTTTCTTCAGTTTTTTCCATCATTGACTGATCCGAAGAAAGTAAACCGTTTTCTCTTTCCTTTCTTATTTCTTCCCAAACATTATCTTTTAACTCTGAAAAGTCAATTCCTAAATTTTCAAGTGCCATTTGGGCTCCTTCAAAGAGAAAATTAATATCATCCTTACCCGAGAATTGTCTTACATTCTCGACCATCTCTGCTGGGGCTAAACCATCAAGAAAACTTATTAATAATTGATGATAATCGTTGATTACATCAATAGGGATGAATAATAAAACAAATTCTCTTAACTGTTTAAAAAGATATCCCGCAATTTTAGCAAATGTGTTATTCTTCAAAGTTTTTTCGATTAATCCTCCATATTCATTAAGTAAATGAACTGCGAGATAACCAATGATTCTTAATAGATCATCCTCATAATTTTTAAAATAATCGAAGAAATGGGAGGGTTCCATGTTTAGTTTATCTTCAATGATCTCAGCAACTTTTCTTTTAATGCCCTCTAAGGGTTCATCAAGTAATTCCTCAATTTTATCAAGAGATAAGACTTCTTGAAGTTTATCAATAATGTCTAACTTAGTTTCTTGAATAACATCCTCTTCTATAGATTCTTCAAATTTAACTCCAGATTTAATTTTATCTTGAATTCGAACGGAACTAAACTCTTTCCATTCTAAAGAATCATAAATTTTACAAATAAACTGAAGATGTTCATCACCTTTCGCTAAGCACTTCTGTTCTACTATACTAATTCTATAATCGTTTCTTTTTATTTTAAGTATGAAATTAGCAACATTTTCTAACATTCCCGTTAAACCGCACGCAAGACCTTCACTATTTTTACTGTTTACTTTTTGAAATTTGAAAGTATCTTCATCATCTACCCCATACCCTGCACAAAGTGGACAACTTTTTATCTTAACAATATAATCGTTATATTTCGAGCCTTCTTTAGGAAGTTCCTCATATGTTAAGTCCCCCTCTTCTAATTCCTTTCCAAAAACAACAACCCATAAAAGTTCAAAATATTCAATTACTTTTTTTGGGCTCCCAGGCATCCATTTAAAAACAGCTGTGTGACGCTCGCATGATTCTGTGGCAGCTTTCTTCCCGATCTCTCTAAGTATAATAATACTATCCTCTTCATCTTTCGTAATATCATTTATCTCTTTTAATATTTCACGATAAAGAAGAACATAATATAAAGAAGTAGTGTTTCTACCGAATACTTTAGTAATCTTTTTTAATAACCATTGCACTGCTCCCATTATTAAACACCTCCCTCTCTGTATTTAAAGCTTTGAATACAAGATTTATGTCCAAATGTTCGAGATTCAAGAATATCAAGTGGTTCTAGTATTAATGAAGATTTTCCTTTATTAAGGCAAGTTATTATTTCTGATAGCATTGCTGCAATAATTTCACATCCTGCAACATCGATATCGTTAAAATGATACTTACATAAAGGGCAATCATTATCTTTAACCGTGACGATCTTATTTATTTCATTAAAATCCACCGAAACCGAGCTATTTAAGATTTTTTTATAGATTGTGGTTATTACATCATTTAAATTATCTTTTTTAACAATATCAATTGGTTTCCAATATTTTATATAAGTTCGGGCGATATTTCGACCCATTCTCCTTAAATTCTCTCTTATTTCGGACACTTCATTGAGTTTCATAAATCTCTCTAAATGATAAACCATATTACGCATTTGATTCATTGTAGCATCTGACTGGATCAAATCATCTCTTGTTAAATTCATTCTTCACGCACTCTAGGGAAAAGTAGTTGAATAATAAATGAAAAATAAACCTCAATATTAATATTTTCAATTCGAATCATATATGATTAGTATGTTTTTCAAGCAAGAATTATAATTTAGTAAATCATTTATAGACATGATAAATAAAATTAAATTTCATGATAAAATATTGAGGTGATTAATATAGACACTCAAATGGAAATTATTTGGTTGGGTCACGCATGCTTTAAAATTAAGATCTTTAGTGGAAGGATTATATATTTAGATCCTTATAATATCAAAGATGGAGAAGAAAAAGCGGATATCATAGTGACTTCACACACACATGGAGATCATTTTTCGAAATCAGATATTAAAAAAATTTGGCAAGATGATACAGTTTTGTTAGGTCCTATTAGCATTGCAAACAGTTTAAAGAAATTTGGTGGTCAAGGCTTGGAAATCGGTGAAGAGTTTGCGTATGAAGATTTTTCAATCGAATTGTTTCCTGCGTATACAATCGAGAAAATAACGCATCCAAAAAGCAATAATTGGACGGGAACGATAATAGAATCAGCAGGTAAAAGTGTTTATCATGCAGGCGATACTGAAAGAATCCCTGAAATGAAAGAGTTAAAGGCCCGAAATATTACTGTAGCTTTATTACCTTGCGGAGGGACATATACTATGGATTTTGAAGAAGCATCTAATGCTGCTGTGGATATTCAACCTGAAATAGTAGTACCAATGCATAATTGGGAAAAAGATTTAAATATCTTCAAAGAAATTATGGCAAAAAAAGACTCTAACATAAGAGTAGAAATTTTAACTGAAAAATCTTTAAAAATATAAGAATTTTTTTTTTTATTTGCAAAGTGCAATTAAAAAGAATTTAATTCTTAGTTGTTCTATTAATCCGAGAAGAGATTTTTATGATAGTATACAATGTCGGTATAAGAGGAGGTCTTAAAAAAATAAGGAAAGCCGATTTTAAAGAAGATGAAGTTTATTTAATTGACGATTCTAAAACAATGTATCTGTGGTTTGGATCAAATATAACTAAAAAAAGAAGAGATTTATCAATAGATAAAGCAAAGCTGATAAATGATAAAAATGAAAACACCGCTAACATTCAAATTATTACTCAAAATAAAGAATATGGGGCATTTATAGCTATTAAGGACTCTCTAAAGAAAGGAGAAATCAAAAAACAACATTTAGAGAGAAGACCAGAGTTAGAAATTCAATTTGAAGAAACTTTAGAGCTAATAGAGGCAGGAATAAGTCCGGATTTAGAAGCAGAGATAACATTAGTAGCACATAAACTATCTCTCGAAAATAAATCTTACAAAAGCTTATGTCAAACCTTAGCTAAGATGCAATTGGATCTTACTAAAGGTCTAAACAAAGCTTCAAAGAACGAAATACAAAAAAAAACGCAAGAAATTTTTGAATCATCATCAACCTATGAAGAAGTTTGCTGGTTAATCGCACAATTAAACGTAATTGCAGATAAATCTTCTTTAGATTCATAATTATATCTTTTTTTAGCCCGTTTTTTTGAAAAGCGATTGGTTGAAATTCTTTCTAATTTTATTGGCTGTGAAAAAAAATACACGACTTTTCCCATTTATAGCTTAATTTTTAATAATTGATACTAATAAAAGCAATTAAATATTTATTTTGACTAATAATACACATATAATTTTAAAAGTCTAATTTTTTCAATTATATAAATTGTTAAACTGATGAAGATGACAAGAATCGAAGAATTAAAAGATTTTGGTATAGAAATTGCTGAAAATATGAAGGAAGGGAATCTGATCATAGACATTTTTACTGTATGGTGCGGTCCCTGCAAATTTGTCTCTCCAATATTGGAGAAACTTAAAAGGGAAGGATTAATTAAATTAATAACAGTAGATTTAGACCAGAATAGAGCTTTAGGCAATAAATTTAATGTAACAGCCATTCCTACTCTACTTTTCTTCAAAAACGGAGAATTGTGTGATGGAATTATTGAAATTCAAGGACAACCCTTAGTAAGAGACGGAATAATGCTAGGGGCAGCAGGTGAAGATATTATTAGAGAAATCGTTGGTAAATTGAATTAAATCATTGCTTAGAAATAATCAAATTTATTTCCATAAGAAATTGTCAAAAATTACTCGAATTTTTTTTATTTTCTGATTTGTTAAAGAAATTGAACCTTTTCTTGGGTTAAATTAAAAAGAATTAATTTAAAATTTAACGGTAGGTTTTATTAAAATAAGGTTAAAAAAACTAACTAAATAATTATGGCAACAATAGATTTTGAATTTCGAAATCAGATTCTCCAATCCGACATTGGTAATACGCTAGCTTATTGCTATCAATGTGCTACTTGTAGTGGAGCGTGTCCTGTAGCACAAATAACAAATGGTCGATATAATCCTAGAAGACTTATCTTAGATGCACTTCTTGGGTTAAAAGAGAAAATTTTTGGTAAAGAAAACGCTTTTAATATATGGGGATGCACAGTATGTGATACCTGCGACGAGGTTTGTCCCCAAAAAGTAGAACTCACAGAAATTTTTACGATTTTAAAAAATATTAGCGTTGAAAAAGGAGAAGCACCAGACTACTATACAACACAAGCTTCCGCTATTTTAGAAAATGGTAAAGCCATCCCAATGCAACCTGCAATAGAAAGAAGAAGAGATCAACTCGGATTGCCAAAAGTAATTCCTCCAGATGTAGAAGAAGTTAAAAAATTATTAAGAGCTACAAAGTTAGAGGAAAAAATTAAAAAAGAAGAATAATCTTCTTCATTACTCTTTTTTTAAAAAAGGTTTCAGGGATTTAACATCCCTTTACATTAATAAAGCTTAAATTGAAATAGTAAATGAGCTTTATCTAAAGTATATAAAAAATTTAATAAGTGAATTTTTGATGAGAAGACCAATAATCGGTGGGAATTGGAAAATGAATAAAGGCATACCTTTTGAGGGTATAGAGATGCTGAAAAAGTTAATTCCACTTGTGAAAAACATAAACAATGTCGATATTGTAATTGCTCCACCATATACAGCTTTATTTCCTGTGATTGAATTCACTAAAAATACGAACATAATGATAGGAGCACAAAATATGTATTTCGAGGAAAAAGGTGCTTTTACTGGCGAAATCTCTCCTGTTTTCTTAAAAGAGTTAGGATGCAGCTATGTTATTTTGGGTCATAGTGAAAGAAGAGATATTCTAAAGGAAACCGATGAAATCATAAATAAAAAACTGAAAAAGGCTTTGAATTTTAACCTGAAACCTATTGTATGTATTGGAGAACACTTGAAGGAGAGAGAAACACATAAAACAAAAGAATTTATAGAGAAACAATTTAGACTTTCTTTTAAAGACTTGAGTGGTGAAGAAATACGAAAATCAGTTATAGCTTATGAGCCAATTTGGGCGATAGGGACGGGAAGAACTGCTACTCCGGAACAAGCTGAAGAAATTCATATTTTTATACGCGATTTGATTACAAATATTTATGATAGTAAAACTGCAAATGCCGTCAAAATCCAATATGGAGGTTCTATAAAACCTAGTAATGCAAAAGATATTTTCATAAAGGAAAACATTGATGGAGGTTTAGTTGGGGGCGCTTCCCTTCAAGCTGAGTCATTTAGTGAAATAATTGAAGCTGCAAATAATTCTCCTTTTTAATATCTAACATGCTTTTATTTAGTTTATCCTAAAATTTGATCAAACCTAGATGCAAGTTTTCCTGGAAACTCACCTAAATATGATTGTGAATCTGCAAAAAGTAAATAAAAATAAGGCTCAAACAGGTCATTAATAGTTGGACCAACTCCTGATTTTATTATATAGACCCATAACTGTTCATTTGAAAAATAAGATTGTCGGTAAATCCATTCAAGCGTTGAAATATTCGGAAATACATTAATATTTCTTAAAATAGCGTCTATATCTGCCAATGAATATAAAATCCCGAAACTCATGATTGGTGAAAGATCAAACGATGTTATACAAATGCCATTAAGCCCATAACTACTCATTTCCTTTAAAAAACCGTCTGCTAACCTGTTAATCTCTTCTTTTTGCACTTCTACGCGGTTTCTAGCTTCTTTATCAGTTAGGATTTCGATAATTTTATCCTCTTCATTTTGTAGTAATTCTAAAGCTGAATCAAGTGGAATTTTATCTGCGATAACTAAATTATAAATATTTTTGATTTTTGCATTAACAGACTTTTGAAGGAGATAAGGCTCTGTTTGAGTCGTGATTAACACATCCCCTTTATATTGATTGTCATCGGAACTATCAGGTTTATTTTTTCTTGATTTAAATTCTAACATTTCAATTTTTTTATCAATATTTCTAGCAAACTCAAAGAGTGCGGAAACTAATCCTGCGTTGAGTTCAAATGAGCTAACGGGATCTAATTTCGTCAATGGTTCTAAATTCTGTTGCGTGAAGTCAAAAAATCTTAAAGTTAAATTCACTCCACTAGGAGGAGTATTTAAAATTAAATTATAATATGGAAAGCCTGTATTGGTAATAACAGATAACTCATAAAATGTCATATTAATTAGTAATTTAAGAAAAATTTGAAGATTGAAATATAATTAAATCTATAATTATAGATTTGGTAATATATATTTAAATTAATTGAGTTCATAAGATAGTTTACTTTAAAAATGCTTATAAAACTTCCGAGAATATAAAAGGGAAAAAATGGAGTTAAATTTCTTATTTTATTATTATCGCAGGTTTCCCAGGTAACCCTTGAGCCGCTTTGTTTTCTTGCGATTCATTTTCTGGGATGATACTTACTTTACATTTATATTTCTTTTCATAAATATTTTTAATCTCAAAAAAGAAATTAAATTCATCTATGGCATTGATTGGTGATTTAACATATTTCCCAAGATTCTTCAATACTTTAATGACTGTTTGAGAAATAAATTTCCCTTTTGTTTTAAATTCTTTATTTTCCATTAATTTTCCAATTATTTCTCTTTGATCTTTTGATTTTTCTGCTAATGAGAGAAGTTTCAGCATTACATCGAATTTCCATTCAGCTGCAATAATAATAATCATCTCTGTCAGTTTTTCTTTCTTTATAATTTGAATTATATGATTAATTGAGTCAACAGTATTATTCATTAAATTCCATTTGTAATCATTTTCAACAGAAAGGATATTTTTATCATAGTTAGGCCAAAGGGCTAAACTTAAAAAGCTCTTTTTTCCCATTTGCTCCCATAATTCCTCAGTCATATGAGGTACAAATGGATGAAGTAATAATATTAAATTCTCTTTACATTTGTCAAAAACTTCCTTATAAACCCCCTCAGACTTATACCTACTTATTTCGGAAGTAAATTGGATGATTTCGTTAATGGCATCCCTAATTGACAATATATTTAACGATTCGCTTACGATTTTTATTGTTTTATTAAGGGTATATTCAATAAGGGTATCTCTAATTATTTTCTCATTTCTGATGGTTTCTGGGGGTTCTTTTAATAATGTAAATGTGTTTTTTACATATTTGAAAGCAAAATCTACACCTTCATCAGACCATTCCAAACCGGATTGGGGACTGGCTCCAAAAAGAATAAAAAATCGAGCCGCGTCTGCTCCATATTTATTCATCAACCCAATTGGATTCACCGTATTACCGTAACTTTTACTCATCTTAACGCTTTTTAATATATACTTGGTTCCACATCTTTTACAGCTTTCGCTCGTCATTTCAGCTTTCATAGCAAATGTCCCACAATTAGAGCAATAAGGATGCGCTTTGTTAACCATCCCTTGAGTCAATAGTCGCTGGAAGGGCTCATCAAACGAATGAAACCCAAGATCTCGAGCAACTCTAGTGAAAAAACGTGCGTACATTAAATGGAGAATTCCGTGCTCAATACCACCTATATATTGGTCAACATTCATCCAGTAATCGGCGATATCTTTTCTATATGGTAAATTTTCCTCATTTGGATCGCAATAACGAAAGAAATACCACGAACTATCTACGAAAGTATCCATCGTATCGGTTTCTCTTCTTGCTTGAATACCACATTGTGGACACGAGGTATTAACAAAAGATTCACTCGTTTTCAAAGGATTTCCTTTTCCCGTGAATTTTACATCTTTCGGTAATTCAACAGGTAAATCTTCGTAGGGAACGGGCACAATTCCACAGGTATCGCAGTATATAATTGGTATAGGGCATCCCCAATAGCGTTGTCGGGAAATTAGCCAATCTCTTAGTTTGTAATTAACAGTTTCCTCTCCCATTCCTATTTCTTCTAATTTTTTTGACATAGATTTTATCGCGGATCGGTTTTCCATCCCATTAAACTCTTCTGAGTTTATTAAAGTTCCGTCACCTTCGTACGCTCTGGTCATTTTTTCAGCGTTCAATTCGTATTCAAAAGGTTGAATAACAACCTTTATTGGAATATTATATTTCACTGCGAACTGAAAATCTCGGGAATCATGTGCGGGAACAGACATTACGGCTCCAGCACCGTATTCGTAAATGACAAAATTTCCAATATATATAGGTATTTCCTCTTTATTTAGTGGGTTAATCGCGTGTTTTCCGATAAATATACCTTTCTTCTCGACTTCGATATCTGTTCTTTGAAATTTATTCTGTCTAATAGTTTCTGTATATAGGTTCTGAAAATCAGATTCGTATTCAGTCTCTTCTACCCATTCCTTGACCCAAGGATGCTCGGGGGCAAATACCATAAACGTGACCCCATACAGCGTATCTGGGCGAGTAGTAAAAATGTCAATGGTTCTTTTTTCCCCCACAATTGGAAATTTAATTATTGTTCCCTCCGATCTTCCAATCCAGTTACGTTGCATAGTTTTCACTTTATTTGGCCAGTCTACCTTGTCTAATCCATCTAAAAGTTCTTCGGCATAGTCTCGGATTTTTAAGAACCACTGGGTTAAAAATTGTTGTTCAACTTCCGAACTACAGCGCCAACATTTGCCACTTTGAACTTGCTCGTTAGCTAGCACAGTTACACATTTTGGGCACCAATTCACATAACTTTCTTGTCTATAAGCCAAACCCTTCTCGTACATTTTTAAGAAAAACCATTGATCCCACTTGTAATAATTAGGGTCGTGAGAATAGACCATCCGGGTCCAATCGTAAGAAAGTCCTATTCGCTTTTGCTGTTTTTGAATTGATTCTATATTTTTGTTTGTCCACTCTTCGGGATTTACACCGTGGTCAATTGCCGCGTTCTCTGCGGGTAGTCCAAAGCTCTTATGGTATTCTCTTATTGGGAAGTACAATCATAGCCCATTGGATAGAGGACATTGAACCCGCACATTCGTTTGTATCGTGCAAATGAATCTCCTATTGAATAATTACGTAGGTGTCCTATATGTAAATCAGAACTGGGATAAGGATACATTTCCAGTACATAATATTTTTTTTTATCAGGATCTTCTTTGACTTCGAAGATTTTCTCTTCTTCCCATTTTTTTTGCCATTTTTTCTCGATTTTTTGAAAATCGTATTCAATATTAGTCATTTTGTGTCAAAATCGTTTTTTTAAAGTTGAATATTAAAATATAAACTGAAATAATTTATACAATAAATTTTTTTTGATATGGGGTATATTCTTAATCAAAAAGATTATAGTAACTGTAATACTTGTATGACCAGTGACAGTTGAAAAGATTAGGGTTTCAATAGGTAGTGCTTCACTACTTGGATTATATGAAACTAAAAAATTTAAAGATGTACCTACAACATGCTATATAATGACCTATATAGTAGGTCATTGCAGTGCAAATTGTGGTTTTTGCCCACAAGCTAGAGAATCAGAAAGTTCCATTGAATTATTATCGCGTGTTAGTTGGCCAGTTTTTAGTTTTAAAGATTTTTTGACGAAATTGAATTACATGCCACATTCAAAACGATTTAAAAGAATTTGTATCCAAACCTTAAATTACTTGCAAAATTTTCATGATCTTTTAGAGATTGTTTCCCAGATTAGAAAAAGTTGCAACATTCCAATATCTATTGCAATACCACCTATGGAGAAAAAAAATTTAGAAACATTAAAAATTCTTGGTGTGGATCGGGTAGGTATAGCTCTTGATGGTGCTACTCCTGAAATTTTTGAACACATAAAAGGAAAAGAAGTAAAAGGACCTTATAATTGGAATAACCACATTCAAAAACTCAAAGAAGCGCTTACAATTTTTGGAGAGGGAAAAGTTACAACGCATTTAATTGTGGGATTGGGAGAGACTGCAATTGCAATCTTGAAAATGATTAAGAAACTTCACGATTTAAGAATAAGAGTAAGTCTTTTTGCATTTATGCCCATAAAAGGGACATTACTTGAAAGTTTAAGCCAACCAGATTTATTGAATTTTAGAAAGATACAATTAGGAAGATATCTTCTAGTGAGCGATAATAGAACTCTTAAGGACTTTACTTTCAATAATTTTGGCGAAATTGTAAAATTTAATTTAAATGAGAAGGAGTTATGGTATATTACTTGCAGTACGGATGCGTTTTTAACTTCGGGTTGTCCCGGTTGTAACCGTCCTTATTATACATCAAGACCTTCGGGTCCTATTTATAATTATCCTAGAACATTATTAACACACGAGATGAATGATATTTTTAATAGTTTAATTAATGCTGTTCATAATAAATAGTGGTAAATAGCTTGAGAGAATGGAGATTTCTTCCCTTAGAAACTAGAAATGGATATTGGAATATGGCTTTAGATGAAGCGATACTAAATGCAGCTATTGAAAAAAAAATTCCTAATACTCTAAGGTTTTTCAAATGGAAGCCATCAACTGTATCTATTGGAAGAAATCAAAGTATTTCTAACGAAGTAGACTTGAATGTAGTTAGAGAAAAAGGTTTCAATGTTGTAAGGAGAATAACTGGAGGGGGTGCTGTATTCCATGATAGCACTCGTGAAATTACATATTCTATTGTATGTCCTTTGAAATTTCTAGAAAACCTTAATGCTAAGAATGTGATTGAGCAATTTGAGATTATCGAGGCGGGTATTGTTAATGGTTTATCACAATATGGCTTGCAGCCTCAAAAAGGAGTTATTCATTGCCCTGCTATTTTTTTAGAGGGAAAGAAATTTTCAGGAAATGCACAGATAAGAAAGAAGGGGTATCTCCTTCAACACGGAACAATTTTATTGGAACTTGATCCCAACCTTATGTATTCCGTTTTAAAAGCACCTTATAATGTAGAGAAAACTAAAATGGTGAAATCAGTATTTGCGAAGTGCATCGGCATCAAAGAACGATTAGACCAATATGATGAAACGGAATTCTTATTCTATCTTAAAGCTGGTTTCGAGGCGACATTAGGAATTAAATTAATAGATGGAAATTTCACAGATTATGAATTAAATTTAGCAGATAAACTTGTGTCCAAAAAATATTCTAATAAGAAATGGCTGGAAAAATATGACTGATATTAAAGATTTATTAAAGAGATTTGAATTAGGTAATCAAACATGGTCAGATTATGAAAAATTGTTAAAACTTGATGATAAAGAATTAGAGCCGATTTTAAATCTTGCTTATAAAGTAAAGAAGAAAAAAATTGGAAATCTATTAAAAATTTATATCCCCAATAAACGGTTTCCAGCCATCAGTATTACTGGAAGTGAATGTTCATTACACTGTGAACATTGTAATAAAAAATATCTAGATGGTATGAAACCAATCCTAACTAATTCCGAATTAAAATCCTATTTGCTAGAATTATATAGTAATGGTGGAATCGGTGTTTTACTTTCGGGGGGATGTCTTCCCGATGGTTCAGTTCCGTTATTAAACTTTCTAGATACCATTAAAGACATCAAGAAGAGAACTAATTTAATAGTCAACGCTCATACTGGGTTGCTTAGTGAAGAAACTGCTAAACAATTAGCACTTGCAGGTGTTGATATCGTTTCTTTTGATGTTACAATGGATAAAGACGTAATAAACAAAATTTACCATTTAAACAAAGATATTGACGATTATAAAAAAGCAATCCGTTTCATGCAAAAATATGGAATAAATATCGTTCCTCATATTTGCATAGGGTTATTTTATGGAAAGATTCACAAAGAATTGGAAACAATTAAGTTTTTGAAAGAATCGGGACTAGATCCCTCTTTAATAGTATTGATTGCTTTAATCCCTCCAAATAATTCTGGAAATAATTTTCTTAGACCTCAACCGAGTGATATCGCAAAAATTATTGCGATTACTAGATTTGTCTACCCAGACGCAGAAATTTCCTTAGGGTGTATGAGACCAAGAGGGGATGTGAAATTAGAGATAGAAAAATATGCAATTAGAGCTGGGATAAATAGAATTGAAATACCTTCAAAAAATACATTAAAATGGGTAAAAAATAATGATCCTGAAGTTGTCTTCAATTTCTTCTCAGCTTGTTGTGCGATTCCAGATAAATTTGAAAAATACGCAGAAAGCAAGGATTCAGATTTAAAGAATTATAAGATTTAATTTTTAAACAAGGAGATTTAAGATTATGAGAGGAAATATAGAAATTATCGGACTAGAAAATATCCCCCTAATAAAACCCGGAGACAATATTCCATTAATAATTTTTAATGCTTTAACAAAAAACAGTATCTCGTTAAAAGATGGAGACATTGTGATTATTGCCCAAACTATAATATCGAAAAGTCTGGGAAGACTAAGAAATATAGAAGATATCATCCCAAGTCAAGAGGCTATCGATCTGCACGATATAATGGCTCCATTGATAAGAAAAAATAATTTACCTGATAAAAGTCCTGAACTAATTCAAGCAATATTAGATGAATCCAGACACGTTTTGAAAGCAGAGCATGTAATGATTGTTGAAACGAACCACGGTTTTATATGTGCAAATGCAGGTATTGATAAATCTAATGTCGGAAAAGGGGATGTAATTTCTCTGCTCCCTTTAGATTCAGATAAAGAAGCCGAAAAAATCCGGTTTTCTCTTCAAAAAATAACAAAAAAAAAAATTGCTGTATTAATTTCAGACTCGTTTGGAAGATCGTTTAGATTGGGAGCAGTAGGAGTAGCCCTAGGTGTTTCTGGAATATCTCCAATATTGGACAAGCGAGGTAGTAAGGATTTATATGGGAAAGAATTACAGAGTACAATCATCGGGCAGATTGACAGTTTGGCTTCTGCTGCTCAATTGGTCATGGGAGAAGCGGACGAAGGTCTACCAGTTGTTATAATCAGGGGATATGAATATTCAATAATGGAAAAAGCTTCTATAAACCAAATTTTACGAAAAAGCGAGATAGATTTATTTAGAGAGAAATGCATAAATGGTAATTTTGAAACTATTCTTAAATCTCGGAGAAGTTATAAATCAGAGTTTAATGATAAAGAAATTAGTATTAAACTGATAGAAGACTGTATAGATATAGCTCGATGGTCTCCAAGTGCTCACAATGGCCAATTCTGGAGATATACTATAATTGAAAAGGGAAAGATTCGTGAAACTTTGATTAAGAAGATGAATTCTAAATTGAAAGAAGACTTGATATCAGAAGGCAAATCAAATAATTATATTTTTAAGAAAATAAATAAAACAAGAAATCAATTTCTCAATTCACCTTATTTAATCCTCCTATGTATGGATGCACACGATTTAAAGGTCTATTCAGATAATACACGAGAATTAAATGAGTATATTATGGGGGTCCAGAGTGTAAGCGCCTCAGCAACCTATTTACTTCTTGCATTTGAAAATAAAGGAGTGTCAGCGTGCTGGTATTGCGCACCTTTATTTGCAAAAGAAATTATCAAGGATGTACTAAAACTACCAAGTTCTTTCGTACCTATGGCATTTTTTACAGTAGGTTATTCAACTAAAACAACTCAAAAACCATATCGTAAAGAATTGAAAGATATTATCTTTAAAATAAGTAAAGAAGTATGAGCGTTAAAATATGGATGATTTTTACTATTTAGTACTTGCAGGTGGAGTAGGAGCAGCTAAATTTATAGAAGGATTGGCGAATGTAATTGATCCCGCTTTATTAAAGATCATAATAAATACTGGTGACGATATAGAATTATACGGTTTACAAATCTGTCCTGATATTGATATAATAACTTACACTTTGGCGGGAATCGTAGATAAAGAAAAAGGATGGGGTTTTCAAGACGAATCTTTTAATTGTTTAAAATCTTTAAAACAATTTTACGATTTTAAATGGTTCAATTTAGGAGACAAAGACTTGGCAACACATGTATTTAGAACTGATCTTTTTAAGAAGGGATTTAGTAAAGCAGAAATCACTATGAAAATAGCTGAAAAAATGGGGTTAACATCTCATCTCATACCAATGACAAATGAGAGTGTTCAAACAATAATTACAACCGATTCAGGAGAAATGCATTTTGAAGAATTTTTCATTAGATACAATTGTAAACCAAGAATATTAGATATTAAATTCCAAGGCATTGATAAAGCAAAACCAGTTCAAGGTGTACTTGAATACATAATGCATGCTGAGAGAGTTCTAATTTGTCCTTCGAATCCTATAGTTTCCATTGGAACTATACTTACAATTCCGGGAATTAGGAAAACATTAAAAAACATCAAGCAAAAAGTAATTGCTATAAGTCCAATTATAGAAGGGACAACAATAAAAGGTCCAGCAGATAAAATGTTGAAACATCTGGGATTCGAAGTTTCTTGTATTGGAGTGGCGCATTATTATAGAGACATAATAAGCCATTTCATTATTGATAATAAAGATTGTGCATTAAAGCCGATAATTAAGGAAATGGATATAAACACTTATTGTTTTGATACCTTAATGATCTCAAAAGAAAAAAAGAAAGAATTGGCAAAGTTTACAATTAATTTAGAAATATAATATTGTAGGTTTCACGCTGTAGTTTCCTGAATTTCAAGATCTTTTTCTTCTTTTATTTCTTCTTTCTTCACATAATCCCCTACTGAAGCTAGAATCTCTTTTATCCTACCTTCTTGTTGGAGCCGAATAATTAAATTTCTATGTTTTATTGAAGAGATAATCTTTGAAATCACAGGGAATATTAGTATCAATGGAACTAATAATATTATTATAACTTCTGGAGAATACATTGCAACACTTTCTATGATAGCAGGTGGTAAATTAAAAACATTTTCCATGAACCATTTTGGATGGATAATAATAAAGCTAATGATTATCAGTAAGCCAACTCGGAAAAAGAAATTAATAACTGTTGAAATTATTAGGCTTTTAGGTTTAGGTGCTGATGATCTGGCTGTTAGAGTATCGCGTGCTTCTTTGTCTTCTTGAAAAAGCCGGTGTATATATCTTCCAAGTCTTCTCGTCTTAGAAGCAGCGGTAATTAATTTCTTTTCTTCGTCCTCTAATTTCCTTTTTTCAATCATTTCCTTAACATAAGAAAATGTCTCTCCTGTCTTAGCGAAAAATTTTCCTATAGTTGCTTTTTCATCAATTTTTAATTCCTGTTTCCTTTTTTTTGCTTCTTCTTTGATTTTGTCAATATTTGCGGTTATATAATGGGATTCACTTTGTAACACACTTAACTGAGCTTCTAACCTATAACTTCTTTCTAAGGATGGTTTAGTAACAGTGAATGTATAATTTATTTGGAAAGCCATTTCTAAATATATATAAGAAGCAATTGCAAGAAGAATTACAGGACTTGCAAAAAATTGAAATATATTGTCAATAGGAATCACCTCTAATGATGGATCTAGAGGATAGGGTAGATCATCAAAATATGGAATTGGTATACTGAATAATTCTAACATATCTTTAAATCCAAAAACCATAAGCGGAAGAACCAACATGAGAACGATTGCTCCTACAACGCGTATATCGTTTTTTGGATCTGTTCTCAGAAATGCTTTGATAGCGTAATAGATAACGATGATGAATAATATTTGAAATGCAATTAAATAGATATTTTCACTGAATACTGCGAATTCCTGACCTATTAGATCTGGAATTTCACTAAATTCTGGTGTAGTACCATTCGGAAAGGTAAACCAGAGACTTAACAATCCTCGAAAAAATTGCTCTAATAAAGTTAGCATAAACGGTTGAACGGCTGAAAAAAGAATAGAGGCTACCATAACACAAACAAACGCAACACCATATGTTGCTGTAAATATAGCATATGTCGAAATATTTCTTAAACTAGTCAGAAATGAAGATAAAACAAGTTCTCCATCAGTAGTTGTGATTACTTCGTCAAAATGAAAAATTGATAGAAAAATAACTAAAATCCACAGGAAAACAAGTGCATTAATAACCTTTAAAATCATAAGGTAATATCTCGTCATCTTTTAATACGCACTCCCCTTTTTCTTTGCTTCCACATACTTCGCTAAAACTTGGTTCATCATATCATCAGGTCCAACTGTTATGATATTTACTCCTAAATTTCTTATTTCTTGCTTTAATGCAATAATATGCTCCATCATTTCTTCGCTGATAGCTTCTGCAAGAGCCTTATCTGTAGATGATAAATCAATTTCATGAATTTCAAACCATGGACTGAATGGATTGATTAAAATAATTGTATGGTTGAAAGGTACTAATTTTTTGATTGCTTGTCCTATTTCTTTAACACTTGCTTCTAAATCCGATATTATGAAAAGTAAACTACGCTTTTGAAAGCGCTTGTTTAAAACGCCCATCGCTTCGACGAATCTCGACTTACCTTGTGGTTTTATTCTTGCAACAAAATCTAACACCTGATAAAAATGATCTTCTCCACTCCCAGGTTTTAAAAATTTGAAATTTTCCCTATCTGAAAATGTAAAAACGCCTACATTATCTTTGCGAGACAATGCGACTTTAGTTAAAAGCATGCAGGCTCTAATCGCATACTCAAATTTTGTGTTTTCAATAGCACCACCTGCCATAGAATTAGACGAGTCTACCAAGATCATAACGGTAACATCTCTGTCACTTTCAAATTCTTTAACAATTAATTTTTGAGTCCGAGCACTTGCTTTCCAGTCAATCAACCGAAATTGATCTCCAAATACGTATTTTCTCATTCCATAGAATTCAGATCCAAGTCCTTTTTGTTTAGATCGTTGTTGTCCGTAATTTAAGTTTAAAGAGCGTTTAGAACCTAAAATTTCAATTCTTTTAATATCCTCATAAGGTGGATAAACTAAGATATCAGATACACTATCCGGAACAACTCTTTCTACAGAGTTAAATCCTAACCTATCTTTGACGGTTAGAGAAAGAGGCCCCAAAGGATACTCGCCTCTTACTTTTGGTTCGAGAATATAGCTGAACTTTATTTTTTTCTTTGGACCAATTCTAGTTGAAATAAAATTTTCTCCTAATACTAACCTAAAGAGTTGAGGATTGTAGTAATCTCTAATTTCAAGAAAATCAAAACCACTTTTACCAGTGTTTTCAACGATTACTTTAACATGAACAAAATCGTCTTTGAACACTTTCTCTTTTTCAAGTTCTCTATGAACTCTTAAATCTTCGATATTCATCTGGTAATAGAATAATGGTAAACTTATAACTGTGCTAAATATTAAAAGTATGGCGAAATAAATCAGAAAGTAGTTTTCAAACGCAAAACCTGCTGTTAGAAAAAAAACTGAAAATAATACTAAAGTTCTTCCCTTTCCTCCTAACATCTTATTCCTCCATACCTAAATTACTTAGATCTTTTTTCCTTTAAATTTAACTCTATTTTTAATGCAAATAAAAAATTTTAAATAGGGATTGGGATATCTTCGATAATGTTTTTGATTATTGTCTTTACATCTAAACCCTCTAATTCGGCTTCTGGCTTTAGTAGTATTCGATGGTTTAACGCTGGAACAACTAACGCTCTCACATCATCAGGTGTAACATATATTCTCCCTAAGATAGCAGCTCTAGCTTTAGAACACTTCATTAAGACAAGGGATGCTCGTGGACCACACCCAAGACCGATCTGAGGATGATTTCGAGTTTTTAATACAATGTCTCTAATATATTTCAATATCCTATCATCAATGTATACCATGTTCATTAATTTTTGAGCCGCGAGTAATTCTTCCCCATTGGTAATAGCCTCGACTGATGGAGAATCGCCTGATATCTGTCTTCTCATTATATCAACTTCCTCTTCTTTTTCTGGATACTCTAACCAGAGTTTCATGACAAATCGATCAAGTTGCGCTTCAGGCAAGGGGTAAGTTCCCTCCATTTCGACTGGGTTCTCTGTAGCAACAACCATAAAAGGTTTTTCAAGAAGAAGAGTTTCTCCTTCAATAGTTATTTGTCTTTCTGCCATAGCTTCAAGGAGCGCAGATTGAGTTTTGGGAGCACTTCGATTGATTTCGTCTGCTAATACAATATTTGCAAATAAGGGGCCCTTTTGGAGTACAAACGCTCCTTCGTTTTGATCAAATATTTTTGTTCCTGTAATATCTGATGGTAGTAAATCAGGAGTAAATTGAACTCTTCTAAAGGATATACCGAGCGTTTTTGCAAATGTCTTTGCCATAACGGTTTTCCCTAAACCAGGTACTCCTTCAAGGAGGACATGGCCATTAACAAGTAGTGCTATGAAAAGTTGCTGCAAAATATCGCCGTAACCTACAATAACTCGACTAACCTCTGATAGTACTTCTTGTGCTATATCTCTAATTGGTTCTACATTTAATTCTTCCCTATCGTAATACTTTGCTTTATTATGGGATTCCATTTATTATCACTTCTCTCATTTTTTTTTTATTTTGTATTTGATTTTTTCTTATTTTTTTTTTATTAAAATTGATTACTGTGATTTATTCTTATACATTATTTACAACCCACTCCATCTCGAAGTAAAGGTTTTCAAATTCATGTTCATTTTTCACTTTGCTTTTTCCCTCTTTAATAGCTATAATTGTATCTATAAATTTAGAGATCCTTTTGATTTTAATTTTGGATGTCTTTGGTTCTTTAGATATTACTAAATCTATTACATTTTTTGTTGTAATTTTTTGACCTCGTAAAAGAGCATTTAATTTTCTCTCTAATCTCCTATAAAGCAAAGTTAATGCTTTACCATATCTGCTTTTCTCTCGATACCATTCAATTTTTTCTGCGAAAAATGAAGAAGTTCTAAATTTTTCTCTTTCTTCTTTTTTATCTTGTTCATCAACTTTCTTTTTAGCCGATTTTTCGTCTTTTTTAGGTAGATATTTTTTCAATGAATAAATTGCTAAAATTGGATAAATCCAAGCTGTAATTGGATTAGTACTTAAATGAATAATATATTGTGTAATAAACCCAAAGATACCTGCTGATGTCATATCCCGAGAAAATTCAGGTCGAATGTGAGCTTCATCGAAAATAATAATCCAGTCCTCTTTAGGTTCACCATATGTTAACCAATTTACTATATTTAGTCCGAATTGAAGATTATCATAACCAGGTTCTGATATGAGTTCGTTATTAAACAAACTCGCATCAGCTGATACGAAAACCCTTGAGGTAATAGCATCCTTAGCCATAAAAACTCCTTGAGAATAACCACCTAAAGGCCATTTATCTGGAAAACCAGGAAGCGCGCCACTTATTAAGCTTAAATCAATAAAATCGTCATCAAAATTGTACATATGATCATCGTTTTTATCAACATATCCATATTCAGTACTTGATCCTACTAAATCCCATCCGAAATACGATAGGAAGGGACCACCTACTACTGCGGATGCTTCAGATAAAATAACATCACTAATCCCCACAGTAGTGGGATGAGCGGAAAACGATTTAATCACAGGAAAGTCTGGAGCAACATAATATGAACCGTTATCGCGTAATATTCCATTAGCAAAAATAGTGACTGGTATTGCTCCTTGAAGGTGAGGGTCTAAAGCACTTGCGATAAAAATCTCCCATAATAATGTACTCGTGCTCCCATGGTCATGGCATATAAATAATGAATTTCTTGTGGTATTATCGAAAAAATCCATGAAATATGGTATTTCAAATATTGGATTGTAAAACAGATTAGGACCTAGTAAGACTAATAGGATAGATTTATCTAATCGCTCCGTAGCACTCAAGCTGGATTGAATCGTCATAACTTTATATCCTTCACCTTCAATTGCGGTCTTAAAATCAGATGCACCATTCCAATCCTCGTTATAAACGGAAAAATTCTGATCATTTACTCCTTGATCAAAAATTGGGCCAAATAAAGGTATAAAGGAGACAAAAAAAATCACTAAAAAGAGCGCCTCTTTATAGGCAGAACCTGTTTTTGATTTTTTACGAGATTGTATTTCTCTCGATTTTTGAACAGTAGTGTTTCGAATGAAAATTACCAAGGCAAATACTAAAAATATTGCCCCGATATAACAAACAAGAGGAATATAATTCATAAATATTGGAAGAAATTCCCCCATATTATACTTGGGGTAATCCTCAATGAAACTGCTTATAAAAACCCCATAAATTATGAGAAAAACCGTGAAAAATCCTATGATTAAACCCTTTGAAAATGGGACATTTTTTCCGTTTGTTTTTCCAACATTTGACATTTTTTTTAATACTGAAGCTCGATTTTTAGTGTTATTAGATTAGTGTTATCTTACTAAAAGCTTACTGATGGTAACGCATTTCCTGTTATATCATTGTATAAATTTGAGAATAACTGAACTGTAAAGTTTAATTCCTTTCCTGTTGGTTCAATTCCTCCATAGATGATATCCTCGATCTTCTTGATGAAAGGATAGATAGACTCTGGTTTTTGGCCTAACTCATTAACGCATGTTATAGCGTATTCCCGTATAGTTTGGTAAGCTAGTCTTGGTTTCTTGAACTTTTTCGTTATTATATCATTGTAAATAAGATAAATATACGCTATTGCCTCTTTAGCCCTATTCGAGCCTACTAGTACTTTTACATTTTCTAATTTTTGGCTAACATCGATTTCAGTTTCTTGTTCTTTTTTTGATTTTTTCTTTTTTGCCATTTTCTTTACCTATTTCCTTTTTTTATATCGTTTTAATTATAATTTCTTTTGACCTTAAAATTTTTTCTACAAATTTCTCAATATTCTTTTTTTTGATTTTTCTAACCTCTTAAAACTTTAACACAAAATTATAACCTGTTAATTCAAAATAAATGGGAGAAAATAAATCAATCGTACTGTAAAACTCTTTGTCCGTAATTTGAAACGGTTTTGCATAAATAATTTCCTCTACTTTTTGTATAAATGGATAGATTCTAGCAGGTGTTAAGCTTAATTCTTTGACAGATATAATAGCAAAATCTCTGATTGTCTCGTTAATGTTTCGAGTTCTTCCATACTTTGCATTAATCAAATCCATGTAAATTGCGTTGAAAAGGTAAGATAACGATTCTTCTAACCTTCCCGTTTCTTTTAAAATTTTAAGATTAATTATTTTGTTCTCAAGAGGTAAATTAACTACTTTCGAAAGTTTATCTTGTTTTTTATAATAACGATAACCAAAAAATGCTAACACTCCAACAACAACTCCTAAAATTGGTAGAAAAATGGTAAAAAACATTAAGAAAGGGGGGATTTGAGGTCCATTACCTATTGGAGTTGATTGGGGGGCTTGAACTGTTATATAATATTGAGTAACTAGATTTTTAGCTAGATTGTTCTGTAATCGAATGGTGATAAAAGTCAACCCTGTACTGCTATTAAGTGAATGTGAGACGGAAAACTCTCCGTTTGAACCAGTTTGAACATTGCTTCTTATTAGAGTCCGATTATAATAAATATCAATTAATCTATCATTAATAGGTACTGATGGATTAGTCTTCGAAACAACTTGTCCAGCAATAGTTAAACTGGTCGATGCTATTATCGTTGAAGGGAGGTTCCAAATGCATGTAATATTCGAGAACACCTTTGTTTCTGTAAATAATGTTTCAGAATATCCAATTTCGGGAAGAGATTGAAATGTGAGTTTTAAATCTAAATCTGCTGTTCCAATATCTGGAATAGGAATAGGTTGAATTAAACCTGTAATATCAGTTGAAACGATGTTGCTGTCAACGATAACAGCTCCATCATACCAAAAATAATCGATTGATGAAGACGGGATTCCTGAACCATCTAATAATCTTAAATAATCGTCAGCATCAAAATCAAAGAATTCACCGATTAATTTAGCGTCAGATGGAGCGTTTACATCAAAATAAGAAGTAGTATTTACAAAAAAAGTGTAATAAGTTCGATATTCTACACTATCGGGTGGAGAAATTACAATGGCTTCAATTTTATGAGAAGAATATATATCAAGAGAAGGATCAATGGTGTAATCAATTTGGAAATCTCCATTCGAATCAGTAACACCGTTGATACTTGAGTATACGATATCGTCAATTTCAATTGCTATGGTATATCCTAATTTACCTGTATCGAAAATTCTATTAAAAAGTCTTCCCTGAACATATATTACTCTATTATGAGTAAAGCGAGAGTTGTTAATATCAATTGGATTCGTTAAGTCTAAAGTCGCCCAGATGCCAGAATTTTTAATTCTGTTGTCTTGAACGCTGTATATAGAAAAATCTAGCAGATTAAAATTTAAAAGAGCCTGGAAAATGATGAAAATCGAAATCGCAAAAAGAATTATTCTATTTTTTTTTTGGTTAGTTTTATGCGATTTATATTTTTTTGTCAATATCATCACTCAAATCATTTTTTACTTATTATGGAGCTCTAAATAATTCTACCTCATAAAATTCTACATAATAATAATCGGGAGAGCTAAAACTATCATCGGGGTAAAAAGTCACCCATATCTCAGCATCAAGGGGCCAACCACTTCCAATAATTATCGTAATGTTAAAGAATCCGGAACCATCGGTGAACCCTGTTGCTGTTCCTAAGATATTTCCAATGCTATCTTGAACTGTCACATTTACTTCCATAAAAGCCATTGCTGTTCCGTTGTCCCAGTTCAAGAAACCATAGACATATAAGTCATCACCTTCATAAAAATCGTCTTTAACTACTCTCGTATCGTATTCTCCACTTATAACCGTGCCAGCTGTAATATTAATCGAGAGAATCATGCTCATTGATGTATTCATATAACTCGTTAAAGATATTCCAGATTCACTTATACTTCCAGTAAAATAAATTAAAATATAGTATTTTCCTTGTGGACAGTTTAGGACTACGGAATTGCTGTCGTATAAGTAAGCCCCAACGGAGACCGTCCTGAATTGAGGGCCGTTCAGATTTAAATAACTCGAGGAATCTTGATACGATGCGTTGATTAGAATTAAACCTATAACTAAACCATCTAAATTTGTGCCATTATGTTGAAGAATTCCGTCCACATTAAATTGATGGAAATCCCTCTGAACCACATTTCGATCTACATTTATTGAAATAGGTATTGTTTCATTGATAACTATGTATGTTGTGTTGAATGTGCTATAACTCTCATAATTTACTCTAAACCTAATCAAACCAGCATGTAAAGTATTTGTTGAAATATTGAACTGTATAAATCCTGACTCATCATCAAAAACCCATGAAGTGATGAGAACATCAGTAAAATCATCGTAGAGGTATACAGTATTTCCTGTTTTTAGTAACGCATGAATGATTTGAACTTGAATATGAGCAGTCTCCCCAAATTTGAATGTTTCAGGAGGATTTGCATTGTCATAAAATAATTGAGTTGGGTTTCCTTCTACTGAGAGCATTATGTTCAAATTCTCTGGATCTATGACGCTAAGTTCAAAAAATCCATAAGCAGCATCAGAAAAATTAGAAAATGAGGTTAAGTAAAAATTATGTTCATTGTATTGATTATTTGGCCAAGAATATAAGAAAGTTCCATTAAACCAAATTTGAAGGGTATAATTTTTATCAGGAGTACTACTGGAAACATTAAACATGAGATTGAATTCACCAGTATCATCTAATTGAAAAGACCCTCCAACCAATATTAAATAATATGACACATCAGTTAATGTCTCATCAAATAAATGGACTTCAATTTCTCCAAATTTAATCGGAGAACCATTTAAGGAATCATTAATATATCCATGAATGTTAAAGGTTCCTACACCAACTCCGCCTCTTGATATTTCTCGAGGTTCGGGACCGCTCTCAAGATCAACAATTATAGGAGTATCATATATGAAATATGAATAATTATAATTTGATCCCCACTTCGCATAAATTAAATGTGGTCCAGCTACAGTGGAAAATCCAGTTGAATATACTACTTGGGTAAATCCATTAATCGTTTGAGCTGACCCTATCGCTATATTTTGAGTTACATCATAAAAATCTATCCATTCTCCATCTCCAATCGGAACAGATCCCCATTTAATATAAACGGATAAATTAACTTCTCCATTTTGGATGATTACGGGTTGATTATAATTATCATGTGTGGTACCATTTATCCAAAAATTAAATAATAATGTTGCAGGGGTTTCTATTTTCAACTCGTTTGTAAAAACTGTAGAAGTGTTAATATATGGAAGGTTAAAAGATGCGTTGTATCTAGGATGCCCTTGTCTATTAATCGTACCGTTGAAATCCAACCTTAAGGTGTAATTTCCCGTCGGTGTATTAGATGCAACTTCAAGATTTAAATTAAAATATCCGTTAAAATCTGTCCATATTATATCGAATGGTATTAAATATGGGGAATAATCCGTTCCACCTTTAAGTAATTTTAAATTTAATCGTGAAAACCTAATAGGGTTGTTGTTAATACTGTCTAAAATTTCTCCTTCAATATTAAATATTGTATTACTAGCTCCTGCACCAGTACGATTAATTTCTCGGGGTGTTGGGCCAGATATAATGTTAATTGTTGGTTCTTCATTTAATATAAAATAAGTATAGTTTTCTTTAATGCCAAGCTTACTATACAATAAATTAGGTCCTACTGTGGCGAAATTGCCTATAGTGTAATTAAGAGTTGCTATCCCATTAGAATTTGTTATATTTGAGCCGATGTAAAAACCTCTTGTGTAATCGTAGAAATCTACATTTTTATTTATTATGGGATGGTTGGTTTCATTTACTA
>CAZDTP010000034.1:0-42855 GCA_964508365.1 uncultured archaeon
AATGGGGCAGGTAAATCCAATATTATTGACGCTTTAACATTTGCTTTAGGTAGGTTAAGCAAAAAAACTATGAGAGCTAAGAGTCTTGAAGATTTGATTTTTGCGGGATCCCGAGGTAAAAACCCTTCAAATAGAGCTTCGGTCACATTATATTTCGATAATTCAGAACAGATTTTTCCCGGTGGAACAGAAACATTTGAGATTACTCGAACAATTCAACGAGGTGGGGGCGGAGGGTATAAGATGAACGGTAAAAATGCCACTAGAACTCAGATTCTTAATGCTCTTGCAGCTGCAAATGTAGATCCTGATGGAAGTAATCAATTCGTTCTGCAAGGGAAAATAGTAGAATTAACTCACATGAACCCAGAAACACGTAGAATATTTATTGAAGAACTTATTGGACTACAGAAATACGATGAGATGAAGGATGGAACTATGAAGGAACTAGAAAAGGCTGAAAGAGATCTAGGCCAATTTGAAGCAATTTTCAAAGAAGTATCATCTCAACTAAAAAAAGTTGAAAAAGAAAAGAATGACGCTTTAGCATGGAAAGAGTTAGATGAACAAATCAACTTATACAACGCTCAATTGATAGCATTAAAGATAGAGAAATTAAGGAAGGAAGAAAAAGATCTAGAAAAAAGTATTGAAGAATCTAATACAATCTTAGAAGAATTAAAAGAGAAATTAACAAGGCAGGATGAAATTTTAAAACAAGAATCATTAGTTATGGAAAATATACAAAAAACAATAACTGAAAAAGAAAAAGAAAGGGAATTAATCACTGAAAAAATAACTCAATTTAAAACGCAACAATCTTCAAATCAAACATCTTTAGCCCTAGCAAATAAATCTATTGAAAAAATTTCTCAAGAAATTAATACTTTGGAAAAATTGCAGATGATTCTTGATGAAGGTCAGACATTTGATACTTTAATTGAATCAGAAATAAAGGTTGTAGCAGATACAGAGAGTCTAATTGAAGCAGCAAAAGCAGAAATTGAGAGTAAACAACAAAAACAAGCAGATATTGATGCAAAAATTAAAGATCAAAACGATGTAAAAACAACATTTAATGGAGAAATCTCAATTATAAAGCAAAATATTTCATCGAATAAAGCTCAAATTAAAATTCTGAAAGAAAATATTAAAAAAAACGAAGAAAAAAAACAAAAATTAGAATTAGAACTTAACAAATTAAAAGGAGAATCAGAAAGCATTGAAGAGGCGATAGCCAATACAAAAAATGAAGCTGAAGTAATAAGAAAAGAAATTGATGACTTAAATATAAAAATATCAAAAGAGAACGAAAATCAACAGGATTTAGAAAAAGTTATTGTAAAACTTCAGGAAGATAAGAATAAACTTAGTTCAAAATCAGCAGATTTCAAATCTATGTTATCATCACTAAATACAGAGATTAAGATGAACACCGATAGGATAGAAAAGTTGATCTCTGATAAAATTAAAACTGAAGAAAAAATAAAAGAATTAAGTAAAGGGAAAGACATAGAAGAAGCTTTAAAAGAGTTATTAAAGGAAAAACAAGCCCTAACTAATGAATTAAACATTTACCGAAAACAATTAAAAGATGAAGATTCTATTTACAGAAAAAATGAACAAGAATTAGAATTATTGTTAATGAAACAGGATTCTATTGAATCAGAAATTAATGATAACAGAAATAAAATTGATAATATTAATACTAAGTTAAATCTATTAAAAAAAGAATTAACCAATCTTGAGAGAGAAAAACAAGATTTAGAACTAAAATCGTCAACTCTAAACGCAAATTTAACTAAAACTAGCTCTGAATCAGAAGGGCTTAATGAAAAAAAAGATAACATTCAAAGACGATTAGGAGAGCTAACTACTGAGAAAAATAAATTGTCAGTTAAAATAGAAAATACTGAAAAAGATTACGAAAGAAATACAGAAGATATAACGGGAATCTTGCAAATATTAAACATGCTCACTCAGAACATCAATATCTCCGTCGAATCTATCAAGAGCAATATACAACAGTCTAATGCTGAGGCAATAGAGACATCAGCAGTCAACTTTAAACAATTTGTACTTGATATTATCGATATTATGAAAACGGTTGAAGACGTAAGCTCTGAAGCAGAAGCAGAAGCAGAACAGAAACCAGAAGTTGCTGAAATGTCTGAAACTCTTAAGTCTATACTTCAGACATTAACTCTTTTTACTGAGAATGTTGACACAACGATAGATCAGTTAATTGATTCAGTAAAGGAAACTGCTGATGTAGAGATTCAACAATCTACATCAACTTTTGATAGTTTCGTTCAAGATTTAATGGAAATTCTTGAGAATGTATACTTATCATTGCGAAAACTCACTATGTCAAAATCGCAAGAGCTGTATAAACAGCTTGAAGAGATTACTGAAAATATCACATCTCAAAATATGGATCTAAACAAAATTGAGAAAGACTTAACTAGGATAAATACTCAAGAAAAGCATGATTCAGACGACTTATCAGCAATTAATAAGAGATTAGAAGAAGTTAATAAGAGAATCAGCGAATTACATGAAAAAATAGAGAAATCTGAAGATGAGGTTAAGCAGAGGAATATTATAATAGAAGAAAAACAAAAAGAGAATTTCAACGAAGAAATAAAAAATGTAAAACAACTCAAAGAGGCCTATTGGGAAAAAGTTTCTACTATCAAGGAAGATATCGAATTAAAGCAACAAGGGTTAGACCATCTGCAAAAACAACTTCAAGAATTGCAGGGAATACAAAATTTTTATGAAAAAATCATTGATATTGAGAATAATATCCAAGAACTAAATTCAAATATAGAAAATAAGAAAAATACTATAATTAACACTGAAGAAAACATTAAAAATCTCAATTTAGAACAAGATGCTTTAACTTTAAAAATCGAATCTCATATTTTAGAAAAAAATAAGTTTTGGGAGAATACAGAAAAGCTAAGAATTCATATTGGTGACCAGAATAAAAAATTAGAGAGTACAATGGACAAATTAAGAGCACTTGAAAATGTTATGATGATTATCAATTCGATTGAAGAATTAGCTAAGGAAAACTTGGAAGCTAACGCCAGTATTACAACCAGTACTCAAGACATAGAGGGTTTTAATACCCAAGTAGAAGAGGTACAAAAGAAAGTCAATGATATCCAATTAGTCATAGATGCTTTAAGAGAAGATAAAAACAAAGAGTTGGAAGCACAAAAGAAAACTCAAAAAGAATTAAATAAATTCAATAAAGATCTTCAAAACATACAGGCAAAATTAAACGAATTAAATAAAAATAAAGAACGAGAACAGAAAATAATATCTCTTAACCAAGACATCAAAGAAACTGAGAAACAAATAGAATTAATAGTAAAAGATATTGAAAACATTGAAATTGAGTTAAAACAAGAAGAAGATAAAAAGAACATAAAACAGGAAGAAATCAATAAAGAGATTCAAGGAAAAGATATATCCTGGCAAAAACAAAAAAATTATCAGAAAGTAATAAACGACCTACGTTCTGATCATTCGATGGAAAATTCAAAACTAAACAATTTTGAATCAAAAAAGATTATTACTACAGATCAGATAGAAACCCTTTACCAGAGATCGAAGGATTATGGCGCTTTGCCAGCAGTGACCGAAGAGCTCTCAGAATCTGGATTACAATCAGATATTTCTACAGCTACTAACAAGAAAAAAGCTTTGGAACCAGTTAACTTAAAAGCTATTACGCAATTTGATACTGTAAAAGAGAGGTTTGACGAAATAGATATGAGAAGGCAAACAATACAACGTGAAAGAAAAGCAATTCTCGACGCTATTGAAAAAATCGAATTAGAAAAAACTAGAACATTTATGAAGGCTTACCACGAAATTAATCGTGAGTTTGCTCGCATATTTCAGAAGCTTTCACCGGGGGGATCTGCTAAAATGATTCTTGATAGACCAGATAAACCTTTTGAAGGAGGATGTAGTATAGAAGCTAGACCTCGTGGGAAGCGTATTTCCAGTTTAGAAATATTGAGTGGAGGAGAAAAAACACTCGTCGCTTTGTCATTTATTTTTGCGGTTCAAGAATTTTATCCTGCGCCATTTTATATTATGGACGAAATAGATGCCGCATTAGATGGCCCAAATGTTCATAGGGTAAGTATGGTAATTAAAGAATTTTCCAGTCAAGCGCAATTTATGGTAATAAGTCACAGAGAAGAAAATATTGTTAACGGTGACCGAATATATGGAGTATCTATGCAACAGAGTGGAATAACCGACATCTTTAGTGTCGATTTAGAAGAAGAAGCGAAAAGGTTACTCGAACTTCCGGATGTGCCCCCTAATATTGAAGAAAATTAAAAATTATAAGCTTAAGGTGCCTAATCGTTCCAGAAAATGAGAGTGAGGAGAAAAAATTTAACTTCAGCGAATGGAGTGTAAAACAATTACGAGATTTTGCAGGTAAGAATAATATAAAAATTCCCCCTAAATCTAAAAAGAGTGATATTATAAAGCTTCTAGAAGAAATTTCTTTTCATCCGGAATTTGTAGATAGAACTCAAGAAGATGAGGATGTGGAAGAGGAATTAGAAGAGGAATTGATTGCTGGTGTAGAAGAAGATCCCGCATTACTTCACAAAGAAAAATTGGATTTAAAATTTTGGCAAAAACCCCCCTATTCTAGCTTATTGGATCCAGAAGTAGCAAAAGAGTCCAATGTTGCATTTTATGACCTATCTTCATTAGTAGATAAATTCTTTAATAATATGCTTCACGAAGATTTAATAAATTATAAGATAGCAGGAATAGCGCTTAAAACTTCAGCAGTATTACATCATTACAAAATTTCTAGTATAATACGAGAAGAGGAACAGATTCAGAAAAAGGAAGAATTAGCACAATTTAGAGAAAAGCATGGTAGATCAATACCCAAATCTTTACCACAACCTATTCAACCTAAAATGTTAATCTCCACAAAAGACGAATTATTTGACGCGATGAGATCTGCAATTATAGAGACTATGCAAAATAAAGAAAAGCTAAAGAGGCGAAGAATGAGACGGGAGGAATTAAAAGATCAAAAAATTCAAATGAAATCTAAAGCGCAACTACCAAAAGAACTTTTAAAACACATTAGCGGGAAGGATCAAACAGTAGAAGAGTTGCATGAATCTTGGTTTAATAGAATAAAAACTAAAATAAAGCTCGATGGTAAAGAAACGACTTTTTTTGAAATGGCAGAAATTATTAATTCCAAAGAAGATAGCGATATTGGCAAGAAGTTTGCTTTTGTGCGTATGTTTTTAGCTTTAATGTTCCTCTCGACTGGTAATAAGTTAGAACTATTTCAAGACGAAGATTTTAAGAATTTCTCAATAAATTTAAAAAAATAATCAATTTTATATAATTTTGGTGATTTAATTTGAACGAAAAGAATGATAAAGAACCTGAAAATCATTTTGATGCTGAAACGAATGAGGACGCATCTTTAAATGAGACTTATGGTGAAGACATTCCTCAAGAAGAAAAGAGTTCAGAAGATATTGAGATTGATTTAGAGATCACAGAAACCATAGAAGAATATCTTAAAGAAGATTTTGAAGAAGAAGAGATCAAAGAAGAGATTAAAGAAGAATTTAGTATCGAGGAAGAAGAATCATTGAGTATCGAGCCATCAGAAGAACGGTTAAGTGAACAAGATACCGAATTTGTTGGAGATGATAAGGATGAATCCCAAATACCTCAAGAACTCACGAAAGAAGAATTAGAATTACAATTAAAAATTCTACGGAGAAATTTAATAGAGGGTGCGCTCTACGCCGCTGGTAGGCCTTTGGATGTAGAAGAATTATCAACTAAATTAGAAATCCCAAAAAAAGAAGTAGAAGAACTTGTAAGAGTTGTTGCTTTTGATTATTTAGAACATGAAGGTGCATTGATTGTAGCTCAAATTGGAGAAAAGTATCAAATGCAGCTAAGACCTGAACTTACCGAGACAGTTTCCAAATTCGCTAAAGGTGGTGCTATTGCTGAGCGCTACTTAAGAACACTTACAGTAATTGCGTTAAAACAGCCAATTTTAAAGTCAACCGTTATTAAATTAAGAGGAAGCGGTGCCTATGAGCATATTAAATATTTATTAGAAAATGATTTAATCACAGCTGTAAAAAAAGGGAGGTCAGCTGAATTAAGCACATCTGATAAGTACGCGGAAATGTTTGGATTACCTAAAAATAAGGAAGAACTGAAAAGAATGATGATCTCACAATTAGGACTTGGAGAAAACACTAATTAACTCCTAAATTATGAATGTTCACATTTCAATCGAGGTTAAAATCTCCCAAAATACAAATTAAGAAAATTCAATGCTTTATTTAAAGAAAAAAACAGTTAAATTCAAATCCTCGGAATACTCTTGAAGTTCTGGGGTTGTTTTTATATCTTTTTCTTTTTTTCTATCAATAATTTCAAACTTTTTAATTCTTATAGTGTTCGATATGTCAGTTTTAATCTTTTCAATATCATCAATTAGATTTTGACTTGTGGAGATTACGACCTTATTAATCTCTTGATTTAACGGTATTTGAAGTTTTGATTTAAAATTTCTAAGAATTTTGATAACGCCAAAAATTATTCCACTTCTCTTGTATTTCCTTGAACTTAAATCGTTTAGGATATTCGTTCTCTTGAGACATTTAGACACAACATTAAAAAGATAATTAAAATAATAGTGGACCTGACGGGAATTGAACCCGTGACCTCTTACATGCGAAGCAAGCGATCTGCGACTGATCTACAGGCCCATATTTATCATTATTAATACAATAAAAAAATAATGATAAACTAAAAATTTTTGTGATTTTGGATTGAGAAATATAGAAATCACAATTATATGTAATTAAAACTCCGTTCGACCAATAATCTCGTCTTGTGCGGATTTAGATAATTCTGTAAACAATACGGAATAACCAGCGATGCGTACAACTAAACCTTGATATTCTTTTGGATTTATTTGAGCATCACATAGAATTTCTTTTCCAACTACGTTAAATTGAATGTGATAACCTCCGTTTTCTTCAAAATAGGTTCTAATGAGTGGAAGGAACAATTCTATCTTTAGTGTGTTTGGATGAAATGCCAATATTACTGAGTTTCCATTTGTTATTAACTCATTATCCAGCTTCATAATTGAATTAAGTATCGCCGTTGGACCGTTTTTATCCCTTCCGTTGGTTGGACCAACTCCATTTGAGAGCGGTTCTCTTGCCTTCCTTCCATCAGCGGAGGCTGCAGTAAAAACTCCAAATGCCATGTGAAAAGCTGTAGAATAAATTCCGGGATGATACTTTCCACCTCTATAATTTTTGTGTTTAAGAATTTCCTTACAGAACAATTCTGCTACATCGTGAGCTATAATGTCGACATAGTCGTTATCGTTCCCAAACTTAGGGACTTTATTAATAAAGATTTGTCTTATTTCCTCTCCCTTTTTCCCATTATAAGTACCTCGGTAATTCTTTGATACGATCTTGATCAATTCTTCCAAAGAGAATATTTTTTCCTCGTAGACCATTTTTTTAATTACAGCAAGAGAATCGGCAACCGTAGATAAACCAATTAGTTGAGTCGTAGTAAAATCATATTTAGCGCCTCCACTTGTGATATCACACCCCAGTTCAATGCAATCGTCTATAGTTGCGGATAAAAAGGGTTGTGGATTGAGCTCAGCAATAGCTTTTTCAAGGAAAGACATCGTTTCTACCAAATTTTTAACAAAAAAGCTAAGTTGGTTCGAAAACTCGTCCCATAAATCTTGGTATGAAGTGAGCTTTTTTGTGTTTTCAATGCCATATGTCCTTCTTGTAAACATATCTGTCCCGTTGTTCAAGGTTAATTCTAAGCATTTCACAATATTTAATTGAGTGGCATTTGTACATCCAAATGATTTAAAAGTATGTGTTGGTTCTACACACCCTATTGGTGCATATTCACGCGCATCTTCTAGAGTATAGCCAAGATTGTTAAGACCTGGAATCATAACAATGTCGTTAAACAACGCAATACTAGCTCCTGATTTAATAGCTTCTCCTGTTTTTACAAGCAACTCGTCTGGAGATTTAGTATGAATACGGACAGAAAAAGTAGGTTGAACCGTTTTTAATTTTTTGTACGAATCTAAGAATAGATACGACAATTGATTAGTAGCGTCGTTTCCACCTTCATCAACGCCTCCTATCGTCAAATTTGCAGTAAGAGGCGGTCCTTCTGCAGCTATAATTCCTTTATGGAGGACATAATTCCAGAGAGTTGAAAGCTTCAAGTAAAAACATTCAATTAAAAATTGTACTTCTTTATCAGTTATAACTCCCTTTTTTTTATCTTCAAAATAAAAAGGATAGAGAAGTTGATCAATGCGTCCAATACTAATAGCAAAACCTCCATCCTCGAGACCAGCAATTATATGAGTGAAAAATAATAACTGAAAGGCTTCTTTAAATGAGGATGGTGGATTACCAGAGATATTAGAACAAATTTCAGCAATTTCATAAAGTTCTTTTTTTCTATTACGATTGCCTTCTTTTTCTGCTAATTTAGTTGCCATTATTGAGAATCTTTGAATAAACTCCTTAGAACCATCTAAAACAATTATAACTGACTCCAAAAAGTCTATTTTCTTTTGATCTTTTGAAAATTCTTTCATCTTCTCTCTTGCTTTTTGAATTAAGCCGTTAAATCCAGCCTTTAAAACATTATGATGTCCTGGGAAGAAATGCCCCGTCCCGTTAGTTATGTTTGTATCCACAATATAAAGTAGATTTAGCATGAGATCGGTTAATTCGGGACTTAAAAAAGAGTCAAATCTGGATTTGGTAGTCTCTTCTTCGTTTTTCCAATATGGTATAATTTCTTCGATTATGATTTGTTTATCGTTATCTGAAAGTAATAGCCGTTGAGTTTCTCGATTGTTATAAAGGTTAATATCCTGCTCAATTGTATCAACACGTACTTCAGGATATAATGGTGTTCCAACAAATTTAGTACATCGGTTCCCAACAACGAATTCATCTTCCCATATTTTTATTGTCATATTCGTCAATAAATGATACATCGCTTTCGCAAACCTAATGTTTTGGGGTTCATTCTTTGTAGCTTTATATGACTCAGTGAAAAGTTTAGCTCTTTCTATACAAAGTTCATGTGGTTGGGAAACAACTTCTTCTTTCATTCTTAAAATGCGATCCTTATAATCAGGTGGTGAAATTTGCTCTACTTGCATTAAAAATCAACAAAATTCGTAATTACTAAAGTCGAATAATCACTTTGTATTAAATTTTAATATAATTATAAGACTAAATAAAAGTAATTATAATTGAATGTTATCTATCTAATTTAGAATCAAAACTTCCTTAATTAGTCCCCTTTTCTGCGAATTGCTATTTATATTTCTTTTAGCTTTCAATGTAATAATTTTAAAATCTTTATATAAATCCAATATGAATTCGGAATAGGAATTACTCAGCATTAGATTACACCCTCTTCTATTAAGTTCCTTAAACACTTCAAATAATCTTATCTGCGAAGACTTGTCAAAACTCCTTTTAGTATAACTTGTAAATAAAGCAGTGTCAGAAAGTGGAAAATATGGTGGATCTAGGTAAACAAAATCATCTTTTTTTGCATAATCTAAGCAGATTTCGAAAGAACCCATAAAGATTTCAACATTCTTTAATATTTGACTAACATTTCTTAAATTTTTCTCGTCGCATATTTTTGGATTATTATGCCTACCAAAAGGAACATTAAAGAGACCTTTATTGTTAACCCGATATAATCCGTTGTATCCGCTTTTATTTAAATAAATGGATCGTGAAGCTTTATCAACATCTGATAGTTCAGCAAATTTTTTGCAATCCCGATCGAGAGCTCGAATTTCATAATAGTAATTCTTTTCGTACTTATGTTTTTTTAGAGATATTATTAAATCCTCTACATCTTCTTTTATAACCTTGTAGCAATTTATTAAATCGGGATTATTATCTGATATAATTGAGTTATTAGGAAGTAAATGGAAAAAAACAGCTCCACCACCAATAAAGGGCTCAACATATTTATTAAAATTTTTAGGAAAAAATTTATCCATTTGTGAAATTAGTTGCCTTTTACCGCCAGCCCATTTTAAAAAAGGATATGGTCGAGTTTTTTGCGACAAATTTGTAATAAGGATCAAAATATTTTTTGTACTGTTTATACTATATAAAAATATAGATTAAAAATTAACAATTACTATACACATAAATTAAACTAGTAGATTTTTACGATGATTGATAAACAAAGATTTGAAGAATTATTCAATGAACGACTCATCAAGGACATTTCTGAAGAACAAATCGATATCGTTTTAACAGGGCAATATGGAAAAGCTTTAGAACTGCTTAGAGATGCAGAGGCAACGGGATTATTTCCCGCTCTTGTAGGCCCTCCTGGAGTTGGAAAAACAATTCTGTGTCGATATTTTGCAAAATTAAGAGCAAAAGAAAATAAAAATAAGAACTTTCATTGGTTAACTCTTGACGAATCAATAAAACCAAGCCATTTCATTGGAAGTTTCGATCCTGCAATTACTTTAAAGAAAGGATTTGTGCTAGAAGCGTTCAATCCTGGACCTCTTTTGAGAGCTATGTTGGAGGGGGGGACGTTTTTAGCAAATGAGATTAATAGAGCTACCGAATATTCACAAAATACGCTATTAGAACCATTAGAGGAAGCATCTATCAGCATCCCTCACCTCGGAAGAATAAAAGCCGATAAAGATTTCTTTTTTATTTCTGCGATGAACCCTGAAGAATTATCTGGAACCCATCGATTATCTGAGGCATTGAAGGATAGAATTAAGGTATGGATCAAACTAACATATCCAGATAAGGCTACTGAGCTGGATATTATCAGAATAAATTTACCAGAACATTTTGAAATTGAAGAATCAGAATTAGAACTAGTTTATTCCATAATAAATGAAACAAGAAAAAATAAAATAGATATCGAGGTACCAGCCTCCATTAGAGCAGGTATTGCTATTGCTAAACTTGTAGGTCGTAGGCGTTCTTTAGAAAAAAGAGGAGAACTAAAAGAAAAAGCGTCAATATATGAATATCTTTCAGAAGTCACTCAACATGTTTTGCTAGGTTCAATCAAACCAAAACCGGGCACAAAAGTGGAAAATATAATTAATAATATCATACACAAAACTTTAGGTTCTTAGGAGGTATTTAATAATTTTATGGGCGTTTTTCCAGAAAATCCTTGTGAATTTGCTGTAGATTTCATTCGTAAGATGAGAAGACATCGTGATATCGTTCAGATACCAAGTTCTCGACAAGTGCTATCTATCCCTAAATTAATTTTATCAAGGTATTATCGCAAAGGCGTGGTAACTGCTAACGATTACATAGAAATAAGCGCAGTGACTTCTTTTCCAGACAACCAAGAATTAGCAAAAAATCTAGCTTTTCAGATTCTCTTTCCTAATTATAAAAAGGACATTATGGATTCATTCTTTCAAGAAGATGATAAATTTGAAGGTGAATTTGGCGAAGAACTAGAAGAATCTGATATATTAACAGAACTTGATAAGCTACAAGAAATGATCGATGAAATTGAGATGACTAAATTACTAGATACGGACAAAATTCAAAAATTAGAGGATTTTTTGGAAGAATTAAATTCTAAACGAGAGGAAGAGCCTTATAAATCCGCTTTAAATTTTTTCAATGATGACTCAGAATTATTTAAAGAAGAGATTTCTTCTTTAGAAGAGTTGATACAAGAAGCGCAAAAAAGGTTAGAACAAAAAATTAACTCATTGAGTCCGGAAGATTTAAAAGCCGGTTCTAATTTAGGTTTAAACGACATGATTCAGCAAAAATCCATACGAGAATGGGAAAAACTTGCAAGTAAGGCTCTCACTGATCAAAGCATCGTAGAAGATTTAACGAGGTTAATTAATGCGAATAAACTTGACGATCTTTTAAAATCTATAAAATTTATTGGGGATACATCGGACAATCAAAATATACAGGAACAGATAAACCAGGTTAAAAATCAACTACAAAACCAGATTAATAATCTAGATCAACTATTTAATGCAGCGAAAACATTAGGTGAAACACCTAAATTTGATCAAGATAAAATTCTAAATAGCTCCTTAAACCAGTCCTCCTTTGAGCATAATTTCAATCTAGCTGACTCATTAGATCAGTATTTTGGAACCAATTTAAGAGAAGAGTTACTTAATAAGCTAGATCAGCAATCTTTAAATTCTCAGCTAAGCCTATCATTGGAATCTTTGACAAAAAATGCCTTAGCAAATAAAACTTGGAATAGTTTATTTAACCAAACCCTTGAAAATGCTATAAAGGAGGCAAACAATCAAAACATCAAGTTCGAAGCTCTAAAATCGCTTTCACATCAGATACAGCAATTAATGAATAGTTGTCCGAATATTCAATGTAGTCAGAAAATATCTCAAAAATTGCCCGATTTAATTTCTCAAACATTAGCGGCTTGTGATACGCCAGATCAATTAAAAAATGCAACTGAGTTCTTAAGGAAAATTGGTTTAAGCCCTAACACTGATGACATTAAAAGAATTGGAAAAGAATTAGGTATGTCAGAAGAGGATATATATGAACTTGTGGAACCTGATTATCAACTGCTAAAAAAAATGGTTGAAGAAAAAGTCGCCGATTTTCAAAGGATTAGCAATCTGATTAACCAACTGCGAGATCAACTAAATAAAGAAAGAATCAAAGAATTACTAAGCAGCGCATTAGCCAACAATAACCGTGATGCCTTAGCTGCTATTGGCCATTACAATATGGGTGAGGCATTAAAAGGGGCGCAACAGATTGGTGGAAAAGAAGGCCAAGATAAACTGATCTCTTGTTTATCTGCGGGAAGTGGCGAAAACCTACTTAAACAATGGTTTATTCATCGGAATAGTTTACCTGAAGAAGTTAAAGTGAAAGTAAAAGAATTAGCAAAAAAAATGTTAATTGATTTAGGTGTCTATTATTCCAGAGCACGATTAGGTAGTGCAACAACGGGTACAATACCGATTAATGTAGTAAGGCCATATTCAATCGGGGATGATTTTGAAAACATAGATTTAGAGGAAACAATATTTAACCTTTTAGAAAAAGGCAAGAAATTGGATCACATCAATTATGACGATTTTTATGTTTACGAGACTGCGAAGGGATTGCGCTCATTTTGTTTTGAACTTGATATCAGTGGTTCTATGACAGGTGAAAAACTTGCATATATGGCGATTTGTGTGACGATGTTAGTATATGGCATGAGAAAAGACGAAATTGGTGTTGCTTTTTTCGAGTCAGATACGCATGTATTAAAGAATCTATCGGAAAAAGTAGATTTGGAAAAATTAGCAGATGATTTACTTACGGTTTCTGCTAGGGGAGGTACCCGGCTTCAAAGTGCTTTAGAATGGGCAAATAAACAATTCAAAGAAAATTCTAGCTCTCGTGAAAAATTAAATGTTCTATTTACTGATGCAGAAATTTTCGATATTCAACAGGCTAATGAAGAATTAAGAAAATTTCGTTCTTTAAATGTAGATTTCGTATTAATTTCTCCAGAATCCTCCTTTAATTTAAAAGAAGCCAAAAATATGGTAAAAAATGCTAGAGGGCAGTTGTTAACAATTAAAGACTGGAATGAATTTCCCAAACTTATCTCAGAGATTATTAAATCGAGATTTTAAAACCATGACTAAAAACCTAGTATCTGAAATAATATCTGAAAGGTTCGGAGTCGAAAAATACAAGGAATCATTAAAGTATCCAATAAATAAAATTAATATTATCTCGTTGAAAGAAAATCCGATAGAGATAAGAGCAATCATTTTTGATAAGGAACGTGAGTATCATTTAATTATTGATGAGAAGAGAAATGAAATTTTTCATGATTGCGATATGTTTTTTTCTGGAATGGATATCGGTAATAAAGTGTGTCCTCACTTGATTACGCTTCTTTTAATGGTAAAACCGTCAATTTCAAAGAATGTCTTAAACAATATTAATAATTTCAACTTTACATCTGAGGACTATAATTCTAAAAAAAAAAGTAAAAACTATTTAGAATTAGCTAATACTTCTATTGAAAATAATAATTGTATCGAAGGTTTAAATTATCTCAATAAAGCTATATTTAATAATGAGGATTGTGAGCCTATAATTGAAAAATATCTAAAGACTGCTATAGAAAACAATCTAAACTTAGAACTTTTTGAATTTCTCCAATCAGCCTATAGCAGTGATTTAGGTCCATATCTTCATGCTTACGATAATTTTATAGAAGAAGGCTTCAAATCGTTTTTAAAATCAGCTTCGATATATACTTTTTTTGATCTTCTCCGAATTATTGAATTTATTGATAAAATTTTAGATTACTACGAATTTAAAAATGAATCATTTGTCTTTTCTTTAATTTCTAAATTAATTATGATGGCAAACTCCAATAAATTTAACGAGAAATATTTATCAATCTATTTTATTAAGAAAAAATACGAAATCCTCTCGAAATCTAATCCGATATTTAAAGATATTCTCACATCAAAAGATTACGAAGCTTTTAAACACAAACTGTTGAACTATTTTTTAGACGAAATTGATAATTTTATCATATTAGACAAATTAAAGTTGATGAAAAGACAATTCGATGTATTCGAAATTCCGAAAAAACGATATTACGAAGAATATAAAACCTATAAAAATGAAATAAAAGAATTAGAAAAGAAAGTCTATTTAAAGAAATTTGCATTTTTAAGATATTTTAAGGAGAAATATAACATTAAAAAAACAAAAATTGATTTTCGGAAAAAACGTAATGCTTATGAAGTTAATCACGATAAGGAAAACCTTAAAAATCCCGCTTATATTTACGTGATAAACCATTTAGGATTCTACGGAGTGAATGAATCCATAATTAAACCTTCAGAAATAGGTTTAAATTACTTAATATTTGAGGAATTATTTCTAGACGATTTACATAATTATCATGATATTCTCTATTATAAATTAAAGTTTTGGGGTGAAGAAAATAAGTACGAAATTAATACTGTTGATGTTTTCTCATTGTTAAGTAAACCTATGGAATATAATTATGATGTTGATCAAAATTACTCTAATATTGATGAACTTACAATAATTGAATGGGATTTAGCGAGTAAACCAAGCCAAGGTAGTTTAGTCAATGCTTACGGTGTGCAAATCGTTATACCTGATCAAAACACAGCCCTTTTTCACGATATTAAACCATTTGATTTATGTTTCTGCCAGAAAAATCCAACAAAAATTGAGGGAAATCTAATTAGAACAAATATAGTTAGAACAATAAATATTATAACAAAATGTTCTTTTAAAGATGCTATAAGCAGCATAGAAAAGGGGATGAGTTTTATCGAAGGTTATTACCCTTTTTCTTTAGTTTCATCTGTTCTCAAGAAAAAAATCAGTCCCTTCGAAGCATATGAGAAAGCTTTAAATAATGCCAATAAGCAGTTTATACCGTTTTACGGGAAGTTCGTAAAAGCTTTTAGAAAATTCCTATTTCATTTTATTAATAAAGAAAAAGGGTATATTTACGAAATTTTAAAAAAGAACCCGAGAGAAAATGCAAACCAATTCATAATCTTATTAAATATAACAACCGAACTTTCAGGATTAGATTTACTTTATCCTGAGATATTCTATGAATTACTCAACGAGGATACTGATTTAAATGAATTTAGAAAAAATTTAATGAAAAAAATACATTCGATTATAAAAGACATCCTTAAGTTAAGGGAAATCGGAGCAACAGAAGTGTTCAATCTTAAAAAAATGCGAAACACACCCTTTGTCAAATACTCGAATGAAATTCTTAAAATAAGAAAAGAAGAATTTGAACAATCAAAAGTTTATTGTTATACTCAGGATGAAAAATTATCGTATCAAATTTCTGAGTTAATAAAAACCTACTATGGTGGTCAATTATCGGAAATATTACATTTAAACCTGAAGACCACTATTAACCAAGAGGTCTTCAACAAAATTTTAAATTTCGCTTCTAAATTAAATCTGAAGTTAAATGTGATTAATAGATTGCCCTAGCTGTAATTTCCCGTATACACCATCGTAACCGGGGATAAACCAATAATCTACTATTATCAATTATAATTTTTAATTTAATTCTCAAATAAAATTATTTAAATCTTTATTTCGAATAATACAATTATAGACGAATATCTTTAGTATTAAATAATTAGAATAAAATATTAAATTTTTGTGCTCAAAGACGAAATTACTGGGCGTAACTATGAAATTATCTGAATTTGGAATAAAATTTCTGCGTTTAGCACTTCGCATAGACAAACATATCAAGGGATATGTAGATTTTTATATTGGTCCTAAAAAATTATGTAAAATCGTTGACAATGAGGTTATAACTTCACCAAACAAACTATTAACCGATTGCAAAGCTTTACAAAAAGATTTGTTTAAACAAGGTTACGAAAAAAAACGTGAGCGATATTTAGAAAAAATATTAATGGCGATGAGGACTTCGATCGGAATTCTAAACGGTATCGAGATTTCAATTAAGGAACAATTTTTAAGGCTATATGATGTAGTCTTACAGCCAGTTAACGAATCTGAATTAGATAACTTAAAAGAAGAGTTTAACGCAGCGTATGGTGGTATTGGAAGTTTAAAAAAACGAATGAACGATTTAAGAGCACGACGAACTGTTCCTGAGGGTATGGTATTTGAATTATTTAAGAAAGCTCTCAACATCACGAGCGTGCGAACTAAAGAATTGCTTGTCGATCTCTTACCTGAAAATGAATATATTAATTTAGAGCTAGTAAAAAATAACAATAATAATAAAATTAAATGGACGTATTACAATTGGTATCTGGGTAATTTTCGCTCCCGAATAGAAGTCAACCCGAATTATAACATGTATTGGACATCATTTTTGCCTGCTGCCGCTCACGAAGCATACCCCGGCCATCATACAGAATTTATTGTCAAAGAACAGAGACTATATCGCGAATTAAATCAATTTGAACACTCAATCCTGCTACTAAACTCGCCCAAGTTAATAATTAGCGAAGGAATAGCGAATATAGCAGTGAATATGCTTTTCAACTATCGGGAGCAAGCAGAAATTAGTTTACGAGAATTTTGTCAAGACTCGTCAAAAGAATCTTCTATTGAAGCATTAATAGCGCAAGGCAAAGTAAAAGGTAAACAATCGCTTTTTGGGTATAATTTCGCTTATCATGCTCTAATTGATGGATGGAGCAAAGAGAAATTAATTCGATACGCAACCAGTTTTGAAATCCTTAGCCAAGAAATTATAAAAAATCGAATAAATTATCTTTTAAATCCAGTACATTCAACTACTGCTTTCTCGTATAGTATAGGAAGCAAACTAATAATAAACAAATATGGGGGATTTCCTTCGGTTAAGAACTTTCGAGACCTGCTTATCAACCCAATTCTCCCCTCCGATTTAGCATAAAATTACATCCAAAAAAATTTTCATTAACATTAGCTTTAAAAAATAAAAGTTCTCTCTCTTTTTTTAGGAGTTTAAATAAATTTTATCAACTAATAAATTGTTTTAGAAGAACTTAACATAAATATTTCAGTTTGGTTTCAAATTTAAAAAAAAAAATTAGTTAAAAACAATTCATATAAAAAACAAAGTGAGAAAAAATGCCTGGTCAAACAGACGCAACGCCATAAAATGATGCTTTTTATAAGTGCATCACATATTTTCTTTTTTAAGATATTATTAATATTGTTAAATAGATCTTTTAATTTGATAAAATTTAATACAAGTCGTTTGAAAGAAATGAATTTGAACAATCAAAAGTTTATAGTTATACTTAGGATGAGTAATTATGGTATCAGATTTCTGAGTTAATAAAAACCTATTATGGGAGCCAATTATTGGAAATACTAAAAATAAATATGAAAACCGCTATTAACCAAGAAATTTTTAACAAATTTTTAAATTACGCTTATAAATTAAACCTAAAGCTAAATCTAAAGCTAAATGTGGATAATTGATTGTTCTAGCTGTAATTTCCCATATACACCATCGTAACCGGGGATAAACCAATAATTTCCTGATTTTATTTTATTAATTACTTCACGTAATTCATAAGAAATTGGATAAAAATCGGTAGAATTTTCCCAGATGTTAAATTCACCATTGGCAGCTTCAACAATATTTCGATATAAAGATAGATTTTTATTTTTATACTCAGGCCCTCCATAAACAATCGATATTAAATGTAGTAGTGGAACAATGTATTGAAAATTATCATTTATAGGTATATCTGAGTCTTTTAATTCATAAACTCTAGATAAAACACCCTTAGTCAGTGTTTTCCCGCATATAGGGCAATCCATAATATTTCTTTTAGGACTACAAAAATACGAATTACTCGAAGAGTGACGACTAGAACGGTGACCATCGTAATAATACTTACCCTCTGATGGATTAAATTCGTAAGTTTTTACAATTTTGTTTTCTCTAATTGATGTAATTATATCCCGATAAGTTACTCTGTTTAAATCTAATATGGTCGCTTCTCTTCCTAACCTATGAAAATATAGTGAGTGGCTATCAGAATTTGATATTATTGAAAAATTATTCAATTCCATGATACCTCTTATCATGGTAGGATCAGCACTTAATCCTGTATGAATTCATTCCTTCACCTAATGCTTCTCTTAATGACTCAAAATGTAAATTATTTCCCAGAATACCATAAAATGGAGTAAATAGACTTCTGATTGTAGAACAAACTTAACCTGAGATATATTTGGAAAACTGAATAGACCGTCCGAATCTTCGTCTAAATTTAGTTTAATCTCCTTAAACCATAGAGGGTGGAAGCAGTCTCCCGTACCAACGATATCAATTCCTTTTATTCTACAATTTTGTGCTAAATTTTTTATATTTATTAAATTGCTAGTTCCTCCAGAATATCGACTATGAATGTGAAGGTCACATATTTTCTCCATAAAACTCGGAATATAATGTAAAGATCTTAGAGATGAATATAAATAGAAATATTTAATTTCCACGTTTAGTTTTTTGAAAAGTAATAAATAACAAATTATTGATACTTATAACGGGTGATCAAAATCAAAATAACTAAAAATTCTTCTACCAGACATCTTAACCAATAAAAAGTTCTCTCAATTCATAAAGAGAGTCAATGAAATGCAATATTTTTAAATTAAACATATTTCTTTATTAATAATATAATTTTATAATAATCGCAGAATCATGGTAAAAGAATTAATGAAACACCCCTCTAAAGACATTACCGAAAGCAAGGGAACAATATTAAGAGGAAAAACTATATGTATATGTTTAACTGGCTCGGTAGCATGTATTAATTCGCCTATAATTGCCAGAGAGTTAATGCGTTTAGGTGCTGAAGTAATTGCTACAATGTCAAAAGCCGCTACTGAATTAATAAATCCTTCTTTAATGCATTGGGCAACTGGAAATCCCGTCATAACTAAGTTAACTGGAGCAGTTGAACATGTATTTTTAGCAGGTGATAGACCAAATCATTTTGGAAAAGCAGATATAATATTAGTTTGTCCAGCAACAGCAAATACCATTTCTAAAATCGCAAATGGAATTGATGATACGCCAGTTACCACAGTAGTTTCAACCGCATTTGGATCATCTATACCAATTGTAATAGTTCCAGCTATGCATGAGAGTATGTTTCATCCTATTATTGAGAGAAATATCGCTAAATTGAAAGAATGCGGTATAAATGTATTAGGCCCACGATTATCTGAAGGAAAGGCTAAAATTGCAAAGCTTGATGAAGTAATTGATAAAGTAATAGATCTATTGATTACTAAAAAAGATCTTGAAAGTAAAAAAGTATTAATCACAGCCGGTCCCAGTCGCGAAGCTATTGATTCTATCCGATACTTATCCAATAAATCATCGGGAAGGATGGGTATTGAACTTGCTAAGGAAGCCTCTGCTAGAGGTGCAGATGTATTGCTAGTTGCAGGTGAATGCATGGTAAAAATACCTGATTACATAAAAACCATTCATGTGGAATCTGCTGATGATTTCATAAAGGCGATAAAAAATGAGCTATCTTACTCAAATTATGATATGTTTATATCTGCTGCTGCGATATCGGATTATAAACCAGTAGATTGCATAGAAGGTAAAATTTCCTCAGATAATGTAGAAAAATTGAATGTTAGCATGCATCTAACACCCAAAATATTGAATGTAGCACGACGGAAAGACTATAACCTTTTCATAATTGCTTTTAAAGCAGAAATCAATGTTTCAAGAACAGAATTAATCGAACGTGCTTACAGTCGACTTTTAAAATCTGAAGCGAATCTTATAGTGGCTAACGATGTAGGTCGCGACGATATAGGTTTCAATAGCAAAGATAATGAAGTATATATAATTGATAAAGAAAAACACATAACTCATATCGAAAAGTCTACTAAAAGATATGTAGCCTCAAAAATCATTGATGTGGCTTTAGATAATTACCAATCAAGAGAGAATTAAAACCATCTACTACTTTTTAATAATTTTTGTTGATTAAAGAAAAGATTTAAATAGTAATTCAATTTCTGTTCAAAATGATTGACCAAATACATTTTGTAAAATTGATTGATTTGCGTAAGTATCAGATTATTCGTGCAATATTAATTATAATACTTATAAAATCATTTATGTTATTATTTGATAATCGAGTTAAAATGATAAAAACAGATTGGTGTAATTGAAATTTCCTCTGAAGAAGAAGAAGGCAGAATAAAGCAAGGAACGATAGCACAATTCATGAGAAAGCGAACTCAATTAGTGGGTTTTGAATTTGGCTTTTGGAAACATCAGCAATACGCCTCCGAATTTCTAGATAATGCGTTAGATGCTATTGAAGAATTTCAGTGGAATGAGTTACAAGAGGGTGATTCACGAACTCAATTTTCTCTCGATCAAGAATTGACTTTAGAAAATTTATCGATTCTTCAAGAAGCGCAAATAGATGAAATTGATCAACCTCTATCAAATGAAGCAAAATTTGCTCTAATGCAAGAAATAGGAATAGAACCTTCAGAACCATCTAACACTGAAATAGAATCAACCATAGATATGGAAGAAGACGAATCTGGAGAAATTATCGATACAGAAGAGATCGAAGTAGAAGAAGAAGTAAAAAGAATTGTTGATGATATGAATGAAATCATAAAACCAGTGGAGCCAATTGTAGATATTGAACCACTTGTTATTATTCGCTTGAGAGAATCTGAAGCTGCTTCCTTTTTAACATCTGAATTATCCCAGAAAAATGTTATGACTTATACATTCGAAATTTTTGATAATGGTATAGGCATGCACAAAGGAGACATGCGAAAGTTTGGTAAATATCTAGCCTCTTCAAAAAGCCTTGAATTGAAGCAAACCCGTGGAAGTCAGGGTTTTGGAGCTCCGAGTGCATTTAGCGATGCTCAAAACACAACTGGAAAACCTATAGTAGCAGTATCAAAGTCAAAAGGTACTATATATGCTACTGTTTCAGAATTTTTTACAACCTCTAAAAATGAAAAGAAATATTTGGTTCGTCCTACAGAAGTAGACAGCAATTTCCTACATGGTACATATATAAAATTACATTATTTAAATGTAAAATACACCCGTGGTTTCGTAGATACCTATATTAAAGAAACAGCTTTAATGAATCCGCATATAACTCTTATTTTTATCGATCCATATGGGAAAGAATGGATTTATAGACGATTAGTCTCAAGTTTTCCAAAACAACCAAAATATGCTAAACCTCATCCGTCTTCAACAAATATTGGTGACTTACAAGATCTCTTAACAAAATCAGAAAAATTAACAATATCCGCATTTTTACAGAATAATTTCGTGAGAATAAGTTCAAAGACAGCAAGAGAGATTTTGAATATTGCAGAAAGAAACATAGAAGATAAATTATCTCTAATGATACTTAAAAATGGATTTATAAACAAATTAGCGAAAAGAAGCGATCCAATATACTTTTTTAAGTATGAAAAAAGGGTTTATGGGCGTTCAACAAAACCTAGAGACAAATTAATTATTTACGATATTGATTCCGAAGAATTGAAGAATAACTATTGGGAATCCATGGATAGACATAACAAATTTGATAAAGATTTGGAAAGATTATACAGAGAAATAAAAAAACATCAAGATCGTATGGATAAATCTGAGACAAAAAAAGATATAAAGAAAATTGAAAGAGAAATTAGTAATTTATTAAACAATATAGATAAAATTTTACTAGAAAGAGATAAAATTAAAAACGAATTAGAAAAGATTTTTAAAGATAATACTGGGTTAATAGAGGCAAAAAAATTAAAAAATCGTTCAGAACTCGAAGATTTAATCAATGAAGTTCAAATTTCTAAAGTAAAACCTTCTGAATTAACTAACAACCAATTTAATTCACTATTCCATGCTTTTAAATCTATCAAATATATGTCTCCACCAACAGATACAGCGATCCCAGTCGGAGATATTGTATTAGAAAGTACACTGATTAAAGAAATAGGGCTTAAAATATCCGAGAACATTGATGATTTTGATGATCCTATTGAAAACATAAAAACATCTTTACATATTCTTCAAGAGGATTTGAAAAGAGATCAAGACAAAAAAAAAAAAGCTAGAGAAGGTGAAATTATAGAAGATATTACCATAACACCTGACGATGTTAAAAATTTCAACTCAAGAATTCTCGCTAGTATGGATATTGAAGATCAATATTCAGAACTAATTGAATTTCAGGAAAAAATTGAAAAAAATATAAATTCTACTAAAGAAGTTCAGAAAGATTCTTATCAGGAAATATTTGATTTCTTCGCCGATAATTACACTAAAGATGATGATTTTGTAAGTGCAGAAACAAGACCACCTACTTCGGGCAAAGGATTAGCATATATTGTTGAAGCTGCATTAGCGTATTGTAACGATTCGAAGAAACTTGATACACCCAAACGTTCCAGGGATGTTCTCTCAAGATTCGTTAATAGAACTCCTAAGTTAAGAGATAGTGCTGATTGCGTAATCACTAAAGCAGTTCAATCTGTGAATTGGAAAAATTATAAATTAGATGTGTATGATAATAATCTTCCAAAAGGTCCAATTAAACTTCTCGTAAATGTTTCAGGTCCATATGTTCATTTAATGTTTAAATCACAGTCAAAAAACGCATTAGCTGAAGATGAAGAATTACTTAAAGAGATAAAATTTTGTCTTGAGGCAATAGGAAGGCGATTAAGAGTATATCTTAATCGTAAAGCGAATATTCGAAAGAGCGAGAAAAGAGCTGGTTTAATTGAGAGATATATCCCAATCTTTGTTCAAAGTGTCTTTAATATTGTATCACAAGGAGGAGGAAAATATAAGGGGAAAATTTCACAAAATGAATTGGAAAACTTGATGAAAAATGCAATTGGGATTAAAGCGCCTCCAAAAATTGAAGAAAAGTTATTACCCAAACCTGAAAAGATAGAAGCTATTGAATTAGAACCTAAAAAAGTTGAGATAAAATGGGAAGACACAGGAATTCAGACAAAAGTAATTTCTAAAACAGTAGAACCAAAGGATGAGATTCTCAGTGAAAAAACGCTTCTTAACTGGACTATAAGTCAACTAAAAGAATATTGTGTAGAAAAGAACATTTCTCTACCTTCTAACGCGCGAAAACCAGAAATAATTAGATTTATTCAAGAATTTTATGATAAGGGAGAACCAGAAAAAAGGATTCCTTTAGTCGAAGTAGTAAAAATACCTTTAACAACCGAACCAGTTACATCGGGAACCCTAGCAGAAAAGAGAAAACAATTACAAATTACTAATGGTGAAATAATTCATCAACAGCCGGTTAAAAAAGAATCAACAATTAGTACTCAACAACTTAAACCAGTACTAACTCAAACTCAATTGCCAATAATTACTACAGAGAAAATATCAGAAGTATTATCCGAAGATTGGCAACCAATAACAGCGTTAATATTTAAAATGAAAATAAAAGATATGATGGATGCTCGGTTTTTACAGATAAAACTGAAGGAATTGGAGCGTAAGGGATTGGTAATGGTAGAAACCAAGATGGGAAAAAAACATTGGAAATTAAAATAGTGTGATAATAGTGGCGAATAAAACTGAAAGTAAAAAGTGGGATATTAAAGAAGCTAAAAAGCTATTTCAAGAATATTTAGAAAAGGGGTTAGAAGAAGAGAAAAAAGAAGCAATATTACCGGAAAACACTGTCAAAATCGACGATCTAAATAAAAAACAAACTTTAGAGCGTATCTACAAATTAACGGATTCCATAATAGAAATGATCTATGAAAATGGAAGACCCTCAATTAAAATGCCTTCGAGAACGAGTGCAAATATAATCTGGGATGAAGAAAATGATTTACTACTATTAGGACAGCAGATCATGGAAAAACATTTTCATTCGCTAGGTAGTGTTGCTGACATTACAAGATTAATGAAAGTACTTGAGAAAGTCAACGAACTATTGCTCAAGGATATGCATGCAACAAAGAGGGAAATTTTTTATTCAGCAGTTCAACTATTTGGAGATCAGAAGAATAGCGATAAAAGTATTGAGGATGTCGCTACAATGTTATATACAACTAGGAACTCTACACATATAGTTGCTTCAGCTAAAGGATCATGCATTGGACGTCTTAGAATTAGAGATAAGAATGATATAATTGATTTGGAAGGTTTGGGAAGTGGCGGTTGGACGATTAGTCCAATGCTTGATAATGTTGAAATACTTGAATCAGATGCGGAATTTATTTTAGTCCTAGAGAAAGATGCAGCAATGATAAGATTATCAGAGGCCAGATTTTGGAGAAAATACCCCTGTATAATATTAACAGCAAAAGGTGCAGCGGATATTGCTACACGTATGTTCCTAAGAAGAATCAGTAAGGAGCTCCGGTTGCCTGTTTTTACTCTAGTTGATAGCGATCCATATGGGCATTATATTCATTCAGTTTACTTACGAGGATCTAAACGTTTGAGTTATGAATCACCCTTTTTAGCAACTCCCGATATAAAACTCTTAGGTGTACTTACGAGGGATTTGGAAAAATATAAAATTCCCAACGATTGTAGAATCCCTATGAATCAAACAGATATTAAGAGGACTAAAGAGATGTTAAGCGAAGATTTTGTAAAAAAGAATAAAGCTTGGGAAACAGATCTTAAATTAGCTCTAAATTTAAAAATGAAAGCGGAAATTCAAGCTCTCTCGACTTTTGGATTTGAATTCTTAACGGATCAATATATCCCTGAAAAATTATCAACTGGAGATTGGATATAACGTAGGTGATAAAACTATTGAAAATATTTTATAAAAAAGATGGGGGAATTGTACAACTCATAGATAAAGATAAGATGAAAGAATGGCCGATTGAACTGCCGCTTATTTTTATTGAATATGTCCGCAATAATCAACTAAAGGTATATGATGATCCAAAAATTAAAAAGGAAATAGAGAAATATCTTGATGAAGTCCTTACTGATGTTGCTATTCCCGGTTTAATTGAGGTCCTTGATGGCGATAATTTCGAAGAAATTAATAAAGCCTTGGTTAGAATTGAGGAATTAGCAAAAAAAAACACCGATATGGTTAAACCAATAAAGCCCTATGTAGAAAAATTAGTAAACAAGAATATTAAGGAAGTGAATAACCTTAGCAACTCAATAATAGATAGCTTTAATAAAGCAGAAAGAAAAAAGGAATTAGCTGAAAAAAGAAAAATAATGCAGGAAAAAGAAAAATCATTCTTAGCTGGTAATCTTAGTGGAGAAGAATACGCAAAGGCTCGGAAAGATTATTTGGTTTTGAAAGAATAAGTTGAATAAAATGAGTTGGGAATTTGAAAAGAATAATTTTTATAATTTTATTATTAGGAACAATGTTATTGGATTTTTTGATGAACCAATAACACTTAAATCAGGTCGAAAATCGTACTGGTATGTAAATTGGAGAACAGTTGCAGAAGATGTTTTTTTATTAAATATGGTTAGTGATTATCTTTTATTATTTGTAAAGCATTTAAATCTAAAACCTGACCTATTTTATGGAGTACCAGAAGGAGCTACGAAATTAGGGATTATTACTCAATATAAATGGGCGTTCAAGAACAAGAAAATAAAGCCTGGTATGTATACTCTATCGATGGGACGGGGAAAACCAAAGGAACACGGTGATTTAAAGGACAAGTTTTTTCTTGGAATTCCTAAAGGGAATGTAATATTACTTGAAGATACAACTACTACGGGAGGTTCTATGCTTCACACAATTGATGATTTAGCGAAAATTAATGTAAATATTATAGCAGCTATTGGTTTAACAAATCGAAATGAGATTAGAGATGATGGATTTACAGTTGAAGAAGCCATCAACAATAAAGGAGTACAATATTATTCAATGAGTGATGCAATAGATTTATTACCGAAATTAAAACCTAATCCAACAGTCGTTACTCATATTGAAAATTACTTCAAAAAATATGGAAAAAAGGGGATCAAATTCTAAAATTTACCCGTTTCTATTTATTATTTAAAAAAAAAGTTCTCCATACTTTAATTAGCTCAAACAGCTTGTTAAACAGGATTATTTCAGAAGATGTTAATCTCCTCTCATCTTCTGAAGATAGATTAGATTTAGCTAATTTTAACAATTTTAGAAGCCGACTATCCACAATGTTTGTTGAATATGATGTAAACCTGTCTAAATCTATTTTTGGTTTGTTCTTTTCTTGTACCTCTTTTTCGATGAAAAACTTAGACTCTTTAATTTTGTTTAAGAAGTAATTGTTCTCTCTTTGTAAAAGCATCTGATTATCTCGTTCGCTTATTGCATATCTTTGGACATCAACATTATCGCATTTTTCGCTTATTGCTAACTTAAGGATGTTATTTTCTATAAAAGAGAGGGCTACAAAAAAGGGTAGGTTGTATTTTTCACCTTTCTCAAAGGGACCAAAACTTTCTCCTAGTACGGAAAAGCGATTGTAAGCATTTATACATTCGGTAGTGATTTCTTCGTTTTTGAAAATAAAATTTACCCGATTTAAAGATTCCTCTAATTTTACACCAATTTTTTCCAACTTAAAACACGCGTTATTTAATATTTAATAATCTTCAATTCTTTATTATACTAAATTTATCTTAAGCTATAGAAATATAAATGTATTAAATTATTAATATTCCTTAAAATATCGTGAATAATTTGCTTATTGAACTTATTCTTTTTATAATTTTTTTATTTTTATCCGTAGTAGGATTCTTCATAATCTATAAACAAGTAGCCTTAGTTAAAAAAGGAGAATTTAACCTTAGAGATCGCCTTCAGTGTTTAATATATGGGGTTATCTTTGGTGCGGGGGTGATGATTGTCATTGCGATGGCATTCATTTTTGCCGTAAAGACTCCCGAATTTTGGCAAAATAGTAACTTAACTCCCCCCAATATCAGCCCTCTTGCATTACTAATTCCTTTTGCTTTTTGCATTGGATATATATCGTTCTATCCATTGATTGATTTCCTTTTCATTGCTTTAAGTTCCGAATTAGACGAAGGACTCACTCCATTTCACAAATTTATAAGTAATAAAATTATCAATTTTTCTAATAGTAAGATAATCTCTGTGTTAATGGCAGTTTTCTTATATAGTTTATTTATCATACCACCTCTGTTGTTGACTTTTACAGGTTTACCATTTTTAATGATATGGATTTCCTGGTTACTTGTTTACCCTTTAATGATTCTTACTTTTTATGGATCTAAGGGTTACATCGCAGGGATTTCTAACGAATACTATCACATCCCTGAAATCAAAAGGTCTATATTTTTAAATTTCGAAGATAGAAAAAGAGGTCTGAAACAATTTATTTCAAATCCCAAACCATATATCATGTTAGGTTTGATGTTATTCGTGTTTATATGGGCATGGATTTCATTATTTCAGACGATTATTTTCTTTTTTTCAGGATCACTTGCAATTTCTACGATGATGACATCTTATTTTGTTTTTGTTACTCTTTTATTTGGCATTATCGGCTATTTTACGCGATTTTGGGGTCGTAAGATTAAATATCGCGGCATTGATATTTATTTCGCAGCTTATTTAATGGCAACTATTGGAATTAATGTGCTAGTAAATTTTTTAATAGTTAACATAGATAAATTAACGGAAACTTTTAACTATTTGATTATTTCAGCTGAACTTATTCCTAATTCATATATGTTTGCTTGGGCAGCTGTAATAGAAGAAATTTTTATGCTTACATTTACAACCTATTATTTCTTGTCAAAAAAGAATAGTTTTACTAAAAATCTTAAATATTCTAAGATTATTGAGTACGGTCAAACATTTGATGCTATACCTTTGTTTAATTTCATAAAAAGTTCTGATCCCTTAATTAGGGATCACGCAGAGAAGACCCTTTTAATGATGTACGAACGAATTCCTTTAAAATCAGAGATTTCTCTAGACGATTGGGAATATAAAGATTCTTTATTGGATGGAATTAGTGATTCAAATCCGAATTCAAGAAGAATTTCTATTCAAATATTAAAAAAATTGGAGAAAGATACCTCTGAAGTAATTATACCATGGATACTAGAAGCTCTCGAATCACCGAATTACGATAAAAGCATACCTATTGCTGAATCAATACTTCGTGCTGAAGCCTCTTTAATAAAAAAAATACCTATAAAAATCATTAGAAACCTAATATCAGATTCTGAGTGGAGAATGAAACTGATCGGGTTAAAATTATTAACCAAATTAATCGAAATTGAAAAAGATTCAGTTCAAAATATAAATTTAATGAAATTTTTAAACGATCCAAGCAGTTTCGTTCAAATTGAAATTCTAAATCTGCTATCAAAGACAAAGTTGAATGTGAAACCTGAAATATTACTAAATAAAATTCATCACCCTAATCAAAACATTAGAGCAGCTGCAATTCGAAACTTGAAAAATCTCAATCTTGAAAAACTTGATTCCAATATTGTTAAAACATTAATTCCCTTGATGTGCGATACTAACAGTAAAATCCGAGCCTCTATATTTGCCGTAATTTCTAAAATAGGGAACTTTAAGAAATATTCTATTCCTGTCTCGTCTTTCTATGACGGATTATTAGATACAGATGGAGAAGTAAGGAAGGCATCAGTCTTAGCTCTGGAAAAATATTATGCTGAAGAACCCAAGTCCATCGATCTAGAAAAAATTATCAGTCAAATTGATACTGAAAATTTAGATTCATTAAATAGTATTTTATCTCTATTAGGGAAAATTTGGCAAAGTAATCCTGAAAAGATTTTAACAACTTTATTAATATTTATAAAATTCAACAATTCCGAGTTAAAAAAAGAAATTTCAGATATTATTGTTAAAAACTTTAAGAAAAACCCAATTCTAATTTTAGATAAATTAATTCGAATTAAAGATGAAACAAAATTTATATCAAAAGGTATTATTACTCAAACGATTATAAAGATATGCAGACAAAACCCTAATGAAGTAATCCCAAAACTAATTGATCAGTTGAATTCGGAAGATCTTGATATAAAAATTAATATTATCTCTTCGCTGGATGGATTAATAGACGATTTTATTGATTTAATAGCCCTTAATTCAATAATAAGAATTATTAAAGGTGAAAATGAGATTGTTCTCAAGAAAGAAGCCGCTCACTTAATTTCTAAAATTTCAAAAACCAAACCCCTAGCATTAAAATCTGTATTATCAGAATTATTACAATTTCTCCCTAAACAAGAATTGTCTGTTAGAATTGTTTTAACTAAATCTATATTGGAAATTTCAAAAAATTTACCGGATATGATACCTGTTCCTCTCGTTTTAGAATATTTATCTGATTCCGATTCATTTATTAGAGAAACAAGTGTGAAAATTTTAGGCTATATTGGAAAAACTCTGCCGATCCCTACTATTAATGCTCTAATTAACCAAGCTTTAATTGACGAAGAATGGATCGTGCGTGACGCTACAGTTACAAGTTTAGGAAAACTAATCCTATTTATTGAAGACAAGGAAGTAATTATTAAGAATTTAGTAAATTTAATGGATGACGACAACAGTTGGGTCCGGCGATCATCAATGAAAATTCTTTCTTCAATTAAAGAAATTTCCGAATCCAAAATTCCCTTTATAAAAGTTTCGGAAAACTTACTGAACGAAGACCCAAAGGTTAGAGAAGGAGCAGCTAATTTATTAAATATTTACAGCTTTGAGGATATTGAAAAAGTTTTTCAGAATATTATATCATTATTAGGAGACGAAGTAGAAGATGTTAGAGCAACCACCGTAGATGTAATGGTGAAAATCATCCAAAAAAGGGGTATAACTAAAATACTCTCGAAATTATTAAAAAATTTAAGCGATGAATCCACTTTAGAAACACAACAATCAATAGCAATTATATTGGGGCGAACAGTTAGATATGCAGATGAAAAAATAAAAAAAAGGGTAATCTCTCTACTTAAAATTAGATGTGAAATGTCACAAGATAAAATTATTTGCAAAATCCTAAATAAATTAAGAGAAGGTTAAAAAAAACCAAGATTTTGTTGATATTTCTGTGGAGTATTTCACTAAACCAATTCTCTCCTATTATTTTTTTCCGACAAATTTTATTTACTGCTTAATAAGCTTAAATCGTTAATATATCGGATTAAAATATCACCAAAAATAATTTGGGTATATCAATGTTAAAATAAAGGTGATCTCGTTTGACAACGCCAATGTCCAGCCCTAGTATACCTATTCATAAAATTCAGCGTTTTGAAGAATTTTTTAGATTATATGAAGAAAAACCAGGAGTATATAAATATCTAGACTTGATTAATGATGTTATTTCAAAAAGTGGCAACACGCTAACTATTTTCTACGAAGATTTATTAGCATTTGATCCACAAATTGCTGAGCTTTTAAGAAAAGAGCCAAGTTCCGTTTTAGAAGATATTACTGATGCTTTCATGAATATAATGAAATTTCAAGGCGGTAATATAATTGATCAAGATTACTTTGTAAGGATAACAACCAAAGACGAACTGAGTCCCCTATTTATAACTTTAAGAGGTTTAAGAGCAAAAAACATAGATCGTCTTGTGTGGACTAATGGAATTTTAGTGAGGAGTTCAACGATAAGACCAAAATTAATTAAAGCAGAGTTCGAATGTATGACATGTGGTGCCAAATTTGAAGTTTTACAACTTACATCTAGAATAAAATGGCCAAAATTTTGTACTAATACACGATGCAAAGCAAAATCTCAATCAGATTTCAGGCTTATTTCTAGAAATTCTGAATTTATAGATTGGCAAAGCGTCACGGTTCAAGAAATACCGGAAGATCTTCCTCCTGGTAGAATACCTAGAGCGATTCAAGCAATATTAACTTACGATTTAGTAGATACTGTAAAACCTGGTGATAGGGTCACTTTAATGGGGACATTTAAATCAGTACTAGCGCAATCTACAAAAAGTATGAATAGTACACTCTTCAAAACTTTTATCGATGTCAATTACATCGATCCAGAAGACAAAACAGAAGGATTTATCGAATTATCTAAAGAAGATAAAGAGGAAATTGAAAGATTATCAAAAGAACCCATGATACAAAAGAAAATAGCAAGGTCTATATCCCCAGTTATCTATGGAAGAGACGAGCTGAAATTGGCCACAGCATTAAGTTTATTTGGGGGTACTAGAAAAATACGACCTGGGGGAGGATATAAACGAGGGGATATACATGTTTTATTTGTGGGGGATCCAGGGACTGGTAAATCAGAGATTCTAAAAAGTGCAATCGAAGTATCACCTCGCGGTTTGTATACATCAGGGAAAGGTTCAACGGCAGTTGGTCTAACAGCTGCGGTTATTAAAGACAATGAAACCGGTCAAATGAACCTTGAGGCAGGGGCCATTATACTAGCTAATGGAGGGGTCGCTGCTATAGATGAATTCGATAAAATGGACACATCTGATAGATCTGCTCTACATGAAGCAATGGAGCAACAAACTGTTAGTATAGCTAAAGCAGGAATTGTTGCTACGTTAAAAGCCCAAACAGCAATTATAGCGGCAGCAAATCCTCGCACTGGAAGATATGATCGCTATAAAACACCGACGCAAAATATTAATCTTCCACCTTCACTCTTATCTCGTTTCGATTTAATTTTTATCGTTACGGACAAACCAGATCCCGCTAATGATGCACAAATGGCAGAGTTTATATTACAAAATTCAATGCAGGGACCAAAGGATAAAACAAACAGTAAATCTAGTAATGTAGCTCCTATTGACAATGAACTTCTAAAAAAATACATTAAACATGCAAGAAGGAAATATTTTCCTGTATTGAGTGAAGAAGCAAAGGAAACAATTAAAGAATTCTATTTACAACTACGAGGTCAATACGATAGTGAAGATGCGATTGTTTCGATTTTAGCAAGAAATCTAGATGCTCTCGTGCGATTGAGTGAAGCTTATGCAAAAATGGCATTAAGAAATAAGGTAATCAAAAGCGATGTTGAAGAAATTATCAAATTATTTAAGAGGTATTTAAAAGACACAGGTTACGATGAAAGCACGGGAAAGATTGATATGGATAGGCTTTTAGTTGGCCAATCTCGGAGCTCTATCAGTAAACTTGATAAAATGCTTACCAGATTAAAAGAAATATTTGAAGATAACAATTGGAAAGCCTTAGAAAAAAATAATGTTATTCAAATTCTTGAGCTTGAAGAAGATTTAGATGAAAAATGGATTAAAGATGCTTTGGAAGAACTTGTTAAAGAGGGTACTCTTTATGAACCAAGGAATAATATGATAAAATTTACTTATAAAGAGGATTAATTCCTCTTAAATTAACCATTCCTTTTTAAATTCAATCAAAACTAAATTGTTTTATAATGATGGAATTACCTAATAACAGGAATAAATTCAAAAAAGTGGAAGAATTTGTCTTTGAATTTTATGATGAGGCCTATACTGAATCCTTAGATGGTGTAGAAGCACCAAAAATAACCGAGGAATCCAATGAAGTTGATTTTAAAACAGATTTAAACGAAGAACAACTCAAAATCGTGAATAACATTCAAGGTCCAATGTTGGTTATTGCAGGAGCCGGTTCTGGAAAAACGAGGACTATCGTTTATTCTGTTGCTAAACTGTTAGTATCAGGAGTAAAACCTAATGAAATAATGCTTGTTACATTCACGAATAAAGCTGCTAAAGAAATGATCAAACGAATAGAAAATTTACTTGGAAAAAAACCAAAGGGTATATGGGCGGGTACTTTCCACTCAATTGCTAGCCGATTTTTGAGGATGTATGCAAAAACGCTTGGATTAAAACCCAATTATACGATTATGGACGAAACTGATGCGAAAGGATTAATGAAGTTATCGATTGATAAAGCAGATACAAAAGATCTCGAAGAAAGATTTCCTACATCCGCAATGGTAAAATCCATTTTATCGTTTTCAATCAACTGTAATAAGACAATTCGTGAAATAATTCAATGGAAACATGAACAGTTTGATAGCGATGCTGTCTTTGCGAAATTACGCGAAGTCATCAATATTTATAAGACTAAAAAAGCAGAAGATAGTTTAGTAGATTTCGACGATTTATTAGTTTTCTGGAATAGGTTATTAGACGAAAGATCTATTGCGAAATTAATAGCTAAGAAAATCAAATATGTTTTGGTTGATGAGTATCAGGATACAAACTATATACAAGACGAGATAATCTATAAAATTGTACAACAAAATCCAAAACATAATTTAATGGTTGTTGGTGACGATTCACAAAGTATATATGCGTTTCGAGGCGCCAATTTTCAAAATATATTGAATTTTGAGAAAAAATATAAAGAATGCAAAAGATATACTATAACTCAAAATTATCGTAGTGTTCCTGAAATTTTAGATTTAGCTAATGAGTCAATAACACATAACTTTTCTCAATATAGGAAAGAGATGCATACAACACATAAAAATGGAATGAAACCTATTCATGTTTTAACTGAGTCTGATGAATACCAAGCAGAATATATAGTAGAAATGATAAACCAATTGAAATTTGAAGAGTTTGATTTAGATGATATTGCTGTTTTGTACCGCGCTGGTTATCACTCATTAAGAATAGAATTGGAATTACAAAAATATAAAATTCCTTATGTTGTGCAATCAGGGGTATCCTTCTTTGAAAGAGCTCATGTCAAAGATTTACTAGCACATTTACGTATTATTCAAAATCCGCAAGATGAGATCTCTTGGTCAAGAATACTTTCTTTGTTTCAAGGCATCGGAAAAAAGACTTCCTCTAAAATTTTCGATATGATATCGGTTATAAACAACCCTTTAGAAAATTTAATTTCAAATAACCGTTTCTCTATTATGTTAGATAAATTGAAAATTTCTAAGCTTGTAAGAGAAGAAATTTGTGATTATTTAAAGAAATTTTTTCTCTCTATTAAATATAACAAACCTAACGAAGTTATTAATAAACTAATTCTTCAATTAAGAAAATACTTAAAAATTCAATATGGTAATTGGCAAGATCGCTTAGAAGATCTAAAACAAATTAGTATTTATTCCCAAAATTATGATTCTATTCCTATTTTTTTGGATACTATAACACTGAATAAATCTACCTTTGAATCAAAGAAAGTGGGTTTATCATCTTTAGACAACCAATCATCATTAACACTTTCCACAATTCATAAAGCAAAAGGATTGGAATGGAAAGTTGTGTTCATTCCGATGTTATCCGATAATCTATTTCCATCGAGCAAGGTTAAGATTAATTCCCCTGCATATGAGGAAGAACGGAGAATATTTTATGTAGGAATTACCAGAGCGAAAGACAGATTATTTTTAATATCTCCTAAAAATATTAAAGTTTTCAAAGGTCAAAGAGAGTTAAACACCTCACAATTCATAAGAGAATTAAATCCAAAAGTATACAAAAAAAAGATATTTAGCTCTATTAATCTAAATCAATTAAATCAAGAACAAAATTTAAATAAAAGAAAACCAGAAAGAAAAAAAGACTTTCCTTTATTTACAACAGCAGATTCCTTATTAAAAGAATAATTTAAAATTAATTCTGAATTTAATAAAATTAGAATTTTTAAATACAATTAGTGTGATTATAATCTCAGAAGTAATTGAAAACCTAAAAGAAGCTATTATTGGAGAAAGTAATGCCAAGGAAAAATATAAGTTTTTCGCACAAAAAGCTATAGAAGAGGGTTTTGATCAGATAGGGAAATTATTCAATGCGATTTCTTCCGCAGAAGCCATTCATATAAAGAATCATTTGAAAGCGATCGAAAAAATCACCAACTCCGCAGTATCATTAGAAAAAATAGTAAAAATAGATGATGTGGATCTATTAGACTCAGTTAGAACCACACGAGAAAATCTAATTCAAGCAATTAAAGGTGAAACATTTGAATTTAAGAAAATGTATAAAGCTTTTATTAAAAATGCTAAAAAACAAGATTTATATCTAGCAGAATTTTCATTTAATTTATCTAGGAAAGCTGAAATTGTACATAGCAAACTTTTTATTAAATTTTTAAAAAAACTTGATGAACCAGAAAAATTTGAAGATATCGATATTTATGTTTGTCAAATTTGTGGAAATGTTGAATTAGAAAAAATCCCCGAAATTTGTCCAGTGTGCGAGCATGATAAAATGTATTTCAAAAAATTCTTATCTTAAATTAATAGAATAATGATTAAATTGATGGTATTAATCCTTCTAATAATCCTCCTATGAAATAAGAAACAACAAAAGCCAACACACCAATAATCACCATTTCCAAACCTCCTTTCAACTTAGATTCACCAGTTATTTTAGTTTTTATACTCCCAACGAGAAACAAAGATCCAAAAGAAAGGATTGATGATATCAATAATGATATTGCATTTAAATTGAGAAAATAAGGAAACAGTGGGATAAGCGCACCTATTATAAAAGAAAAAAAAGTTAATAACGCACCCATAATAGGATTTTCAGGCTCATCTAACCCCAATTCAGATGTAATCAGAAATTTAAGCCAAGTCTCCTCATTGGATGTAATAACATTTACACATGCATTTAAAATTTCTCCCTCTAACCCCATTTTCTCAAATTCATCTCTAACCTCTCGCTTTTCTTCCTCGGGAAATAGAAATATTTCCGCTTTTTCTCTTTTGATTTCATTTTTTATATAATGATATTCAGATTTAGACGAAATATACTCCCCAAGACCCATACTTACTGCTCCTGAGACCATTGCTGCTATTCCAGTTAATATTACAATTATTGTTCCACTTGATATTAATGTAGCTGCTGCAACTCCTACTAATAATGTAAAAGTTGATATTAAGCCATCGTTTAATCCTAGGATTATACTTCTTATTTTACCTCCTCCAGCTATATGCTCTTCTTCTCTTTTTGACATAACGATCAAAATTGATAATAAAATATTAATATTCTAATTCAATAATTCATGCATAATTTAAAACTTTTAAATTAAGAGATTAATTTAATTCTATTGATTTTATTAACAAAAATTGATAATTGGAAAGATTTTCATGAAAGCAGCAGTATTTATTGATGTAAAAAAAATTGAATATAGAGAGGATTATCCAAAACCCTCTCCAGGAGAGGAGGATGTAATCGTAAAAACGCATTATTGTGGAATTTGCGGAAGTGATATAACTAATTATAAATTCAAGATGTATCAAGCACCTTTAATAATGGGCCATGAATTTTCGGGGGAAGTTGTAGAAATCGGCTCTAATATTACTGATATAAAACAGGGAGATAAAGTATGTGGAATAAATGTTGCGTTAGATATTGATCAAGGACAATTAGACGGTATGGGAATTTTTAAAGATGGAGGATTTGCTGAATTCGTAAAAGTTCCAAGAAAATACTTATTCCAAATACCGAAATCTGTTTCAACTAAAGAAGCTGTAATGATTGAGTCATTTGCTAATGTTTGTAGAGCAGTAAAATTATCTACTATTACTAAAAACCAAAATATAATAATAATTGGGGCGGGAAATATTGGATTATGTTTTTTATATTATTTATTAAAAGAAAAAAATCCTAATTATATCGTCGTAATTGAGCCACAAGCATTTTTAAGAGAAAAAGCAAAAGAATTTGGGGCAACTGAATCTTTTCCCCCAAATCCAGCAAAAATTAAAAAATTTTTAAAAAGAAATGGAAAACCAACTTACATTTTTGATTGCGCTGGAAATCAAAAATCAATCTTAATGGCAATAGATTTAATAAAAAAAGGGGGGGCTATTATCTTGGAGGGCGTTTATAAAGGTAAAGTTACATTTCCAATGTTTCTATTAAATTCTAAGGAAGTTAGTATTAAGGGTGTTTTAGGTCATGATCGTGAAGATATTCTTTGTGCTATAGAGTTTTTTTCTCAGGATAAAATAAATGCAAATGAGTATATATCTCAAATTATTCCTATTCAAGATATTCAACAGGCTTTTGAAAAGTTTCTTGATCCTGGTCAAAGAGAATTTATAAAACTCGTTATTGAAATATAACGCTTAATGCATAATATAATAGATTTATTCTATACACTAGATGTAACGATCGCTTCAGCTATTTGATGAAATGCTTTTTCAACATTTTGACCATTTTTGGCAGATGTAAAAATTGTAGCTTTTACATCGATAGTTTGAGCTAATTTTTCAATACCATTATTAGAAATAATAGGATCCAAATCTACCTTATTTACAACTAAAATTTTTGGAATATCTCCACAATATTTTTTGAGATCTTGATACCAAAACTCTTTTAATTGTTCAAATGTATTTCCTCTCGTGAGATCTCCGACAATCAGAGCGCCATGAGCTCCTCTATAATACATATGTCTCATCTTTATCCATTTTTCTTGACCAGCAATATCCCAAATTTGGATAGTGACATTCTTTCCTGATTTTAAATGTAATTCCTTAACATATAAGTTCGTTCCTATTGATGCCTTATAATCCTGAGAAAAATGACCGGATATAAATTTTTTTACTAAGGATGTCTTCCCTACTCCTGCTTCTCCTATTATAATAACTTTGATATGATAACCCATTATTTTTAGAACTTTCTATAACATTATTAATTTATCTAGAATTTCTACATAATAAGAAATTATAAATATTTTATTAATTAAATCCTTCATTATGAATGACAATTATCTTCTAGTATTAAATGTGAGGATATCTTTATGAAAACAGGTTTAATTTACGACCCTATTTATTTAGAACATAGAATAGGAGTCCATGTTGAAAGTCACGAAAGACTAATTGGAATAATGGAGTTTCTAGAAGAAAAAGGTATACTTGATAACGAAAATTTTAAACTTATTCGACCGCGAGAAGCTACCTTGGAACAACTCAAATATGTTCATCAAGAGAGCTTAATTAAAGAAGTTAAAGAAGTTAGCGAGATATCTAAAGTTACGGGACATATTCAGCAGCTTGATATGGATACAGCTGTATCAGCAAAGACATATGAAGCGTCACTTTATAGCGTTGGTGGAAATTTAATTGGTGTTGATGAAATTATTGAAGGAAAGGTAAAGAATGCTTTTGCTTTAGTAAGACCTCCTGGTCATCATTCAAACTCATACAAATGTGCGGGTTTTTGCATTTTTAACAATGTAGCGATTGCTGCTGAATATCTTCTTAAAGAAAAGGGACTAAAAAGAGTGGCTATAATAGATTGGGATTGTCACGCTGGAAATGGGACTTCGGATATTTTCTATAATGGTTCCAAAAACGGTGAAGTAATCTTTTTTGACTCACATCAGGATGGTAGGACACTTTATCCAGGCACTGGATTTATTAATGATATCGGGGCGGAGGGGGGACAAGGGAAAATAATAAATTTTCCAATGCCTCCGAGAGCTGCTGATGATGTTACTATAATATTTTTTGATGAAATTATAGCTCCCATTTGCCGAGAATTTAAACCCGAATTTTTCCTAATATCTGCTGGATTTGATACTCACTGGACGGACAGACTTACTAATATGGGTTGGACCTATCAAGGACCGGCTAATTATTTGAAGAAAATCAAAGAGATAGCTAGAGAATACGCTAAAGATCGAATTTTAATTACTTTAGAAGGCGGATACGAAATTGATAAACAAGCTAAAGCTGTGTATAATTGTATGCAAGTTCTCGATGACAGTGAAAATGAACTAATAGAAGAAAATGCTAGAGTATCCGATAATGATGTTCTGAACTATGTAAGTAATAAGGTTATTCCTAAATTAAAAGAACATCTTAACCCTTATTGGAATTGCTTTTAATTTTTTAAGAAGAAATTTAACGGCATCGCTCATTTGTGCTATAGTTTATAAACAAAATTCACTATTAAAGTTACAATTATTGGTATTATTAAGTATAAACATAAGAGAAGATTATTATGTCGGATGAATATGAAAAAGACGAGGAAGAAGAATACAAACCTCGTGGTCCTCCCCCTATACGACCACCTCCCACACCACCTCCTTCTATGCCTCCACCCTCAATCCCGCCCCCCACACCTCCTAATTCGTTTGAACCTCCTGCATATCAACCCGAACCAACTATAGCAAGTGGTCCCTCACAAGCAGAATACAATGCTGCTGTATCTCAAGCCCAAGAAAAGGATAATGTCATTGGACAATTACAGAATCAGGTAAGTATGGTAAATGCTCAATGTGCAGATTTAAATTCACAACTCTTAGCTAAAGATAACCAAATAACTCAATTGAATAACCAAAACAAAAGTTTTCAGACAACCATTGAAGGGTTTCAGAATCAAATTACCCAAATTAATAATGAGAAAGCTCAACTACTAGTACAATTACCTCAATTACAAAATCAACTACAACAAGTTCAACAAGAAAATTTAAACCTCCAACAACAAATCGGGCCACTACTAGCTCAAATTAACAAATTGCAAGAAGAATTATCCTATAAAGAGAAACGAATCCAAGAATTAAAAGAACCAAAACCAGTTATGCCATCAAGTTTAGCTCAAGGAATAACCTCACAAAGTCCAACATTTGGGAGTAGTCCACCCATTCCAACAACTTCAACTCCATCAACAGCTACACCTAGTATCGATGCTGGATTCGGTTCAGGACGGAGAATTTGCCCCAATTGTGGGGCTACTGGATTTGCTATTAAGGAAGTTGAGGATAAATCAAAAATATTAAGTTATATTCCTAAACCACAATATGCTAAGAAGAGCATCTGCACGAAATGTGGTTTTGAATTTTAGTTTTTTAATTAACCCCCCTTTTTTTAACTTTTTTTTTTGAAAACCTATATCATTTTCTACTTATCCTATTCATTTTAAGTAATATTTCATATGAATCAGAAATATTAGGAAAATTATTTATACGATAATTTTAATTAATATTGCAAACTTAGGATGGAAAAGTTAAGGGTAAAATAGAGTAGAAATGTCAGAATTTCGTGAAGATTTATTAGTTACTGCAATAAACAAAAAGAGAGTGATTAAAATCATTCTTACAGCAGTACTATTGGTATTTGCGTTTGCTTTTTCAACATTCTTCTTTAGTTTGCTTTGGGATAGTCAAAGACCCCCTCCGAGCGACTATTTACTTGAAGCAGATCATGAGGAAGGCATACCTACGCATATCCCTTTCCCTTATAATATTTCAGATTTTCTAGATTTATTTTCTGATCTCAATTTAACACAAGACCAATTATCTGATCTTATAGATACATTAGCAGATATGTTCGATGGTGATATCGATGACTTGGACTTAAGCGATTACGCACAAGCCCTTGCAGCTCTTATGTTCTCTGAAGTTGAAGTATTCAGAATATATGACTACGATAATTACAATGAGATTTTAACGAAATTTTGGAAATATGAAAGTTTTGACGAATATACGGGAGACGGATGGCACTCCTCTGCTGCTATAGTACCTTATTCTTATTACAACTATAGTGATTATTATTCCCGACATTGGGATAAGGACCTCCTTTCTTTAAAAATACCACTTACTCCCAGTTGTGGTATAAATTCTATGGTTATTCCAAACCTTTTCCCTACTCCTTTTATTATGGAAAATAGTGTTCAAGCGAATAATATGCAAGGAACACCCAATTTATATAAAGACGAATTTAATTGTACAACCCTCGATATTGACTTTAGTATGGAAGAGGATGTTAATATGACATACGAAATGTTTGGATTGGATTTACCAACTAGTTCAGAGATAGACGCAGTAGCAATAGAACCTTCATATACTCCTATTCCTATACAAAATAAATATTTACAGTTGAAAGGGGATACAATAGAAGTGTATATAAGCAATAATGATGATTTTGCTTATCATTACAGTCAAATAAATGCGACAATCTTAAGTTCTGATAATACTTTCATTGTTGCTGATAAAATTAGAAATTATCTGCAATATAATTTTATAAGAATTACCGACCCAAGTCAATACAACCCAGCTCCAGACGGATATGATCAAGTGGAATGGTTTCTCGAAGACGGAACTGGTTATTGGTCTGATTTCACTTCAGCTTTTTGTGCTTTTGCAAGAGCTTTTGGTATAGCAAGCCGTTTTGTTGATGGGTTCAATAGTTTTTTTGCTGAAGAACAATTTGACGATAGTCCGGGTGTAAATAAAAACACAATTGCAATAAAATATAAAAACCTGTATAATTGGGCGGAAATATATGTCCCAACAGATGTAAGTGGTGATGGCATATGGATTCAAATGGATGTTTATTACGATAATTATGGAAGCGCTCCTCCTAGCTTCGCCAATTACGCTCTCATATTAAATTCAAATTTTACCGCAGGATATAGAGGAACTACAGCATTTCTTACGGCTTCATTAACGGTTGATGGTGCTCCTGTAGAGGGTGCGACGATTTCTTTTTATGATTTAACCTCTTTCCAATCCCTTGGTCAATTCGATACAGATCTAAATGGCAACGCTTCAATCATAGTAAATATTGATGATTTACAAGTCGTTGGTCCACATCAAATTTTTGCTCAATTTAATCCAGATGTCAACGACACGACAACATACACAGTATATGGAGATATTGAAGTAAATCTTCAGAATATAAATCCTCAACAAGTAAATATTTCAATTGACACTTCTACAAACATTCAAGGCTATGTAATCGACTCGGTTAATAGTCAAAGGGTTAGTGGGGTAACAGTAGAATTTGTACTCTTTCAAAAAGGCACAAATTTGAGAGTTGGAACGCCACCATTTGACATACTTGGAACTCCACCATTTTTGGGTTCTACTTGGAACACCGATTTTAACGGCGATTTTAACGTAGATGTAAATATTAATCCATCAGTTCCGGTAGGTAATTATGATTTACGAGTAGATACGAATGGAAGTTGGTATTTTAATCCTTTAGCGCTCGGTTATGTTAATGATTCCAGTAATAAAATGGATTTAGATGTAACAGAGGGTGAAGTCGAAAAGTTGTGGTTTTACATAAACGATATTCCATCAGATGTACCAGATGCCCCAATCGTTCAGAGAAATTCCAATATTAAATTAAAAGCTATAGTAGTAAATGAAACCAACCATCCCATAATAAATAAAAATGTAGATTTCTACGATTA
>CAZDTP010000035.1:0-41773 GCA_964508365.1 uncultured archaeon
AGATCCTTCAAACTCTCAAATTTCTAAAACTGATGATACAAAGACAATGAATTTTGAAAGAGTGAATAGTTCAGTTTGGTTAGAAAGAAAAACTTTTCGTACAGCGTTAATAGGCACATTTACAGCTCTTTCGGTGGTGTTAGGTTATTTATTGGCTTACATCCCTAATCTAGAAATTTTTACTTTAATGATTTTTTTATCTGGATTTGTTCTTAATAAGAGATATGGAGCGTTGATTGGGTTACTTAGTTCGATAATTTTTACTTTCTTTAACCCTTTAGGACCTTCTCCCCCCCCACTTTTTGTTTATCAACTGATACATTATTCTTTGACGGGAATATCTGGTGGTTTGACAAAAGATTTTATGCAGAATAGAGAATTCTTTAAACCAAAAGAAGACTTGTACGTTTACCAAGTAATGGTTATATTTGGTGTTGTTGGGGGGATTCTTACATTTTTGTTCGATATCTTTAGCACGTTGTTTGGGGGATTTATAGTATCTATAACTATAGATTACTTCATAGCAACATATCTTTTTGGGTTAGTTTTTACTACGGTTCATTTAATAGGAAATATTTTGGTGTTTGTATTTCTCCTCCCAGGACTAATTCAATTAATAATGAAATTATTGGATTAAAATTACAGAAATATAAATAAGAAATAAGTTAAGATTGAAAGTGTGACAATTATTCTACTTCTGATAGGAGGATAACCTTACCACCAGCGGATTCAATTTTCTCGATTGCTCGTTTCGATGCCTTGTTAACGGATATATTGATTTTATTATTGACTTCACCGCGACCCAAAATTTTTTGAACATTAAGGTCTTTCATATTAATTGTATAGGTCGTTCCTGTTTTTGTAGCAATGTTTTTCTGAGTTAAATTTTCTATTGTTAAATCAAGATCTTTAATATTTAAGGTATTTACATGGTAAATCCGCCTAATATCTTGTGGTCTTTTAAAACCTCGCTTTCCAAAGTCCCAATCAGGATCGGGAAATCCCAATTCTTTTTGTTTGAGATAATAGGATTTTTTACTCTTTTTCCATCCGGTTGTTTTTCCTTTTCCAGCCCTTTGACCCGCTTTTCGGTGTTGACCAACTTTTCCATACCCTTGGGTACGAGTTCCTCTCAATTTTCGAATTTTTTTGGGAAATTTTCTCGACATTTTATTTAGCCCTCTTAATTACATCATTTTGTGAATTAATTCGTTTATAAACTGGTCAACATAACCTAAAGTTCCGCCTTCGTGATAGTGTTTTTTGATTGTTCCCCGATGTCCTTTTCTTGGTGGGTGTAATCGAAAGACAGGTTTGATTCTATAGACATCTTGTGTTCGATATTTGATTTCTCCAGATAAAAGCGCTTTTGAAAATTCTTTCAAATCTTTATATTTAGTTAGATTTTTAATATGTTCATCTGTGAGTGGTTTATTTCCTTCAACTTTACCTCTTGCTCTTAATAACCGTAAGAGCGTTTTTTCGTCAATTTCGCCGTAGGCAATATAATCTTTGCACTTTTTAAGCATGCCCATATAACTCGTTTCACTCCATATAAGGACTCCATGGTTTACTTTATGCATTCTTAGCATTTTTAAAGTATCTATTACTGTGCGTTTCATTGATCCTGGCGCGCCCCTTATACGTATTGCAAAGTACAACGCAGGGGGTTTCGATGTTTTAGTTTTTAATTTTTTACTTACAATTACATTATTTTCAGCCATCATTTACACCACTCATCAGTTATAAATTGAAATTAAATTTATGAGCATTCTTAAGAGCATTAAAGGTAGCTTTCACTAGGTTTTCGCTAGTCCTTGTATCTCCGAAAGTTTTACTCCATACATCTTCTATCCCAGCCAACTTTAATACTTGTTTTACCTTATCCGCACAAACTAATCCAACTCCTTGTGGAGCAGGAATTAAATGTATTTTGACAGAACCACACTTTCCATCTACTTTAAAAGGTACGCTATGAGTATGACCACAGCCACACTCTTTACTACCACATCCCCTAAGAACAGGTACAACTGATAATTTGGCTTTATCAATTGCTTTCCTAATTGCAGGTCCTACTTCTCGTGATTTTGCAGAACCTATACCTATAAAACCGTCTGCTCCAACGATAACTACCGCTTTAAATCTAGAACGTTGACCACTAGCTGTCATTTGCTGTACCATATTTATAGTTACAACGCTTTCTTGAAGCTGAGGAAGAAGAACATTAATTATTTCTTTTTCTTTTACAACAAGATTGTTCGCAAATATTTTATCTAATGTAATTAATCCGCTTTGTACGAGTTCCCCAAGTTTGGTTTTAGGAATCCATCCCTCATCAACATTTCTCTGACGACTCATTTAATTCACCATTTAAGCATTATCTTCAATTTTTTTTAATGTATTTGAAATAACTTTACTAATTTTTAATGGGTTCACATTATTTTTTTTTAAATAACCTGAGAAAACTTGCTCGTATTTCTCTGGTTCCTCGCTTTTTAGAAGATTTGCATATCTCTCAATGTGAGAGCCATTAACAGTTTCTTCGATATTTACTGGGAAAAAGTCCTCGTTATAAGGAATCTCTAAACCAGAATTTACAATTCCTTTAAATGCTGCCAACACCCGATTCCTGTGATAAAATAGTCCCAAATCAAGGATTGCTTCTTGCACATTTTGTTTTTTTGCTCTTGTTCCTGCTAGAAATCCTGTTAAGTATGCTGCGGGAATGTTTCCAGTATTTGCATTCCATCCAAATTTGGCTGTTAATTCTTTAGAATGAGCAGAGACAATGACCTTATCTCCTCCTAGATTAGATTGAATTATCTGTACAATAATATGATTATTTGACGCCCTAATTACAGCTCTTAATTTTTTGGATTTTAATAATTTTAGCCTTTTGTGGTAATTTGTTTTTCCTTCTGCTCTCCTTCTGAATGGTCTACGATATCTGGGTCCTTGTGCCATTTTTTATCGACCTCTTCTAATTAAATCGTTTTCTTTAATGTGACGGTTCATTTGCGCGACGCTAGTAAACATTCCGCCTTTTGCGTTTTTATATAGCTTTCTATAAGTTGCTGTAGTAATCAATTTTCGATCTCTTAATTTTTTAAGCTCCCGTCTCTGAGGGCGAATTCGATTCATCCACATTTTTTTCTTTGGAAATCGGGCATTTTTTGTTCCTTTTCGTTTTCCTAAGCCTCTAGCCCTCCCTTTTTTCTTGCGTTCATGAAGTAGGTTCTTTCTAAATTTTGAATTGCCTTTTTTATATTTTTTTATAATAATACCTTCTTTAACCAAATTGCGGATGTCTTCTCGAGTGATTGCCATTTTTATTTCATCTATTAAGTATGGATCGAAATAAACCCGGTTTTCTCCACATTTCAATATTTCCGCTGCCATTCTTTTCTGGGCTTTTAAACTCATTTTTTATCACATGAAATTATATAATTATGAGAATTTTGTTAGTCCTCGTCTTCTAATAAATCTTCATCATCCAGATCTTCAATAGAAGATTTAAGGGTTGCTTCTAAACTTTCTATCTCTCCTTGCGATATTCCTATATTAAGGACTTTAAATCCTCTACTTTGAGCATAATCTATTAATTGTATTCTTTTTTTAACACCTAACTTAGTAGAAATTTTAATTGCGTGTTTTTTATTATTTAAAGTTTTCAAATCATCAATGGTTACGACTCGTACCTCTTCATATCCTGATGGATGGAAACCACGTATCTTTTTAGGTCCTCTATACCCAACTGAAGGTGATTTGACTCCTGTTTTAGTTTTTTTTCGGGTTTGTGAATCAATTCCTCTTGCTTTTCGCCAAGAATCTTTTACTCTTACATATCTCCAAGATTCTACTCTTCTAAAGGAGGGGCGCTTCTTATTCATTTTTTTCCTGAGTTCTATTAATCTTTTTTCTTCCATATCTATTACCTCTTTTTATTTTACCTCCCAGGTAACTTGGTCTCCGCTTTGAATTTTATAGAGGTATACACCGTCTTGAAAGACTCTTGGGTCTTTCTTTCTGATTCTGCAAGCTTTTTTTATGTTCGCAGCAGTCTGACCTAATGATTCTTTATCAGGCCCGATCAATATTACATCCTCGCCGTCAATTTTAACTTCTACATTTTTTAGATATTTAGTAACTCTTGGAGCTCTCTCTCCAAGGAAGTTAACAACATGAATTTCCATTTTATCAGGTTTGACTTCCACCGTGCATGGAAAATGACTATAACATACTTTACAGATGTATTTATAGTTTGTTTGAACGCCATTTATTAAATTTTTTATTAGATTGATGATAGTTTTTATTAAAGCAAGGGTTCCACTTTTTGGGAAGTCAGTAGTGAAAATCATAAGATTGTCTTCAATTGTAACCTTTATACCTCTTATATGCGAAAAGTCCTTTGTTATCTTTCCGTTAAGTCCACTTACTGTGATATGATGGTTTCCGTCAAGGGAAACAGTGACTCCCTCCGGAATTTCCAGTTCTTCTTTAAAAAATGCTACTTTTACCATTTATCCTTACCTTTTTCCACTATTAATAGATATAACATAAAGTCATTCCACCGATATGTTTTTCTTCGGCTTCTTTCATGGTCATAATACCTTGATTTGTAGTTAACACGATTATTCCTAAACCTGGTGCTGGCAGTAGCTTTCTTTCAAGTGATTCGAATTGCGAAATGTTGTAATTAAGCCTCAATAAACCAGCACAATGATTAATTTTACCTAATAGCGCAACTTTAAATTTATCTTGTCGACCATCGTCATATCTTTCAAACTCTCCGATATAGGCATTTTGTTGAAAGATTCTAAGAACCATTTGGTTTAATTTAGAAGCAGGACTAATGATTACTTCCTTCTTCCTTGCTCTTTCTGAATTCTTAAGATTATTACACATATCAGCTAATGTATTCGCCATCTTCTATACCTCATACCAAATTATAGTTTTAATCATATCTATAAAATCCTATATCTTTTCCAATTTCGTAAAAACATCTACGACATATATTTAAGCCATACCTTCTTATCAATCCTCTATGAGTATGACATCGTCTACACTCTCTTTGACCTTTACCTAATTTACCTTGCGGCATAATCATCAATTTTATTTTACTAAATATAATCTAAATCCAATTTGTCTACAATTTCGACTCCAAAATTCTTTTTCAAGAAATATTGTGCTTCTACTCGAGAAACATAGTGGTGTTTGGGAACTTTTGCTTTACTTTTTCTTCTGTATTTTACTCTCATTCCAGGTCTTACGATTCTCCCAACGACATCAAGACCCCAAATACCAATAATATTATCATATTCAACTCCAGGAATGGTAATATGTTCTGTTATACCAAATCCGAAATTTCCGTAATTATCAAAACTCTTTCTAAGGAACTTATCATTGTTAACTACAAGTAATCGTTTTAGCAATTTTTCTGCCTCTTTTTCCCGTACAGTTACCATTGTGCCTATTGGGCGTCCTATTCGTAAATTGAACTCTTTAACATTTTTTTTAGAAAGAGTTTTCATAGGAGTTTTGCCAGAGATAGTTTGTAACACTGTAGCTGCTCGTTCTAATTCTTCACCACCTGCACCTACTCCAATATTTAGTACAACCTTTTCTAAATATGGTTTTTTCATAGGGTTAGTCCACATTTCTTCAAATGTTTTCTCTTGCTCTTTTATAGATTTTTTCTTGATTTCTTTTGCTGTTTTCGTTGACATTTTTTTGTTCCTCTCTTAATTTTATTCTGATTTTGGTAAATTAATCTCCGATTGACCCTCTCCGATTATAAAAGTATAATCGTAAAGCGTTTCTGTATGTTCTGAATTATGTTCTATAGAAACTGTACTTGCTTTCGGACCAAATCGCTTTAATATTGTTAAAACTTTTCCTAGCTGTCCTATGTTTTTACCGGACATTATTATTGCTAGATTCCCCTCTTTAAATTTTAATACTTTTAGAATTTCTTGTTCTGGAATTGTAATTTTTAAAACATCCATCCTCTTATAGATGTCTTCTTTAGGATTCTTCGGATCCTTAACACTAATAAAAATATTCCTCCCATCGTGTAAGTTTAATTGTATATTTCCCCCTTTTAAAGTAGTTTTTTGCGTTATTCTACATAGTTTGAATGTGCTTTCTGCTTCGGGAATTTCGTGCAAAATTAATCCATGATGAGAGTCCGGTAATATACGATAATGTTTGTTCGTTTTTACGATACTTAACACATCCATTAATCCTACTGGAAATGTTTTATCCTTAACAACCTTTCCATCGACTTTAATATTCCCTAAACCTATTAATTTTTTTGCTTCTCTGTAGTTATCAACAATCTTAAGAAGATCTCTTACGATATGTAATAAAGGCAAGCAGAATCTACTTGAATGAGGTCCCGGTGATGGGTTCATAAAGAATTTACCATGCTTTCTTTTTATCTGTAAGAATTTAGGTGTGTTCAGTCTTTTTAACTTTCTTGAACCTCCATGTCTCGTCATTTAATCTTTTTCCTCCACTTTTTGTTTTTTTGGACCTGTTAGTTCCTCTTCTCTAAATCCAAAGACAGCTTTTCTTTCAATCATATTTGCTCTCCATGCATCCATCTTTTTCTCTTTTGCGAATTTTGTTATAACCATTTTTGAGATGTGGATAGCTGGATGAAATTGAGTCCCATCCGTTTTATCAAAAGTAGCTTCTTTGATTTTTGCTCGCTGATTTTTATTGATTTCGATGACCTCTCCTTCAAAATCCTTGAATTCACCTCTTATTATTCTGACTCCATCTCCCACTCTTAGGGGAAGTGTTTTAATCCCATACTCTTCTCGTACAAAATCAGCTACTCTTACTGTCAATAATTTTGATCTCTGATGGTTTTTATATTTATACAATGCTTTTCTTTGTTTTCGAGGTTGTTTTGATTTTACTTTCATTTCTTTTATCCCTTAATCCTTATTTTTTAAATGATTAACGATGAAATTGATGCTAAACGCGGAAATAATTCTGCTGCCTCTCTTGCAATAGGCCCACGAATTTCGGTAGCTTTGGGGTCGCCTTCCTTAGTTATTATTACACCAGCATTATCCTCAAAACATATTCTCGTGCCATCTAATCTCCTATAAATCATTTTTTGTCTTACGATAACAGCTTTTAGAATATTACCCCGCAAATCTGGTCGACCCTTTTTAATAGTTACTGAACAGACAGATCCTACTGTTGCTTTTGGCAATCTTCTTAATCGTGTTTTGGAACGATCGACATTAATAATTTGAGCGATTTTTGCCCCAGAATTATCGGTAATAAAAATTCTCGAACCATTTTGGACACCATAACTGGTTCTAGGTTTGGCTAATGTTTTTCTTCCAAGTTTTCTTCTTGTTCCCATTTAATTCTCCGCTCCTGCTTTTAATTTATCTAAGACTATAAATGCTTTAGTTTTTGATAATTTTCTACTTTCTCCTACGCGCACTAAGTCGCCAACTTTAATATCATTGGTTAAACATTCTGGAAGATGGCATGCTAGTCGCGAATTGCGTCTTTCATAACGCTGATATTTCTTAACGAATTGAACATAATCCTGTCTAATTATTACTGTATTTCTGGATTTTTTATTAACGACAACTCCTTGAGTGATTTTACCTCTAATTCGTGTTTTCCCATGGAAAGGACAATCTTTATCATTACATTCACGATTTGAAGGAGCATTAACTCCTGGAATGCCGATATTTCGAACGCTCATTTTAATATCTCGACCATTTCTTTTTCTTTAAACTTCTTAATCTATTTTCTGGACTGCCAATGATTTTCGATCCATTAACCTCTAGCATTCCATTATCAAGTGTAAATCTAAAAATATAATCTTTTTTGATATATTTTTTTATTTCATTACTTTTTTCTGAAATTAATATATTTTGAGTATCATCAATTACCACGCCCACATCCATAAATTTAGAATGAATGGGTTTCGATTTAAGTTTCGCTTGAACTCTAAAACCTATTAAATCGTGGTAGATCAGATATTTGGGGCTTATCATTATAATATCAACTATTTATCTTCATTTTTTACTGTCAGAATCCTTGCAATTTGTTTTCTCACTAATTTCGCTTTCGCGGGATTATCTGAGATACCGCCACCAGTTTGTTGGCTGTATAGCATCATCAATTCTTCTCTTAGGGTTATTAAACTTCTTTCTCTTTCTCTTTCATCCATTTCCCGGACTTTTTTTGCAGTTATTATATCCATATTTTAGTCGCTATCCATATTTTAATTTCATATTATATTATTCATCATTATCTTCATCTGTATTTGCTTCTGGTTCCAAAGAAATTTCAGAAATGTCTTCTTCTTCTACTTCTTCAAACAGTTCTTTTTCCTCTTCGCTAGGTTCTCTTGTTTCCACACTTGTCTTGTAGTCTTTTTCCATTTTTGTTTTACTTAACTCGATCTCTTTTTTTGCTTGAAGTTTAGCTAATTCTTCGTAGTTTATTATAATTGTATCACCCATTCTTATGTCAGCGTGCATGATTTTCACAATTATCCCTAAAGTTCCAGATTTCTGAATACACTGAGCTACTCCTTTATCTACTCCTTCTTGAGCAGGTTGACCTGATTTTTTCATTGTGCCAGCTCTAAAAACCGTCGTCCTGGCTCTCTGTGAAGTGACCTTACCTGAAACAATGATTTCTGTACCTTTAGCTCCCGATTCCATGATTTTACGTAATATATAATAACCTGCTCTCCTGTAATGTCTTCCCCGATCCAACGAATATGCTAAACGCTCTGCCATAATCTGTGCGTTCAAATCGGGATTGGTGACCTCCTCGACCTCAATCTGGGGCATTTCTAGACCAAATTGATCTTGAAGAACATCCGTAATCTCTTGAATACGCTTACCGCCTTTTCCAATTACAAGACCTGGCCGGGACGTACGGAGAGTGATTCTAACGCCGAGCGGGGTTTTCTGTATATCAACGCCAGCAAACCCAGCCCGAACGAGTTCAGATCTCAGGTATTCATTTATTTGCATTAACTTAATTCCTTGCTCAATAAAATGTTTCGCTAATGGGCTCATAACTACTACTTTTTTTATAATTTTAATTATATGATGGAATTTTAATTTTAACTTGGAAATTCGTACACTACAATTTCTACATGACTTAAATGCCTAAACTTAGGAGATGATCGACCATGAGCTCGCTGAATATAGCGTTTTATTATTCTTCCTCTGTGTGTTGCTGCGTGAATAATTCTACATTGTTCAGTATCTAAACCTTTAAATTCTGCGTTTGATTCAACAGAAGTAAGAAGTTCATAGATTCTAGCAGCGGTTTTTTGGGGATATCTACCAGCATACCAGTTAAATTGTTTCAAGTCTTTTCTGTGAGCTTGTTTCTTTTTATGTCTTCTAAATGGTACAGATTGCTCAAGTTGAATCACTTTCTCTAGATACCTCTTGGCTTGTTCTAACTTCATACCTTTAATTACAGCACATACTTCTCTTGCTGGTTTGGGTTTTATTCGTAAGTCTCTACCCGAAGCTTTAGCTAACCTGTCCGCATCATATTTTTGTTCTATGAAAGAATAACCCCAGTTAGGCATTTAATATCATCTCATTTATTATTTTAATTATTTTAATGGAACATATTTACTTGAACGTGTGGCTCCAATTCCTGGCGACCCATGTTGAACATGTCTTCTAGTGAGTGAGAATTCTCCGAGATAATGACCAATCATTTCAGGTTTCACTTCTACTATTTCGTAAGATTTCCCGTTATAGACACCAATTTGCAAACCAACCATCTCTGGGAAGATTACCATGTCTCTAACATGCGTCCTGGTAAGAATATCCTTTCCTCTTTTCTTAGCTCTATATGCCCTTCTTAATCTTTCAAGAAGTTTTTTTTGCCTAGGTGGCAATCCTCTTCTTAACGATCTACGCGCTCTCGAGGGTAGTAGTTTGACGAATTCGTCCATGTTCATTTTTTTAAGCTCCTCTAAGGTATAACCTCTATAGTGAAATTTGAGTCGATCTCTTTCTCTTGCTAGGTCTAATTCTTTATCTTCTGTTTCTTCATCAATTTCTTCTGAAGGTTCTTCAGTTGTTTCATCCGGTGTCATTTCTTTTTGTTCTTCATCATCATGTTCTTCATTTGGAGCCATTTTTCCACCAATCTAATTGTTCCATTCAATATTTTATGTTTATTTTTTACGCGATATTGAACACGTGTAATGAAATTAGTTATCTATCAAATTTTAATTTTATTAAAACCAGAGAACCAAAAACCAAAAACTTAAAAGGTTGGGATGTGGCCTTCGAGGAAAATAGAAATATCTTTAAATCTCAATTTTTATCGATAGAGTTAAGTGGAGAATTTCAAGTTTCGCGTGTGATTGTTTAGCGATAATTATTGGGATTAAATGCTCTAACAATATCTTCTTCATTAAATTTTCCACTCCATCTTTCTTCAACAATCACAAATTGTTCAGGATCGTTATTTGGATTCATTATCGAATGATACATCATTTTAGCGTTTACAAAATTCGTTCCTACTTCTACAAAATAATAAACTCTGTTCGCATTTATAATTATTGGTCTACCTTTTAGAATCTTCCATATTTCGCTCCTGAATCTGTGTGTTTGGATTGAAATACCTATTCCTGGTTTAACATATATTAAATTATAATCGGTATAGGTGAATTTGATGCTGTACCATTTATTTAATACGTCAAGAAAACCATTTGGAACATTATATTTCTTTAAGAATTGTTCTGGGTCAATTTTTACTTTTTCAGAAAATTCGAATTTATATGGATTATAAATCGTAATATGATTAGAAAAATCGTTACTATAGTTTACTTCAATTTCCTCTTCATTTTTATTAATCAACATGTAATAATCGTTTGGTTTTATAATCAAATTAGCTTTTTTTAAATTTTGAGAGTAGAAATTATCACCATTTATAAGAAAAATGTTATCCAGATGATTAGAATCTATAATTATCCTAAGTTCTTTCTGGTCGTTCTTTCTAAGGATTGTTCCTCTATCCGGTTGAATGATTTCTTTCTTCACGCGACTAACCTTTGACTTTTATGCACTATTATATTCTTTAAAACGTTCCTTAATTTCGTTTAGATATGGTAATGATGCTTGCGCTCCCTTTCGAGTGACTGCTATTGAAGCAGCCGCCGATGCATATTTTACAGATGTTATTAGATTCTCACCTAGGTTTAACATGCTTGCTAATACACCATTAAAACAATCGCCAGCACCTACAGTATCAACTGCTTGAACTTTTAAGGCGGGTACGTATGTGGTTCTATCTTTTTTTGCGTCGTATATTAAAGACCCCTTACTCCCAAGTGTTGTTATGATTACATTCACTCCATATTCTGATATATCTCTGGAAGCTTGAATTATTCTTTCTTTTTTCTCACCTTTCAGATCTTTAAGGTTCAATAATGAATGTAACCGTAATAGTTCTCCCTCGTTTGGGATTAGGATATCTACATTACTTAAGATTGAATGACTAATAGGTTTTAAAGGCGCAGGATTAAGAATTTTTATAGAGTTACCTTGAGCTGCTATTTTATAAATTTCTTCAATAGTTACTGAAGGTATTTCCATTTGAACAACTAAACAGTTTGCGTTTCTAATAATTTCATTGTTTGCTTTAATGTTATCAGGTTTTAAATTGAAATTAGCTCCTGGCGCCACACTAATCATATTTTCACCAGTTTTATCTATCAAAATAAAAGCAATCCCACTTGATTCCTGGGAATCCCTAATAATGTATTTAAGATTAATTCCCTCAGATTTTAATTGCAAAATCATTTGGTCTCCAAATGCGTCTGTTCCAATTTTACCAATAAAAATAGTTTTGGAACCGGATCTTGCAGAAGCAACTGCTTGATTCGCACCCTTTCCTCCTAAGAATTGCTTAAAAACACCTCCAGTTACAGTTTCTCCTGGATTAGGAAATCTTTCAGAGTAAATATTCAAATCCATATTGCTTGAACCGACGATAAGAACGTAGCGATCGAGATTTGACATGGCTTAGCTTTTATAAAAACGATTCTTTAAATTATAATTTCTTTTATAATATCAAATTATGGATCATCACAATTAAAACCAAATGATCCTTAACGAATGGTTTTAATTTAATATAATGTTAAAAATAATAATAAGTAATGCAACTGTGCTTGAATAAGCAAAGTTACCTTGCTTGAAAATATAAAAAAAAAAGTCTGAAATTCACAAAGGTGTTTAATATGGCCAAAGACAAGATAATTGGAGCAATCGTTATGATCCTTGGCATTCTAATCGCTATTATCTACACCATGGGAAGCGTTCTTGATTTATGGTTTAATACCTTAGGAAACAATCCTAATTGGGATGTAGCGTTTAAATTGTTTGGTATCGATTGGCTCGATTATAGATTATTTACCGTTCTACCACTCTGGATTATGGTACTATTGATTGCTATAATTGCTATTTGGATTGGTTATAGCATGTTGACTACTCCAGCCCCTGTTCCACTCGAAGAATTGGAAGAGGAATTAGCTGCTGAAGAGGAATCCAAAGAGTAAAAATAAGATTTTTTTATTTTTTTTTATTTTTTTTATTTTAAAATTAAGGATATGATTCTAAAAGGATAATTTCGTAAAGTTCATATCCAGATTCGCTAAATTTATTTTAATCAAAGAATAATTAGGAATTTCTTTAGCATTATTAGTAAGTGGTGTTGTGCTTACGATGACTTCGTTGTATTTTCGACTTATAAATAAAGTATGGTGCCGACCGTTAAAATTCGTATTATGATTAGTTATCACATTACACATTTGGGAATTAAAGAGAAACGCGTTAGCTCCGGCGCCAATATCAATTTCCTTAAATATAAATTCCAAACCACTCTTTAAATCTTTGCCTTTTTGTATTTGGTCAATTATAGAACATAAATACTTTCGGGTATCTAAACTAGTCTCCCTATAAATTCTATTCAATTTAGGGGTGTTTAGTTTTTTTTCAGGAAAATTTTTAATTATGCCATTATGGGTAATTAGATACTTTTCAACAATATTTATCGGGTGTACATTTTCAAATTTCCTTTTCCATGGGAGTGTTTTCCTTGCGTGAACTAAAAGAAATCGAGTTTTAATCTTGGTAAGGCTTTCCCAATCAGCGTGGTAAATTGGGTTAATATCTCGCTTAATTACGAGTTCTTTATTATTTTCTGAGAGATAAGCAAACCCCCAGCCTAAGCCATGATGTCCTAAAATGTCATATTTCTTAAAATAATTCCAGTGACATGTTGCGAGAAATTGTTTTAGAATTGTATAATTGATAAAGAATGGTTTAAGAGAACACTTAAAGAACATGCGACACATAATCTATCCTTTAGACGTACTAGATCTGTATATAAAAATTAAATCTCACCTAAAAAGTAAGCGAATAAAGAACCGTCGTCGTGACAAGTAATTAGAGTTTTTAAATCTAAATCGAATTTTGCGTCATTAACACACGATTTCTTTTTAATTTCTGCTAAGATTTTTCCGGTATTACCTTCAATGAGAAGTATTCTACCCTTAGTTGTACCAATAATAAAGAAATCAAATCCTTTTAAGATAACATATAATACCGTTTCCACATTTACATTATTAATTTCCCAAAGACTATCTAAATCTTGGTTGAAACACATCAATTTAGAACTGAACTCGAGTTCATGAATGTTTATCAAACTTTCAAAAAAATCAAAAGAGTATGTGCTAACAAGTAGGCTAGATTTTTTCATAGAGGCAAAAAGAGAACATTTCCACACGTACTCTTGGCATTGAATTGTTTTTATTTCATTGTAAGAACTTTTTTCAATGAAGTGAAGCATCTTATCGTCTCCTCCACATACAATAAATTCTTTTCCATTTGAGTTGAAAATGGAAACGCAGCGAATTTTATCAGTATATTGTTTAAACCACGATAAATCGCCGTTCATTCCTTTAAAAATTCTTAATGTCCCATCATTTCCGGCAGCAATGACTTCTTTCAGAGCGGGTTCTAAAGGATCTTGCCAAACTATAGCGTCCCCAATTCCATCTTCAAATAATTGTCCCCAAATTAAGGATCCATCTAAAGGATTTAAAACTCTCAGACTCTTGTCTATAGAGTATGCAATGATTTCATTCAGATTATCATTATTAATGTCTGATAGTAAAAATCCGCTAATAGATGCTCCAAATTGATGTTTCCAGAATGATTCCAATTCGTAGGAAGTATTACATTTAAATACTCTTAATATACCGTCTAATCCGCCCAAAATTAATTCACTTTTATTGTCATCATCAATATCTCTTACTTCTATCTTCCAAATGGATGATTTTTCCGTTATTTTTTTATCCGATAAAATTTTTCCGGTCAAAGAAAGAATCAATAATCTTCCTGATTTTAAAGCTGCTATAATTTCTTTATGACCATTATTATTAATGTCTCCAATTTCAATTTGTAGAATAGGTTCATCAATTTGATACTGCCACTTTTCTTTTAAATTAATCATATGTATATTCTCTAATTTATTATTGCTTAGTAATTACATAATATCAATAAAATCAATTATTTTAAATAAGATATAATTATAAATAAAAATAAATTAAATTCTAGTTAATTACTTAAATTTCGGATTAAAAGTGATATAATATGTCAGAAGAGAGAAATGAAATTCCAACATCAACATTTTTTATAGGGGCGTTCATCACTAGTGCTATTGGTGGAGTTTTACTCTTAGCATTAGATTTTGGATGGTGGGATGGTTCAAACTATTACCTCGGAGTTTATATTTATGGTTGGATTGGTGCATGGAATGGTTTACTTGGTATTCCGATTATAATTTCAGGATTCTTGCTTTTGTACTGTATGGGTATTTCAATCTTAATTCTTAGATTCCCTGAAAAAATCCCAGATAAGAAGTATGTTAAATATGGATTATATGCTTCAATTATTGTTTTTATCTTATGTGTAATCGGGGGTATTATTTTCGCTGTAGAAATGACAATTGAGGACGCTTGGTGGGGATTTAGCGCAGGTTTTTATGGGGGTATTATAGGAAGCTTTTTAACCGCTATTTTATATTTCCTTGGTTTGAAAAACCTTGAGTTATAACAATTTTTTACCATTTTTTCTTTTTTTGTTTTGTTACTTTTGAAAACTTTACAGGATCATTTCTTAAAATAAGAAAGAGATTTAAATTTTTTACACAATTTCTCATAAACAAAGGTAATTATTTTATCAATTCGAAAATTACTTAATTCCGAAAAAAAATTAATAAGGATTCGAAAATGAGCTTTAAAATTAAAATAGATTTAGATGGTTGTACTGGTTGTGGAACTTGTTACGAAGTCTGCCCAAGCGAATGTTTTGGGGAACCAGAAGGCGGAAAGGTAAATGTACTCGAAGATAATAGAGATGACTGCGTCGGTTGCAGAGCATGTGAAACCCAGTGTCCCGAGGAAGTAATCGAGATTATTGAGGAATAAGAATCAAGAAATTCTCTTAGATATTTTTTTAGCAAATATTTTTTTTTTAATTATTTTTAAATTACTTTTTTGATGTTATAATGCTTTTTTAAGAAAAAAGTTCGTGAAACCGGCCTTTCACGAAAAATGTAACCTATTAAAATAATATGTTGAAATATCTTCTGATATTACATTTTTCAAAAAATTACAATTCGAAAAAAATTTTTAGAAAATAGGTTTTAGAACCTACCAAAGCAAAATTTTTCCACAATTCTTGCATGTACCTTCGTTAATTTGCATGTTGAGACAATTTTCGTGATAAGTAGTCTCACATGATTGGCATTTATAAATTTTCCCCCTATATTCGCCATAATCGTAACCACAATAACTACATTTATCCGCATATGAGAAGTTAGCGCTATTTACGTCAACTTCAACTATTTGAGTAGTACCCGTTAAACCCATATTTGAACTAGTGGGATTTAAGTATTGGTTATTTTGTCCATAAGAGGTTTCCTGTTGAGGTTGAGCGTAAGTTTGAGGTTGTTCCCAATCAGATACATACCCTTTTGTAGGTTTTTTTGAAATTCCCATCTTTGTAGATACTTTTTCGTCTAATATATTGGTTAAAATTAAGGCTGAAGCGTATTTACCTTTTGCTCCTCCTTTCTGTAAATGTGTATGGGAAATTAAATGAATAACACGTCCTCCCGCGTTACCATGATTAAAATAACACAATACAGGATCCTCGCCCCATTTTTGCTTAATATGATAAGATTTGATTAAAATACGAACTGCAGGGCTGAGAATTTGAATAGGAAAAGATCTATTTTCAAGCCACCACTTAAATTCAGCTTTCTTTGTATCTTTAGCTGTCATTTTTTGCCATTTAGCTTGTTGTATTTCGCTTAATACACCTTCTAAGAAAGGATGATCTGGTTCAACTATTTGACAAGCAACAACAGCATCAGCAGTTTTTTGTCCGTTCCACCGAATATAACCGGGAAAAATATTTTCAACTATATATTTTATTGCCCAATCAGTTGTTATTAACCAACCTCCAGTTAGAGACACATACTCACTGATTTTTGGGAAAGCGGAATGCGGAATTTTATCTCCGGGGCATCCGATCAAAACAACATCGTAATCACTTAAATTATATTTCATAATATCATTAGGACTAATCGTAATGTGTTTTGCTGCGTACATATGATCTATCACTTTTTTAGGGTGTTCGTAGCGACCTTCCACCGCAAGGATTTTACCGTGCTTTTCAACCGCTTTTACAACATCCTTTTTATCAAGTGCTTCCATTTTGCGACGTTTAACTTCAGAATACAGATCCTTCCAACTGCTCATTTTATATCCTCTATTACAATTGTTATAAGCAATTAAATATTATTTTGTATAAGTAATAAAAAATAATTCATATTTATATTTGCATTGAAAGGGATATTTATGGAAAATTTAAAAGATTTTGGCGAACCTTCAGAATTTTGGCAATATTTTTACGAAATTACGAGAATTCCTCGATGTTCGACATATGAAGATAAGATAAGAGAATATATTAAAAATGAAGCTGAGAAATTGGGGTTTCAAACTAAAGTTGATACAATAAAAAATTTAGTTGTACGAATTCCTTCAAACAGAGACCCTGAAAGTAATAAATTAGGAGTCGTACTACAAAGCCACATGGATATGGTATGCGAAAAAAATGAACATATACAGCACGATTTCTTGAAAGATCCCTTAAAACTAAAAACGATTGAAATTGAAAACGAGAGATGGTTAACTGCTGAAGGAACGACATTGGGTGCAGATAATGGTGTTGGGATCGCATATCAGCTTGCAATTATGAAAAAAATACATAATGGAAGCTTAGATTTTGATGCACTTGATCTAGATTTATTGTTCACAGTTGATGAGGAGAGAGGTCTTTCTGGTGCAAGCCAAATGGATAAAAATTTGATAAGTGGAAAATATCTGTTAAACCTTGATTCAGAAGAAGATGAAAGGTTCACCATTGGGTGTGCCGGAGGAAGGGTCTTTAAGGCTGAAGTAAGTTACGAGAGAGAATTATTAAGCACCCCGAATTTGAAAGCGATAAAAATCTCCATTTCTGGACTACTTGGGGGACATTCAGGGACAGATATTAACAAAAAAAGAGGAAATGCTCTAAAAATATTAACTGAAATAATTTGGAAAATAAATTCGAAATTTAATATTTTAGTTAATTCTTTAGAGGGAGGAAACTTAACTAATGCGATTCCTAGGGAAGCTCATGCTATTTTCTTTATAGAACAGAGCCAAAAGTATGAACTTGAAGCATTTTTAAAAGAAATAATCCCTCATATTAAGAATCTTTATGAAGGAACAGATTCGAACTTATTAATTTCAATAGATCTCTTAAAAAATTTCACTGATAAAACAACATTTTCAAAGGATTTCCAAAATATATTAGTTGATCTTTTTTATTTAATACCAAATGGACCTATTTTTTTACACCCTACAAGTGAAGGACTAGTACATACATCACTGAATTTTGCAGTGGTGCACACATTAGAAAACATAATCGAATTCAAAGTTAGTACAAGAAGTTTAGAACAATATGATAAAGATACTTTATTTGAGAAGCTAAAGACCCTCTTAAAAATGTCTGGGTTAGACATAAACATTAAGATAATTACTATCTATCCAAGTTGGCCACCAGATTTTAACTCAAAGTTAACTGAAATATCAAAACAAGTATATAAAAATCTTTTTGATAAAGAAGTAACTATCAAAGCGATTCATGCCGGATTGGAATGTGCCTTTTTTAGTAGTTATTATCCAGATATGGAGATGATATCATTAGGACCAGATGTACTTGGTGGACATTCTCCTGACGAACGACTTAAAATAAAAAGCGTTGCGAAAATTTGGAAATTTTTAATTGCATTACTCCAGAATTTAAACTAGATATCTTGAATACCAACTGCTTTTATAACAAAATTTTAATTTAAAAAAAATTTATAAATCAAAGTAAATAAATTTCGAGATTGCGATGCAAGAGGAAAGAAGAAATAAAGCAAAAGCAGCTAAAGATGAAGTATCAGGCTCGGAGACTGTATTTGAAAAAATTCAAGTTAGAACACCATGGATTTTTGGCAACACATTCAGAAAACCAAAAATTTTGTTTCCAGATTTAAAAAAGCCCAGAATGGGAATTCCTCTTCCAGGTAAATCGATGGCTGTAATAGGAGTTTACATTATTCTGTTCCTTTTACAGACAGGAATAGTTTATCTAATATTTAGAGAAGTTCCAGCTTTGGGTTCTAATCCACAAGATGGTAGTGCCTTGTTTCTATATCCGGATATAAACGAGTCATTCATAATTGAAGGAGTAGTTGCTTCTATTTTTATATTTCTGTGTTCAATTGGCTTTATTTTATTATATCAGGCATCTAAATTCGTATATAATAAGAGCGTAGCAGTTAGATATTTAGCCGTAGGTATTCTAGTAATATTGGCTTCCTTTTTTACATTACAGGCAATGATAACGATTAAACTAGGTCGAAAATTATTTAATGTGTAATTAAATCAAATTTACATGTTGCACAATCTTTCTATTTATCTAGTTGCGAGAGTTTAAATTAGCAAAGAATTTATGGCTATTTTAATTGTCATTTATTAAAATTCTAAACTTTTGAAAAATTTAAAATTCCTCGCTTCTAGTGCGATAAAGAAAAAAAATAAAAATTAGTTAAATTTCTTTTAAGCTTTAAAATTTTATTTAACTTAGGGATGCAATATAGGAATTATAAGCGGCTTCATCCAATAAATTTCCTTTCTCAGCACTCCAATTGGAAGCATCAATCTTAAATAGCCAAGCAGTAAACGCATTTTCGTTGATTTTTTCAGGTTCATCCATTAAATCACTATTTACCGCGCTAACTGTGCCTGATACAGGACAGTAAACATCTCCAACTGCTTTGCTTGATTCCACTGTAGCGTCAATTGGATCTGAGGAAGGTTCGTCTCCATCCATTGTTACTTGAGAAAGTTCAGCACCCTCAAGGGCCTCTACATCCACAAACGAAATTTCTCCTAATTGCTCAGCGGCATAAGGGGTAAGTCCTACTTCACCAGTTGCATCATTATACCATTGATGGGTTTTAGTAAACCAAATTGCCATGTTTTATACAACTCTTTGCTATTAATTTAATATTTTATATAATACTGAATTTAATAGTATGATAAAGTTAATTATATCATAGATTTAAAATTTATTTATTGAGATATATTTTTTAAAAGTTAATAACGATATATATGAAAAATTCACTTAAGACTCAAATCGAATCTCATATTGAATTTAGAGAGTGGTATCGTAAGATAGTAAATGATTTTAATTTTGATCTTCAAAAAGATCGAGAAGCAAGAGATTTATTATCTCATATTTTAGAAGAAAAAAAATACTCGTATAAGCTTGAGGACATTTTACTTTCTTTTAAAGAAAATATCCAAAAAAAAGATTATATCTGTGTTTTTGGTTGTGGTCCTTCATTAGAAGAATCAGTTGATTTTATACTAAGTAATTTAGGAAAAAAATTTTTTAATAACTGTGTGAATTTAGCTTCTGATGGTGCTGCTCAATTGTTGAATGAGAGAATCATACCGATTGATGGTATTATAACGGATTTAGATGGTATCACTAAAAGAGATTTCCTCAAGGCGAAATATGTGATTGTCCATGCACATGGAGACAATATTATTCTTTTAGAGCATTTTAAAAATACAATTATTAACTTCACAAAAATAATCGGGACAACTCAAGCAGAATCAACTTACAATTTAATTAATCCCGGCGGCTTTACTGATGGAGATAGGATTTTAGCTTTTATACTATCTTTTTTATTGCCTCAGCAAGAGCTATATTTAATAGGTATGGATTTCGACGATATTGTGGGAAAATATAGTAAACCAAATAATGAAAAGAATTATTTAGCTGATCCAATTAAGTTAAAAAAATTACAATATGCTTTGCAGATAATCGAGTGGTTAATACCCAAAATAAAAATACCTTTATATTTAATTAACACCAAATCAATTTCAGATAAATTTGATTATTTAACACTTGAAGCATTTAAAGAAAGATTTTAAGAAATTACATTTTATAATCTTCTATTCCCCGTTTAGTAATAGTATATACTACTTTTTTCTCAGGAAGAAATTGAGAATTTACTAGATGAATATAAATCATGTCCTTTTCCTTATAACTTAAATACAATAATTCTGAGAAAAAGTGATTTAAATATTGTATTCCAACGGGAAACTCCTTAACTACCGCTTCTTCAATAAAATTTGGAGCTACCTGAGCTGTTAGAATTGTAATTAATTGAAACCGCTGAGTTAGATTGTTTATTTTTTCTAAAATTTTTAAGTAAGTGGTTTTTGCTTTTAAGAACGATATTTGTTTATCACTACGCTCAATTCTGAGAAAGTTATTAATAGAGTCGATTATTAATAATTTTACATTATGGGATTTGATTATAGAATCCAATTCATTAAGTTTTAATAAAAGAGCATTGTTACTCATGATTTTTGACACATATATATTCTTTAATGTCTTTTCACTGCTATTTTTATTGGATTCTGCTAACTCTAGAACTCTTTCGGGACGGAATGTGTTTTCTGTATCTAAATAAACAACTTTAAACGATTTTTCAAACGCCTGTACTGATAAATGATGGCATATCTGAGTTTTCCCTGTCTTATTAGCTCCAAAAACTACATACCCTTTACCTGGAAAGAATCCCCCACCAATTGCTTTATTAAAATTCTTGGAACCAGTTGAAATTAGTATTTTTTCATGTTTTGTTCTTTCAATTTCACTAATGATTTTTTTCTTATCAATTATAGTAGATTCAAATATCTTTCCCATTATAAGTCGGCCTTTTAACATTCTCAGCTGATAATTATTTAGAATCTCTAAATAAATAAAAAAAACTTAAATTAGGTAATACTTATTTTTATTGATAAAAGATTAAATCGTAAAATTAATTTTTGATTAAATATTGACTATTATTTATATTAATTTTAACATTTGTTTTTATAAAATTAGATATTAATTTTTTCGTTCTCTAAAAATGGCAAAAAAAAAGAAAGAAGTATGTCCGTATTGTGGAAACAGTTTTGCGTATCTCAGCCGACATAAGTGCAAAGTAAAGGAGAGAGTAGAAGGTACGGAAGAGGAAGGAAAATCGGATACTGAACGAAGATTGGAAAGAATAGAGGAAAGGAAAAGAGAAGAGGGTCGTGGTTTAAAAAAGGATGAACGAATAGTTCTCAATATTATCTCACGAGAAAAAGATATTTATTTTGAGGAACTATTAGAGATAACAAAGAAGGAACGAATCGATCTCGATGGAATTCTAAATACTTTATCACTTCAATCAAAAATAAAAGTAAATCGAGAGTTAATGGAGGCCTCGTGGACAAAACATATAACCATAAATGAATCTTATGATGTAGAAATTAAGGATCGGAAAATTGATAGGAATAAAGCCGATTTCATTTTAGATGTTTTTTCATACCAACCATGTTTAATCTGTCCTTTTACGAATAAATGTAATAGTACTAACCTTGATCAATATAATCCAACACATTGCCCTTGGTTATCAAATTGGATAGACACTACTCTGGAAGGGAAGATATATAACATAAATTTTGAGGAAATTGAAGAGCTGTGAAATGTTAATACTTCTTCTTTAATCCAATTAAATATATCTCATTACTTTTTTTATTTGATGATTTAGGTTTTAAGCTTCTCACATCTATAAAATTTTGTTTCATCTTTTTGTAAAAATTCTCGAAATCAGCTCCTTGAAATACTTTTATCAAGAAATTTCCTTTGATTTTGAGGTTTTCAGTAAGCTCAAGGATGTTGAGACATAGTTTAATCTGCCTTGATTGATCACTAAATTTATTACCTGATTTATTAATACTAGCATCAGAAAGAATGAGGTCAAGTTTTTCTCCTTCGAAGTATTTACTTACTTCAATAGGAAACTCAGGCGTGGTAAAATCCATTTTAAGGATTTTTATATCTTCAATGGGGGTTAATCTCTTGATATCTACGCCCATAATCTTATAATGAACGCGGTGATAATATTTATCCAAATATTTAGTTAGATTTAATTCCGCGAATTTTTTAGCTACTTGTAACCACGAACCCGGAGCACTACCTAAATCTAAGATATAATACGCTCTTTTAAAAATATTATACCTATTTTGAATGTCCAGTAATTTAAAAGCTGAACGGGCTCTATATCCTTCACGTTTAGCTTGCATATAAGTGGCATCTTTTTTATGTTCTTCTGCATCTTTTGGCATAGTCTTTATGCTAATTTAATTTTTCATTTTGTTTTAGGACTTTTTTTAATTGATCAATCCTCATGTCTGTTTTAATCGAAACAAAGTCAAAGTGAGTTCTTGAAGCTTTAAAACCTTTTTCCTCAATCAATTCTATGATATCTTCTAGTTTTGGCATAATGGGCAGTTTTAGATCCCTAAAAATTTTATGAACATTATAATATGAAATAGGCATATTTATTTCATTAAGTGCGAATTTAAGGATCTTTTTAATTCTATTTTTATTCTTAAAATTGAATTTCTCATTTAAAAGACTTAACTCTTCTAAATATGATTTTTGATGCAACTCACCAACCCATAAAGGTCCAGAATATGATAAATGCTTTTCATTTAAGCATATAGGGCATTTTTGAGGAACTTTTAAGAGATTCTCAATAATGGATGAACGATTCCCGCAATAATTACAATGAATAATATATCCATAACTTTTTGGTAAATCCTTTAATATCTTTGACTTCCCTCTGAAACTAATTGCAAAGATTCTTATGAAATGGTTAGAATAGAAAGTTAGAAGCGGTATTATGCCTAAATTGTTTATATTGGCAATTCTTGAGATAAAAGATATTAATATTCGGGCCCCAATTTCCTTACAATAATCTGTGTGAAGCGGTTTAGCCATATATTTTCTAATACAAGCCTTTTGTTTAACTCCAAATAACACTGCTGTATCTGTCGCTGTTATACATAACAATCCTTTATCTTTTTTAATTGCTTTAAAGGCAGAATCAATATAAAAGTTTGGAGTGCCAAAAGGATCGATTGAAATAACATCTGGTAAGGCAGAACTTCGAGAAAATTCTGAAAACAATAGGTTGGCGTCCTTATTTAAAACTACCACTTGAGTAGGGTCAATTTCATTTAATTCTAAATTGTTTTTAATTAGCTCAACTGCGATAGGATTTATGTCGTTTAAATATATTTTTTCAACATTCTTTGTATTCTTTAACAATCTTATTGAACCAATACCCGAAGCCGCCATTGAATCTACAACTACTAACGATTCTTGGTTAATGATTTTACTATATGCTATAATAGCTAAGATTGAAATATCTCTGTTTATCTCCATTCTTTTGTTATAAAAAACATTCATAGATTTAGAGGGGATAATATCGTTATCTATCTCGTGCAATAAGAATTTCACAGAACCTTCTTGTTTTGTAATGTACTTGTTTTTACCAAAATCTTGATTTTCAGTTTTCATATTGTCTTATATTTATTAACTATTTAATTAGGTTATTGAGAAAAAGAGGGTTACTGGCTTTTCGCTACCTAACAAACCGCCAGAAGTTCTCGTATGAATCTCATTAACATTATCTACTGTTAAGGGCTCAATACTTTCCATTTTCTTAACCTCATCTGCGTTTTCGGGGCTACCAATAATTAAAAAAACTCCTTTTAAAGTTTTAATGATAAAAGCTAGAGGAAGCCATTCATAATATATGCGTATTTTAGCTTTTGGTGAAGAAAAATATGAATATATTCCGCCATAAGTTATTATTGCATGTATATCCCCAACAAAACTTCCGCTGTAGCGATCTTTGAAATTTCGATTAATTAACGCTTGTTCGTAAGCTTTGCATCTATCGGACCACTTTGTTGAATCTCCACCAAGGCACCTTATACCTCCTTCCATATTATTAGGTAATTTTTTTAATTCTTGATAAATATAATGATAAAAAGTCATACTATAAGGGGATGTGTCCAGAATGAATTCTGCAACTTTGCCATTAAGAGCTAAAACTAGGTTAGTGTAAATCCCATAAAGAATATAGAAACTACAAATAATAGCACCCATTTCATTATATATTCCCACTATCGTCCCTACGGTTCTATTAACTCTAACATTAGATGACCCGTCTACGGGATCTATTGTAATTCCAAACTTTCCACTACCTAGAACAGGTTCAGCTTCTTCAGAAGCAACAAATAGAAATTTAACATCGCTTTCTTGAAGTGCTTTTAGGATAATGCTATGAGTTAATACATCCTCATGAATTTGGGATTCTCCATAAAGATTGATAGTCTGCTTTTCTACACTTTCAATTTCCATTCTTTGTTCGATTTCGCGTGAAGTTATTCCCCTTTCTAACAACCCCCTTATGGGAATCGTTGCTTCAGCAATTGTTTCAATAATCTCAATTAATTCATCTCTATCTGAAGAAGAATGTGGAATATCATTATCCAACCATTTTGATAATTTTATATTTTCTTTTCTCTCGCTCATTAAAACAACTCATTTGGTGTTTCTATATATTAGTTCTCGAATTAAAATAATGAGCTATAATTGAAAATCTTTTATATTTTTTTATTCAAAACCGCGTTTAGTTAACATGGAATTTAGCAGAAATGAGATATTATCATTTCCCCTATGTAAAATTAACCTTCGGTTGTTTGCTACATCTGTTCGTTCGATTTTGATAGAATTAGTCACCCAATATTGCATTACATTACCCCCGCTTTCCACCTCGAAATTTTGCCCCTCTTGAGTTCTTCTACTAATTTCATTTACTATCAAGATACCAATCTCATATTTTTGTTTTAAATTAACCAAATTAGCTAACAATTGATTTAGTCTATAATTCAGAATAAAGTTTTTTCCTTTTTTCTCACGATTTAATTCTAACCGATATAAATCTGTCATAGAATCTATAATTATTAAATTAAATGTCCCATTTTTAGTTTTTAAATCATTTAGAACGATAAATTCCAAATTAAAAATAAAATTGATTATATCGTCAAAATTCGTGGTATGAATAAATAAAATATTTTCTAATACATCCTCTAAATTGTTTTCAAACACAGCACTAATTTTTTTAAATGGAAGATTTGGTTTTGTGCATATATAAAGCACTTTTCTTTTATTTAACGCATATATATTAGCTGTTTGAAGTGATAATGTAGTTTTCCCAACACCAAAGTCGCCCCATAATGAATTTATTCCCTCTTTGGCATCAGTAGATTTAAAGAACTCATTTACTTTAGTTAGGGGAAATTTCATAATTAGAAATTTTTAATTGTTTCTATAATTTATATAATTAATTTGAGAAATCAACCTTTATATATCTTAACAGAGGATTTGAATTTTTTTTATTTATTAAAGAGGGCGTTAGATAAGTATAAAATTCATTTTCAAATCTTAAATTTAGATTCTAAAATTCCCGATATTCCGTCAATCATCCTTACAACTTCCAATGAATATAAAAAATGTGGAGATAAAAATCGTGCTATTTGTCTTGTATATTCAAAAAATATTGATTTTGATAAATATTTCTTACATGTAATTGCTGCTGTAAGAATTGGGTATAAGGAGTATTATTCCACTTTAACTTTTTCTATCGATCCCGGTAAAAAGTTAGGCTTAATGGTTTTTTTAGATGATTATTATTTAGATTCATACTGCTGTTTTGAAAAGCGTAATTTCTTTGCGATTATTCAAAAATTTATAGACACATTTGAGGAAGATATAACAACATTGATGAAATTAAACTTCAAATTAGGACGAGGAGTTCTTGACATTACTTATAATTTAGTAAAGCAAATTTACTTTATGTTTCGGAATCGGAATGATCTTGGAGTATGCTTGATTGATGAGTTTAAATCGTCGCAATTTAGGTTATCAAGAAATATAGTTGGTAAAAAGTATACAAAGGATGAGATTTCTGCTTTGATATTAGCGTTTAGATTAGGAATCGATGTTAGATTTGATAATTATGAAGATATTTTTGAGCAGATAAGGATGAAAAAAAAATTTATTGGAAAAACTGAAACCGAGAAATCTGAAAATCAAGATGAACCCTTATTATCATTAAAGGATGCAGTAGAAAAAGTTTTAACTGGAAAAATAACTCTCAGTAATGCAATCGAAATCATAAACTCTAATAAAATAAAATAAAATTTATCTTTTTTACAATTTTACATTAATAAAATCGATATAACAAGACATATTTTTCGCAGAAATGTAAAAATATATTTCTTTGATCAGAATTCTTTTTATATTCATTTCGTTTTAGGAATATTCAAAATTATGACAAGGCTTAAAAGTATTGATATCTTCAGAGGGATTTGCATATTCTATATGACTTTTGGGCATATGGTTAATTGGTGGATTTCTCAAGGAGATTTCTGGTTGTATGAGATTATTTGGCATTATGGTGCTCCAGTAGGAGGCGGTGGATTTTTATTAGTTTCAGGTATGAGCGCTTCATTGTCCTTTAAGAGAAATCAGTTGAAAGCTCAAGATTCTCAAGAATTTAACATGAAACGAGCTAGAAATATTTATATGTTAAGATGTTTGCTCATCTTCTTAATTTCTTTATTATGGAATTTCATCGGTACACTTTTTATGGGGCTTTCAGGAATATGGTTATGGTTTGTTATACAAACAATTTCAGTATCTTTGTTTATGGCTTGGCCGTTTTTAAAAACATCCAGAATTTTTAGAGTGTCCATGTGTTTTGTATTTTGGATTGGTAACGAATTTGTATTCTATTGGTTGACTCCATACAGTAATACACAAAACATATTAGGATATCTTTTCTATTTTCTTTACAATTCTCCCGATCAAAATGTCATTTTGGGTTATTTTCCTTTTCTTCTTTTAGGAACCGTATTCGGTGATATTTTCTTTGAATCTAATTATATTGACAATCTAATCGAAAGAAGATTGTTCTTAAAGAAAAAAATTGTTAGAAATGGTCTATTATTTGGAGTACTTCTAATAATATTTGGAATACTATACAATTTTCCTGATTTCTCGAATAAATCAACCTTTGCTTCACATATGTTTGTCGTTGGGATTCAACTTATATTAATGGCATTTTTGGTTTATATTAAAGAGATTAGGGTAATAAGTTTCCAAAAAAGGTATAGATTCTTTGAAATTTATTCTTTTTATTCTTTTACTATATTCCTTGCTCATCAGCTTCTTTACTTCCTATTTCCACCTATTTTTAGTATTATTAACATTTGGTTTGTAATTATCCCCATTTTAATTGCGTGGACTTTTCTATTTCGATTTATTTACAAAAAATGGGATAAATATGCTTCAATTAAATTTCTAATTAATAAAATAGCTGTTGATTTAGCAGATAGAATTGAAATTATTAAAGTAGGGAGGCAATAACATTTAACTTTTTAATCTTTATTATAGATAAATTATAGCTTAAGCAGCTTCCGTGGTTCTGGCTTTCTTTTTTTTTTAGAGAATTAGAAAATAGTAATAGCTAGTAAAAGTGTCAATCAAACTTTTATATAAAATGTTAAATTTTAATCTTTAATTCCAAAATCCCAGGTTTGGATTAAGGGAGGTAATGTTCGAATAAAAACTAGGTTTAATAATATATAATTTTCATCTGCGTAGTATGATTTGGAAATCGTAGAATATTATATATTGCCAAAAATTCCTAAATAATCGTTATCAGAATAATGATCATTATGGAGAGACTAAAAAGTATTGATATTTTTCGCGGATTATGTATGAGTTGGATGTTTCTTGGCCATTTAATAGAATGGTGGATTAGACCGGAATATCTTTGGGTAAGGACATTTACTTTTTATATCTTTGATCCTATTGGAGCCGCTGGATTTTTATTCATTTCGGGTGTTAGTATAACTCTATCGTACCGCAACCGATTATACAGGGTTGAGGAAATAAAAGATCTAAATTATTCAAAAGTTAAGATGTCTTACTTTTTACGAGCTTTTTTTTTATTAATATTAGCGATAATCTATAATACTGCGATAGCTATTACTATAAATCAATTATCATGGATTTGGACATGGTTTGTGCTTATGACTGCTGCTTTTTCACTGTTTATAACATGGCCATTATTTAATACTTCAAAAATAACAAGAATTATAATTGGCGTTATAACATGGTTTATCAGTCAGTATCTTTATATACTGCTCTCTCCATATAAAGAGCAATTAAATCTTCTAGGGATATTTTATCACATTTTTTACAACAATTATAGTCAAGATCCATTATTATTTTTTTTTTCATTTTTTCTTTTTGGAACTGTTTTTGGCGACATTATATATAATATAAATAACAACAAAAATCCTGAACTTAAGAGAAAACAATTAAAAAAGGAAATGATAATTCCTACAAGTCTTATTAGTTTAGGTTTAATTTCATTCGGTGTATGGTTTAACTTTCCATCATTTCTAAGCAGGAGTAGTCTTTCTTGGCTATTTTACGCAATAGGAATCGATCTAATAGTGTTAATGATCTTAATAATTCTTGAAGAATATAATTTATTTAAAACTAAGAAAAGATATCGCGTATTTTTCTATTTCTCATACTATTCATTTACTGTCTATTTAGGGCATAATTTCTTATATTTCATATTTTATAAAAAATTAGACCTAGTAACTATTTGGATTGCCGTAATATCAACATTTCTAGTAATTAGTTTGTTTCTTAGACAAATGTATAAAATATGGGGTTGGAAAGCGTCGTTAAAAAAAGTATTAGGCAAATTAAGTTCCAAGTTAGCATATAAAATCGCAGAAAATAAGAGAAGAGAATAAATGTGAGATTTTATTTTATTCACATGGATGTAAGACTACATCTTAATTCCAACGTATTGCTTCTAGTTTTTTTTACAGGATATTTAAACGAAATATAGTTCTTAAATAGATAGTTTACGGTTTTTATATACTTACCTTCTTTTCCTACAGCAACGGCTCTATCTTTATTACTTAAGAATAAGACATCTATTATATCTCTTTTTGGATTCACATTCGTTCGTATATTGTGAATATAGATATCATCAAAAAAGCTGAAAATTAATTTAATTAACGTAGTTTCAGCCCTAATAACTAAAATTTTTCTACTTTTGATAATATGTCGTAATTTCTTTAAATGAGATTTAGCTGTGAAGGAGTCTGCTGATTTTACAAAAAAAAAAACAAACTTATCTATCAGTATAACACTCACTGGAAATATGTTTGTCTTCTCAAAGAAGAGTTTTATAAATTTTAATTCTGTATTTGAGAATTTTTTTCTAATATTAATAACTTGACTAAAAAAAAGGTTTTCAGCTAAGGAAGAATACATGTTTAATTAAATTCTAACTTTAAGAATTTAAATCTCATTATTTTTAAAGAATCAATATTACTAGATTTATTGGCAATCTCATTATTTAGAGATAAAAGTATGAAATATTGAAATTAGAGTGATGAGAGAACGTTTAGATATCGTATTAGTGGAGAGGAGATTAGTAGAAAGTAGGACAAAAGCGCAGTGGTTAATAAAGAGCGGTTTTGTTCTTGTAAATGATATGATAATTCTAAAATCTAGCAAAATGGTTGATATTAACTCAAAAATTAAACTTACTAAAAAATATCCTTATGTTGGAAGGGGTGGTCTAAAATTAGAAGTTGCACTTAAAAGTTTTTCAGTTGATGTTAAGGGAAAAATTTGCGTTGATATTGGTGCATCAGTTGGAGGATTTACAGATTGCTTGTTGCAACATGGGGCATTAAAAGTTTATACAATTGATACTGCTACTAATTTACTTCATCCTTCTTTAACATGCAAAGATGATAAGATTGTAGAACTCTTTGGTGTTGATGCAAGGGAATTAACATCTTTATCAGAGAGGGTAGATATTGCCACTGTAGATGTAACCTTCTCTTCCCTTAGGTCAGTTCTTCCAAACATCAAGAGTTATTTAAAGCAAGATGGGGATATAATAGTCCTAGTTAAACCTCTTTTTGAAACAAATTTTCATCAAGAAAAGAAATTTAAAATAATAAACGATTTGACAATACTTAAAAGAATTTTAAGAGAATTCATAGAATGGAGCAAATTGAACTCACTATATCCGGTAGGTTTAATCACTTCTCCTTTGTTAGGTAAAGGAGGATCAATTGAATTTTTGGTACATCTTAAAATTGATAAAGAATATAATTTTGATTTTGATATTGCTATAGAAAAAGGATTTAGAGATGTACAAGAAATGACATCTAACTAGAAGGATAGTTTTTAAAAACTTGTCCCCAACTTGTCTCCAGAAACCCATTAATTCTTTTCTTACCTATTGTTGGATACCAAAACATATCGTGATAGATCAAAGAGGCCATAATTGGAAAAGCCATGAATAATTTATTTCTCATTAGGGGATTCAGAAAATTTAATTTTCCTTTTCTCACCATTTGATCCCCCCAAATAACAAGGCTTCGTTTTACACTGAAATTCCAATTTAGAGATGATACGTCTTCTCCAATAATCTCTATTTGATCGAAATCTCCACAACCTAAACCTTCATCATGTGCAAGCTTTATGGTAGGATTTTTTAATGGATCAAAACCCAGCATTCTCGACACTACCGTGTCTACAGCTACTTGATCGTATCCTGCAAGAAGATAATTTTTTATCTTGGGTATCATTGTTCTTGGTCCAGCCCCATCACCGCACACAGTGCCATCTACGATTGCCATTATGTTTGGATGAATTTGTTTTTGAATAATTAGAAGGTCTACTAACACTTCTGACATAAATTGGTGACTATAATGACGGCGCTTTGTAAGTAAGCCACCAAATGCATTTTTCATGGCGCAAGTGAAAGTCGTATGTCCATGAGTTTTCATAGTGGGCAAGTGAATAATCGATTTTCCAACATAAAATCCTGGAATAGAAAAGCCTTTAGGAAAAATTTTTTTATCTAGAACATGAAGTTCTTTATTCTTATATTCGAGAAATTTTGATTTAAGAGATTTATATGGGATAAAAGGGATTCTAGTCAAGGGTACAAACCATACACCATATTTTTTGATGATATTCTCCCAACGATTTCCTTGAATTCCTCGTTCTATATTAGTTACTACCGTTTCATTTTCAGCAGTAAATATCTTTCTAGGATTAAATCCATCCTCAATCATCGTTTTTAGCACACCTTCAACCTGCCATGGAGGACTTGAACATGCTGGAAAAAATTTAGACCAACTAAGATTCAATTTTAGTATGTTTTTAGATTTTTTATCGTAATGTTTATTATATTCTGCTAAATGCATTAATTTCTTATAATCCTCTAAAACCGTTTTAGAGGATGTTTTCACAACATATATTTGTGATTTTTTGGACATGATTAATTACTAAAATGTGATATAATATATTTTTTTTATGAAATTGTCGTTAACATTTAATAGTTTCTTGAAGAATCTGCGATATAATAAAAATAGATTGGTTAATGAAAAAATGATAGAGAATTAAAGCTTCAAGTAGAAAAATTACTAATCTGAGACATAATCCGTTCCTTTGTAGGATTTAAGTTTATCGCTTAAAAGTCTACAAAACATGTAATACTCACCACCAAGTCCTACTCTCATAGAAATATTCAGATAAAATCTCTCATATTCAGCTTTATCAAAACATCTTGGATGGAATGTGCACCCATTCGGAGGATTTATTGGACTAGGAACATCACCTACTAATAAAATCCGATTTTTTTTAAGCCAGGATCGAAAGTTGGCCTTGCAGAAAGCAAAGTTTTAGGATAAGGATGCGTGAAATCATTAAAAAACTCATCGATAGTTACCTCCTCCACAAATTTTCCTAAATACATAAGCGCAACTTATCTGCCATGTGTTGCATTAACCTCAAATCGTTAATAATAAATATAAAAGAAAAATGAAATCTTAGTTTAAGATTTTTAAATAAATTTAAAGTTTGTACTTGTACAGAGATATCCTAAACAGCACCAATAATACTAAATGATGTAAATAATCCCAAATATGGCTACCACTTTATAGGAAGAAGGTATTTAGGGAAGATTGCTGCGTAAATTGCTAGAAAAACTATTGTTAACACTATTAAAAATATAATCAGAAGTATAAAACCTTTAATATCTTCTGGTGAAAACCGAAACTTACTTTTAATTTTGAACTTAGGGATTGTTCGTTTTTGAATTAGCCATTTTTTATAAGTTTTTGTTAGTTTTCCATTTTTTAATGGATTTTCACCTGATAATTTCTTAAAAGATTCTTGAAATTCTACTGAATTCATCGAATTATAAGCTTTTCTGATTCCTACTTTTCTAAGGGCAAAATCTATACTTGAAATACTAATGATTAGAACAGGTATTGATATAAACCAATAAAAAACTACTAACAATACAAAACGAACTATATATTGGTAATAATATGTTGCCAAAAGGATTAATATAATTACTATAATAATAAAAGCGTAGCATTTTAAGTCTTCCTTATCTGGTAAAGGCATAAAATTAACTCTATTTGATATACTAATTTTAAGTGTATAAATATTAATTAATTTTTCATTCAATTTAAAATTTAAAATTTTTAGTGTTAAGAGTCTTAACATAAATTAAAATACGACTTACCTTCGCAGGAGTAGCCAAGCTTAATCTCAGGCATCAGAGTATGACTGCTCACTTATAGTTTGAGGGGGGTTATAGTAACATAGATCTTCATGGATTTAAATTTCAATTAAAACGCTATTAACATTCTTAGATATTCCCCTTTCTTGCATTCAATATTCTTTCCTATGAATTTTAAGATATTAAAACCCAAATATAAGAAATCCTTATCCCCGGACAAAAAGAAAAATAGTTTTTTCAGGAGACTTAAGACGAAAAACTCAACCCTATGTTGGATTGATTGGACTAGGGATGTTATCTTCTATTACCATTATTGTTGTCTTTGAAATGTAATCAATTGTAGGTCGCACCGATAATTATGTCCGAGTATAAGGATGTGTAGCATTATTAGTCTAAATCCATGCTGTTATAAAAGGGTGTAGATTTGTGAAATTTAGTAAAAAATATAGAAACCTATCTCGATCAAATATGGAAAAATGCCCTAAATGTAGAATACCATAATTTAAACTATAAATTATAAAAGATTTGAAAGAAATATCGCGAGTTTGACTAATTATACTAAGAATAAACCATAAAAATTATCTGATTTTATTTAATCTATTTCATTCTCAAATCTATGCTTTTAATTGCATTATAGCAAATATCTACGCAACCTTTGAGTTTATGGGGTATAAGCTTATTAGGAGTGTCTCTTGAAGAATGAATAAACTGTGTATCTTTATTTGAAAGAAAACAACAAACTTCCATTGTTTTTTGAGCTTTTTTAGCAAAAGATCGAAAAGATATATGATCACTTCTAGGTTCAATAGTCACATCAAATTTTTTTAAGGGAATTTTTAGACTATTTGCTGTTGCTTCTAAAACATTAACAATATTTTTGTTATAGTTGTTTTTTTTCAAAATACTAGTTTTATTTATAAGCCCTATATCAGTCCCTACCATATCAATATTAATATTATAAGATTTATCAAGGTTATATTCTTGATTTAAATCATTAAAATGCTTCATGCAAAATTGTTTTGAACCCCATAATCCCCATTCTTCAGCACCACACCATAAAAACAAAACATCTATTTGTTCGAGGGGATTTTTATTTAAAAGCATTGCCAACTCAATTAAAATTGAAACTCCGCTAGCGTTATCAATCGAACCAAGGGATTTACTCGAATCCTTGTTTAAAATTAAAACAATGATTGAAATGATTAATAATCCAAATGACACATATGAAAAGTCAATTATTTTAGCAATTATAGAGTAATAAAAATCATTAAAAGATAAATCTGAAAAATTTGTAAGTACACCCCAAACCGAAAGAATTAATGTGGAACCTATAAAGGGAAAAATTATTGTTCCCTCTACTAAAAAAAAATATTTTTTTAAATTATATGAATAATTTTCTGATTTGGAATCATAATGAGCAGAAAAGATAATTAGAGGGCGTTTTGGATTTTTTTCCTTTGCTGGTATTTTAGCAATAAGATTTTTAGATTTTTTCCTTCTTCCTATTAACAATACATTTGTCATATCAAATATATCTTTTAGAACTACTATAATTATAACAATTAAAATTAAGTCGATAAATATCACAATCCAACTAAAATTAAAAAAAACTAATGCCTCGAAGAGGCCCGATGAGCCTATTAAAAAAATCGATATTAACCTTAATAAAATTGTAATAGTTTTAGACCATTTAAAAATATCAATTTTATTTTTTATGTTTTCCTGAGTTAAAACTTTTTGTATATAATTTATTGATTTATTTTCACCTTCAGTTCCTGCTTCACGCTCAAACATTAAAGAATGTATATGATTTATAATCTCTCTTTCAAGAGAAAATTCTAACTCTGCGATATCGATCACATTGCACTTAAATAAGAAAAAATATAGTTAGTTTTCAATATTTATGAAAACTTATCAAGATTACTATTATATGATATATTTTAAAAAGGATGTAAATTATTTTTCATATTTCGAAAAAAGACTTTAGATAAAAAAATTATTTGGTCCATGTATCTGAAACATAATCTACTCCTTCATAGGATCTTTTTTCTTTTTTAGAAGGTAGGCAATATATATAATGATCACCACCGAGATGAATCTTTCTGGGCTCATCTATATCACATCCAATATGTCCTTCTTTTTCAGGGCACCTAGGATGAAATGCACATCCTGAAGGGGGATTAATTGGACTGGGTACATCACCTTCTAAAATAATTCTGTTTTTTTTTGAACCAGGATCAAATGTATGTCGTGCAGATAACAATGCTCTAGAATATGGGTGTGTTGGATTATAAAAAACCTCTTCAAGTGTGCCGGTCTCCACGAATTTACCTAAGTACATTACTGCGATTCTATCAGCTATGTGTTGTACCACACTTAAATCATGAGTTATGAAAAGATAAGATAACCCAAATTTTTTCTGAATTTTTTTTAATAAATTTAAGATTTGAGCTTGAACGGAGACATCCAGAGCAGAAGTTGGTTCATCCAAAATCATAATTTCAGGATTACATGCAAGAGCTCTGGCTATTACAACTCTTTGTTTTTGACCTCCAGAAAATTCATGTGGATATCGATCCAAATGTTCTCTCTTCATTGAGACGGTTTCTAGAAGCTCAAGAACACGTCTACGAATCTTTCTTCTTTTTCTCATTCCTAACAGAATTTTGAGAGGTTCACCTATAACATTAACTATTTTCCAGCGTGGATTCAAAGAAGAATCAGGATCTTGAAACACCATCTGAATCTTTTTTCGTAATGCATTGTCATATGGATGTTTTATTTCCACCAAATTAAGGTAGTTTTGTTTCAATATCGATACTGTTGCTTTAATAATTTTTCGTAATGGAGGTAATAATTTGATTAAGTAATTTTTTATTGTTCGAAAGATTTTCTTTAGGCTTAATTTTGCGAAACCGAAAAGTGTATTAGCAACGCTAATTGGTGGAATTAACATGATGTCAATTAATTTATTTTGTTTGTGTAATTTTTTTCTTTTTGTTTTCTTTTCAGTGCTTCCTATAATGATTTTTTGATCTTTATAGAAAATTTCTCCTGCCGTAGCAGGTACAAGATTTAATATAACTTTTGCGATGGTGGTCTTACCGCAACCACTCTCTCCAACTAAACCAAGAGTTTCTCCTTCATAAAGGTTAAAAGTGACACCATCTACAGCTTGAACATATCCAATAGTTCGTTTGAAAAGCCCGCCGTATATTGGGTAATAAGTCTTGAGATTTTTTGTAGAAAGAATAACCCGTCTTTTCTTACCTGAGTTTTGTATATGTTCGGCTGATGAGTTTTTTATCTTATCGTTATAAACAGTCATTTTCTTATTTTCCTTTCAACTTATATACTATCAATTTTTAATGTTATATTTTAAAGGGTTCTTTATCTCCGTCTTCACCTATTGATATTTTGGGGAATTTTTATATTTGGGATCGAAAAGATGGCAAGCAACAAAGTGTTTATCGTCGACTTCAATATTGTTTGGTCTTACTTTGTCACAAATTTCTAATCGATAATCACACCTAGGGTGGAATCTGCAGCCAGATGGGGGATAAATTAAGTTAGGTACCATTCCTCGAATTGTGAGTAATTCTTGGTCTCTCTTTTCTATGCTTGGAATCGAACTAATAAGTCCTTTAGTATAAGGATGGCGGGGTTTTTTAAACAAATCTTCAGCTGGTGCGTATTCCACAATAGTCCCGCTGTACATAACAGCCACTCTCTCACACAATTCTGCGATAATTCCTAAATCATGTGTAATCAGGAGAATCGATGTCATAAATTTTTTCTTTAATTTTTTCATTAAATCAAGAATCTGAGCTTGAATAGTTACATCTAAGGCAGTTGTTGGTTCATCGGCGATTAATAGCTTGGGATTACACGATAGTCCCATGGAAATCATTACACGTTGCCTCATACCCCCACTTAGTTCATGTGGGTATCGTTTTAAGATACCTTTAGCATCCGCAATTCCTACTTCTTTAACAATTTCCTCCGATTTTTCCCATGCGATTTCTTTCAAACTTAGTTTTTTAGTTTTTTTTTTTTTTAGATTTTTTATTTCTGCCTTTAGTTCTCTCTCTTCTTCTTTTGTTAATCGAATTTTCTTTATTTTTAATTCTTCTTCTAAATCTTTTATTACTTGTTTCTCCTTATCCCTATCTAAATGTCGTTTTTCAAGAATTTCCTTTAGCTCTTCTTCCTGATGTAACAAAAATACCTCCGCTATTTGTCTACCGATTTGAAGAATGGGATTAAGTGAATTTAACGGATCTTGAAATATCATCGTAATATCTTTGCCACGATATTCCCTCATTTGTTCATCGGTTAAATCCAGTAATTCGACACCATCAAACATTATGGACCCTTCTAATATTTTTCCTGGTGGTCTCACAAGGCGTAAAATAGAAAGAGCTGTAACGGATTTCCCGCAACCTGTTTCACCGACAAGACCAAGGACTTCATCTCTGCCCATATTAAATGAGACCCCATCTACTGCTTTAACTATCCCTTCTTCTGTATAGAAATTTGTCTTAAGATTTTTGACCTCAAGCAGATTTTCCGAAATCCCTGTTATAACTGAATCTGTTTGATTTTTTTCGTCAGCTCCAGCATTAGTTTTCTTTTTTACGGTGCTATCCATTTTCTTCTTTATCCCCCACAATTTTATATTTTCAGTAAAGTTCAAGAACAAATTACAGGTTTTTCATTCTCGGATCCAAAGCATCTCTTAACCCATCACCGACCAACATAAAACCCATTACAGTTACTAAGATCATAATACCAGGCCAGAACATGGACCATGGTGCATCAGTTAAATGAAGTCTTGCAACACTAATGTCATTTCCCCATTCGATTAATGTCATATCACTGTAACCTAAAAAACTAAGACCAGCCAAACTTAAGATAATTCCACCGATGTCGAACGTAAACGAAATTATGATTGGTTGGATGCAATTCGGCAAAACATGTCTAAACATAAGTCTCCAATTACCTGACCCAGATACTCTTGCCGCTTCTACATAAGGTAATTCTCGAGCTTGTAATACTGATCCCCTAATTAACCGCGCATAATAAGGAACGCCAAGAATTCCAAAAGCTAACATTATATATTCCATATGTTGACCCCATATTGCTATAAAAACTAAAGCAAGAATCAGACCTGGAAATGCAAGAAAAACATCAGTAATTCTCATTATTACCGAATCTACCCATCCACCATAATATCCAGAGATCATTCCAACTATAACACCCACGATAACACTAAATGTTATAGCGGGTAACGCAATCGTTAATGAAGAATACGCACCGTATATTGCCCTTGATAAAACATCACGTCCAAATTTGGTTTGTCCTAGAAGATTACTGGGAGTTGGGGGATCCCAAGAACCAGTTAAAACACCATTTGCTACCTCTCTTGTATATGGAGCAATCCATGCTCCATGAATAGCAAAAGTAATAATGATAAAAATGATTATCATTCCCAATATTGTTAATACTGATTTTAATCTTCTAATAAACTTTCTTTTACTTATTGTTTTTTCATATTCAAATTCCCTACGTGATAAGTCTTCTAATCTGGAACCCGGTATAAGAAGGAATTTAATATTTTTGAAAATCCAAAAGATTGTATTTTTTACAATATTTTTTTCTTCTTTTACTTCTTCAAATTTAAGTTCTTGCTCATAAGGTTCTTCCATAAATCTTTCACTTATTTTTTTTTTTTTTTATTTTCTCAATTAATATCTTATTCTTGGATCTATAAAGCCGTAAATGAGATCAATACCTAAATTTATAACAATAAAGGTTATTGTAGTAAGGAATACAATTCCGTTTAATACCCAATAATCAGTATTCTGTATCGATACAATTAATAACTCACCTAATCCGTGTAAATTAAAAGTCGTTTCGGTAAGAACTGCTCCCGATAATAATCCTCCAAAGTTTAATCCTATAATTGTTATAGTAGGAATTAATGCATTTTTTCGTGCATGAGTCTTTATTACATCTTTTTCTTTACATCCTTTCGCTCTTGCAGTTCTTACGTAGTCTTGTCCCAGAACTTCCAGCATACTTGAGCGAGTTTGTCTTGTAATTGAGGCAAGAGTTATAAATGATAAACAAAGAACAGGTAAAATTAAATGCTCAATATAATCGACAAGTATAACCATGTCTAAAGATAAAATACAATCGATTACTCTGAGATGAGTAACAACAGGAGGATCTCCAATACCCGCAGTTTTATACCCAATTCCAGGAAAAAGGTCCAGTTGAAATGCAAATAGGTATTGAAGCACCATTCCCATCCAGAAAACGGGAATGGCAACTCCTACGAGTGCAAAACCCCTTAATATGGTATCTTTAGGTTTATTTCTATGTGTCGCTGAAATTACACCAGTTTTAAGTCCGAGAAATGTTGCAATAAAAATTGAAGCGATAGCGATATCAAAAGTCCTAAAAAATCTCTCTAATACAAGATCCCATACAGGAGTTCCCGGAGCAAGAGTTACAGAAACACCCCAATTACCAGTAAATAAATCCCCTAAGTATATCACATATTGCTCCAATATGGGTCTATCAAGTCCAAGTTGCGCTAACATTTCCAGATACATCTCTTCCGTAAAATTCTTAGGGAGATGGGCTATAATTGGGTCCCCTGGCATTAATCTAGACAGGATAAAGGTTAATGTTATAACCCCAAATAATACAGGCAACAATGATAATAACCTTCTGATAATAAATTTAATCATGCTCATAGATCATTTCCTCTCCTTTTCGTTATATAAGTGTTCTAATTTTTTTTATTCTATCTCTATACTGTCTAAAAATTGCTGCTAAAATCGCAGCAGACAAGTTTAAACCCAATATTGATAAAATTGTAACATATCCTTCATAACGAGTAAAAAAGTCACCAATTATGGTAGGATCAAAACCATACATTATCCAAGTCCATATAAAAGATTCTCCTATTATAATGGGTGTAATCCATATGCTATTTCTGATTCCATATTCAAAGAACTTCTCTCTAAATACCATTATAAACACAATTGCAAAAAGAATTATTAATGAAAGAAAAGTACTTGGATCAAATAAAATTTGATATAAATATAATATTTTTTCTCCAATTCCTTTTTCAAAAGTAAGGCTAAGATATCCGAAAAATACGAAATGAATCAATAATATTGCCAGAATAAAATTACCTTGTCTACTTAAATCAATTTTGAGTTTCATAAAATTTTCCCTATATCAATCTTCTCCAAGTCAAAGTCTCTAATAACACCGTTAATATTATCTAGAGTCGAATACTTATTAATTATTCCATTGCATTTCCAAATTTTCATATCAACTGGGATTTGTTTCCCCTCATGTAGAAGTTTTTTATTATAGGAAAAAATATCAAGAATATCATCATAGATTAAATAAGGAATAAAGTTCATTTTTGTTTTCTTATCTATTTTAATGGCAATTATTTGGGGATAATATTTTTCTTTTTTTTCTAAGTATAACTGTACTGTTTTTGTGGAACCTTCTTCTTTTATTAGGATTACATTATTTTCTATTTTTTCTCTCGTATAAGAAATAATTTTATCACAATATCGTAAAAGTTCTGTGGTATATTCTTCGAGGCTTGGATCTAATCCTTTTTCTTCAATGATAGAAAATGTATTCAAGAATTCAAGGAGCAAGTAAGTATAGGCTTCTGTAAGGCTAGGAATTTCTGTTTTTATTAGTCGTGAATTTTCAAACCACCTTATTATCATTTCACGCTGTAAATTTCGGTGTATAATCTCCTTATATTTTCCTTTTGCGAAATTTATAAAATTAGAGATTCCAAGCAAAAAAAATTTTTTAAAATTAATAGTTAAATCCAGCTTTTTTAACAATTTATTCAAATTTACAATATCAGGCAATATAAATAATGTCAAATCTCCATTTGTTAATTTATCAATTCTCATTGGGACTGGCATTACGGGAATTTTAAATATTTCTGTTGTGAATATATCAAAATAGAAACCTACAGGAGCAAGATCTCTTTTAAATGATTTTAATTTACTGGGGGAATAAAAAAAAGAATCTTTTTGACTCATTTGAAAAACCATTAAGATTAAAAAAAAAAAGTTATTTATAATTTATTTCGTGTTTATGCTCTTTGTTTAGGCATAATGGCATGGATAGAACCAAATCTTACCCATGGTATTAGTTGCAAAATCCTGTAAGCCAACCACATAAGCGTCGAACACTTTAGAGGAATAACCGAATAGCCATGGCATGTCTTCTTCAACCAAAAGTTCTTGAATCCTTTTATAAATCGCTGTTCTAATAGTTACATTGGTCTCTTCTAAACCTGCTTCCATTAATAATTGCACGTTATCATTTTGGAGTCTTGGATTTCTACCTGCTTCTATTGCTGCAAACCAACCATTATATTGAGCACCATTAGATGCAACAGATCTGTTAGTAAACAATGGGTTGATGAAATTGCTCGGATCGTTATAATCCGGACCCCATCCAA
>CAZDTP010000036.1:0-39820 GCA_964508365.1 uncultured archaeon
AATCACATTTAGGATGAATAGGTAAACACACTTCTTGACCAAATCGTACAAATAAGCGATTCACCCTAATCCACTGGCTTTTTGGTAAAATTTCTTTTAATATTTTCTCTGTTTGCTCTGGTTTAGTTGTTTTAATCCATCCTAATCTATTTGGAATCCTATGTACATGTGTATCCACTGGGATTGCAGGAATTTTAAATGCATATACTAATACACAATTCGCCGTTTTTGCGCCTACCCCGGGTAATGAAACCAACTCGTTGAAATCACGCGGTACTTTTCCCATATAATCTTCTGAAATGATTCGAGAGACCTCTTTAATACGAGCAGCTTTCACCTTATAAAATCCTGATTTATGTACTAATTCCTCTAAAATTTCAATATTTGCGTTAGAAATATCTTGCGGAGTTTTATATCTGGAAAATAATTTCTTGGTAACTTCTTCGGTACTCGAATCTCTAGTTCTTGCAGAGAGAATTGTCGATATTAATATTTTAAAGGGATCATTTCTTTTCTTAGCTAATTGATCTAAATGTGCTTCCCCTACTATAGCATTTTCTATTTCATCGAAAATTTCTCCATAATTCATGGTTTAGCTTGAATCATCGATTTTTTCGAACACATAAAGTTTTCTTTTGAGAATTTGATTTTTTTTAGCGTCAAGGATTGCTCTTACTTGCCCTTGCTTAAATTGGAGCTTTTTATTTGATTTGTTTACGATTCTATTTAAATCTAGCATTGGTACGAGTTTGAATTTGTAAAAATTTGCCATTTCTTCTATTTTTAATTGTACATCTCCTCCATCGATAGTGCTAAAAACGGGTGTGATTATACTAATCCTGCCTTTTGGAGTTAAAACTTTGAAACTTTCCCTAAAAGTAGCTTTGAATAAAGGATTTAATTTCGATTCAATCAAGTCAATAATTTCAGTATAATATGGTGTTTGTTTGTAAAATGGACCCAACTCTGGTTCTGTACAAATGCCGTCAAATCTTTCAACCTTTAAAACTGAAGATAGTTGATTTATGTCAACTCTTTTAATTTTCTCGTTTAGCATATATGGTACTGTTTCTTCAAGTTCGTTTAATAACCAGTTAAGGTTCCTTACAGTATTTTTCACTTTAGTTTCGTCAATGTCCGTTCCAAAAATTTGAAAGTCTTCAATTAAAGCAAATAATAATATTGTACCATTACCAACGAATGGATCCAGAATTATTTTCTTCTCTCTTTGTTCATATAAGTTTAAAAAGTTTAACATTATGAGAGACAACTTTGGTGAAATAGCGCTTTTAAACTCTTTGAATGGTCTTTCCTCATCAATTTTTTTTTTAAAGTTAGGATCGTCACAAGTTAGCGTTCTTGCAATGTAAAAACCTTCTTCTGTGAATCCGAATATAATTTCAGCTCGGTCTTTATTGAACAATCCGTATTTAATAAGGTGATGAGGGAAAATTGGATTTAAATTACCGGCATCAATATTTTCTTGAGGGTATTTATAGTATAAGGATTTTTTAGCTCCATTTTCTTTTAATAAGTTCATGATTTCTGTATTTAAAAATGGTAGGAAGTGTTTTAGGAGCACTTCAGAGTAATAATTATCATCGTAGAGATTAGGGTAAATTGAAACAGCAAAAAATAAACTTTCATTTTTAATTCTAGGATAAACTTTTTTTAACGATGAGTCGATAACTTTAAGAATCTCTTTCCTTTTCATCTCAACCTGCTTATATTTTTCGATGGTTGATGGAAATGCATTTTGTGTGGTTTGAATATCAATGAAATCATATATCTCGGCGATTTTTTGGCATCCTCCTAGTATATATTGAAGCTCCATTAGTTTATTGATGTATAATTTATCATCATGCAAATCATCGAATTCTACAATGGCAATATTCGCCGAATAATCCGTAATTCGACCTTTAAATTGTGGGGCATTTTTTAAAACATTGTCCAGCTCTGCTAAAGACAATTGCCAGTTAGACCCTAAAACAAATAAGAAGCGAATCATAGTCAATTAAAAATAGGTTGCTTAGGTTTGATAAACAAGCATGTTATTAGTAGTTTTAGTTGAGGAAGAATAAGTTAGTCTGTACCTAATACATATTTAATTATTTTTATAATATCCGCTTTACGGGTATGTGGGGGTAGATTTATATCATTAGTAGTGCAAAATTTTTTCAATTGCTTTACGGTTAGACTATTCAAATCTTCAGGTAAATCACCTATTAAATCAGCATTAGCTCGACCATTCTCTTCTGTTTCTTCTTCTGTATCTTCAGGATCTTCAGTTATCGCACGCTCATATTTTTCGCCTGAGACATTTTCAATTGCACTTATGATAAAATCCAGATCTTCTTTCCTTCTTTTCGGGAGCAGAGATATAACTTCTTCCTCTTCTGATTCTTTAATTGTTGTTTTCTGTTCTTGTTTCCTTTGATACATATCATGTTGTAAGGTTTCCATTTCTTTCATTACTGTCTCATAATTATCTTTAAAATATTTCAAACTAACATTTATTATATCTGAGAGATTTTCCCAACTTTTCTGTTGAACTATTGAGTCTGTCCAGTGGAATAAGTCCTTCTGTATATCTATAGTAACTACTTTTCCTTCATAGGTAGTATCTAAAGTAAGCCACCTTAGGATATTCGCTATTATAATATCGTTATCAAAAGCAGAAAACCCGTATTCTCTTCCTAGAGAAGAGAAAATAGATAAAGTACCGAATGCTACAACTTGACCTTTGTGATATTCTGAGGCTATAAGTAATGGAACTTTAGGACAATCCTCTTCAACCCATTGTTTTCCATCGAATCGGTTTCTCCAGCAATTCAGACCTCCTCTTACTATGACTTCAACTTTTACATTTTTTTCTTCCTTTGGCAGTTTAAGCGTTCCTAAAGAGCAAGCACTTGATAAAATTATTTTTTTTATATTTTCAGTGATAATATGCGGTTTAAAATTAACGATCATAGGTCTTTTTTGCATATTAACATAATTTACTGAATCAAAAATTTCATCATTCATAAATTCAAATCCGAAAAACCGGGTTAATTCGTTAATATTAGTTCTATTTATGTGTTCTCCACCCTTCGAGCCAACGATTAGCAAACTTCCCCCCCTTCGAACATATTCCTCTAATACTTCTATTTCTCTCGAACTAAGATTAATATTTTTGGGTATGGACATTAAAATGGCATTATAATTTTTAATTTTGTCTAATGAATAGAATCCTGCTTCGATTTTTCCTAATTTGTAAGCAGAAGCGAACAGGAACTGAGTGAAATCAGCATAGCTCGAAGCTTCTAAGGTTAGCATATTATTGTGGCTATAATCGAACCCAACTTTAATGTCATTTTTCATAATAAAATCATCCTATATAATTGTGTTCAAAAATATAATAATTTCCACTTTTAAATATTTACAGTAAAATTATCATTTCTTTATTTCACTTATAAATAATAAAATTGTATAATATAGTCGTTTTATAAAAATAACCGTTTTACCTGAAAATAAAAAAAATGATTAGATTTTAATCTTAATATCCCATCTAGCTAACAGTAGCGCTATTCCTGCTTCAATAACTATTGGTAACACCCCAACCAAAAGCATAATAATTAAAGGATTAGCCACACGAATACTTTCCTCAAAAAGACCTATTGCAACATCAAAAATAAACGCTAATATAAAAAGGAGTAGCATATTTTTACCCATTTCTGAAAGTACAGGGACCTTAAAGTTCATTTTTTCGAATCCATAGAAAACAGCTATTAAGAAGCCAGAAGCTGCGATCGCTAGGAATGCTAAAGATGTTGTTGCGTCGTGATGTTCTGCAGGTTGGATCCAGTCAAAACAGTAGAAAGCTATTATAAATATGCTTGCAACTGGTAAAATTCTTTTTTTAAATCCAATATTTGGATCTTCTGAATCCATTTTGTACCATTGAGAGAAACAAGTCCCCGCAATAGCAATTGCAGCATGATTTAATGAATTAAACGGAAATGGAATGGTTCCCACTCCTCCAAGCCCTTTATGCTCAAATAGTGGAGTTGCGTAGAGTATCGCATGAACGATCATTATTCCGATGCAAACATATAACCTTTTATCTGCACTTTTAGGGATCAAATACGCCAAGAGATAAGCAGCAAAACTACCAATCGCTAAATTTGCTAAGGTACCATACCATAACACTTCATCCCAAGGAATCCCGTCACCAAAAAGTAACCCCCCAATTAACCCGTCATCTAAGAATGCTAACCCATATAGGACTGCTACACGGATAATTCCATGTTTCCATGCTGCTCCAACACCTTTTTTTTCTCTTCTGCTCGTAAAAGCAATAAATGCCACAAAACCTAAGATGAACATGAAAATTTGTTGACCAATATCAATAATTGTTATTAAAGCGGGATACCCATCATAGTATCGGAATCCGTGATTTAAAAGGGGTGGTCCTATAGGATCAGTTCCGGGAAAGTTGCCTGAGAGTGGCCATGTTATCACTGAAATAATAAGAAAAATAATTATTAGCCCGCGAAATTGGTCTAACCATTCATATCGTTTATGCAATTGTGTTTTTTCTTCTTGTTCTTCTTCAATTTTTTGTTCAGCCATTTTTTTTTCATCACTTTTTATTTTTTAAATCTTAAAATTAAATATGGCATTTACTAGTTTTGATGCTTTTTAATTTAATACTATCGCTTCAAAAAAAAGCAAAGTTATTATAATATTAGAACGAATTAAAAATAATTTTATAAATATTTTAAAAATGAGTATCTATGAAGAAGAGAGAGCTAATTTCTTTATTTTTCTTTTTGTCGTTAATTTTAATCATTATTATGGATAGTGCGTTATTTCTACCTAATGAAGTCTTAATTGCAGCTGATTTGGGAATATATTTTGACTCTTTAGGCATAATTATTAGTATCTATACAATCACAAATGGTATTTCAATTCTTATATTCGGATATTTAACCGATATGATAGAGAGAAAAAAGATTCTAATCCTTGCTGGAGTATTATGGTCATTAACAGCAATAATGCATATATTTGTGCAAGACTTTTGGCAATTATTGCTCGTCAGGATCGTAGCAGCAATCGCCGTAAGTGTAACCACTCCACTTGTAGTCTCTTATTTAGCAGACATAATCTCGTCCGATTCACGCTCTAAATCTTTTGCGTTTTGGGGCTTAATAACAAGCATAGGAACATTAGTTGCAGGAGTAATCGCTTTAGCGTTTAACGCTATTGATTTTGAAGCTATTGATTTACCCCTCCTTGAAAAAATTGACTTTATTGCCCTCAATTATTCCAATATATTATATACTTGGAAACTTCCATATTTTTATCTCGGTATCATAGCTCTCATATTTACAATCCTTAATTATTTTATTACCATAGAGCCTAAAAGAGCCGCAAAAGAAAAACAATTAGAAGAGGTTTTTTCAGATGAAAAGATCCAGTATTCCTATAAGATCAAATTATCAGATTTAAAATTCGTCTTTAAAAGGAAATCAAATTTCTTCTTGATGTTTAATTTTTTTGATGTGATTGCCTCAGGATTAGTATTAGCCTATATTTTCCCTTACATCCAGCTTGAAATTGGTGTTAGCGTTATCGATATCAAGGTAATCATTCTGTTTCTATTCATAATTGTCTTGGGATTAATAATTGGACAATTTTGGCTCGCACATTTGGGAGATAAAAAAGTTCAACGCGGAGATCTTTCTGGTAGGGTAAAAATAGCGGTTATTTGTTCGATTTTGAATTTACCCTTCTTTTTATTTGGATTTGCGATGACACCTAATGTTGCAAACTCTACTTTTTTCTTTGGTACTTTATTGGTCAACGAGATTGGATTTTGGGTTTTATGGTTAGTATATTGTTCGTTTCTAGGTGTAGGTCTCGCTTTCACTATGGGAATTGGTCCTAATTGGTATAGTTCTCTTATTGATGTTAATTTCCCGGAGAATCGAGGAACAATGGTTGCAGTGGGGTCCTTTATAGATTCCATTGGACGAGCTTTAGGTGCAGTTATAGGTGGTTTCGTGGTAACACTAACTGGTAGTTTTTCTGCGACAATCTTTTGGTCTTTTCTAATATTTGGGATTTTCTCTACTTGCTTATGGATTCCACTCTTCTTTACTGCTAAAAAAGATTATGTGGAAATAAACGATGCTATGAAAAATAGGGCACTATTGTTAAGTAAAAAGCAACCAGAAGAATCCCGCTAATAACTTCAATTAGTAAGCAATGATTCTTCTTTAATTTTTAGGAGTTTTTTACTCCATTTTGGAAGAATAAATCCGAGATAGAAGAAGAAATTAGCTACCACTAAGATACTTCTCATTAAAACTAATAAAAAGGGAGTCATTTCAATTATGGCGTCAGATATAGCAGAGATACCAAAAAATAAAAAAGCAACCAGAAGAAACCTTCCTTTCCATCTTATCTCGGGATGTTCTTCTTTATTCATAGATTTTGCTGCAAAATGAAATCCTGTTATACAAGCAGTCAAAATACTCAAACCTAAAAATATCAATACGAAGCCCTTATAATCTATATCCATAGGATTAATCGAATCATTTATAACTCCTAATAACGAATCAACAGGTGCTCCAGGAGCTAATATGAGGAAATAAAATATATACAATTCAAAAAAAATCGATAATATTCCATATATAATTAGGACTGGCTTCTTTCTTTTTGGATTCACTGTAGACAAATATACATTTAACCAAGCTATAATAGCAATAGGTATGGCTAGGGTGCCAATAAGAACATATGCTTGGTAAATTAGAAACTCTCCGGTGATAATCCAAAATAAATATCCAAATCCACTTGGATACCAAGGAGATGCTGTAAAAATTATGCATAAGAAGAAATTAAATATTAAAAACTGTCTAGTTTTAAAATACTTTATCAAAACAATGAAACCTAAAAGATATGTTATTGATACGGAAATTAGGGCGGTTAAACCTGAAACTTTTGCTAATTCACTTAGAACTTGAAAAAACATTTTCTCTACCTTTAAAATCAAATATTTCTCTATTGGGGATGGTAATTAAATATATCACAAATTAAAGTTATTTAAATTTATTTTTATACAAAAAGGGGAAATATGTTTGAAATCATTTTTTATATACTTTTATATCAAAAACAGCATGGTATAAACCAGGACCGTAACTTTTTACAAATCTTTTTGTTAATAGATCGCATTTATAATCACTTTTTTCTGCGATCTCTTTAAATTCATTAAATAAATCTATGTACTTTTCCCTATCAGCAATCCCCTCATAATGGTATATTGTCCCTTCAACTTTTGTTAATGTTAAAGCTTCTCTTATGAAATCCTTTGGGGCGGGAAATACACCCATAATAACGCGATCAGCTTTAACTCCTGATTGGCTTAGCTCTATTACTTCTTCCTTACTGTCGCCATTAATTGGTATAATAATATCCTCAAAATGATTGAGTTTGATATTCTCAATTAAATACTTAAAAGACTCTGGATTCAGCTCTATACTATAAATCCTTTTAGGTTTTGAGTGTTTAGCTATAGGTAAAGAGAAATAACCAATCCCAGCGAACATATCAACGATTATTTCACCATCTTTTACTAAGCTTGCTAAAAACTTACGTTCATTAATATTACCTTTACTGAACATTATTTTTGTTATATCAAATTGATATTTTATCCCATGCTCTTTATGCTCTACAATAGGATTTTCCTCTCCTAGAAGATATATTATATTTTCTGGTTCTCTAAATTGACCTTTAATAGCTCCTAAATTTAGATATACTGATTTAATATAATTTGGCAATAATTCAAAGTATTTTTCAGCTATTAGAGTCTTCTTTTCCATCAATCCAGGATTAAGTTTTAAAATTACAATATGACCAATAGTCTGAAAACCTCGAGGTAATAGAGACAACTCTTCCTCTGAAAGTTCATCTTTCAATCTTTCTTTTAGATTTGCTTTAAATCCCATCTCTTCTCAGTGATATGATTGTTAATTCATCAAGACTTTAATTAAACATAAATTTTAGCCTCAATCTCAATCTTAGGCTATCTAAGCCTAATAAGCCTAATAATTTAATTATTTAATGATAAATATTATTAGAATCAAATTTAATGCATATCAAAGATATTAAAATAAAGAAGTATTTTATTTTTTAACTAAATTAACATCATAAATTAATTAAAAATGATGAATAAATATGCCAAGTTTAAATGATAAAGAATTTTTAGTAGATGAAGATAAAGTATGGTTTACCGGAGGATATTGGCCAGAAGGGGTACCACACCAGCTAAAGGATGTAGAAGACGTCAAAATCCTACCATTATGTGACTATTTCATAGATGCTGCTAACACATACGAAACGTGGGATCAAGATTTATGCATTTTCGCCTATGGACCATATATAGAACGTGTAAAACTTAAAACTCTCTTTGATTACGCAAAGAGATTTGGTACATTTCTCTATGATACATTAGGAATTAGAAAAGGAGATGTTATTGCAATAGATCTCCCCAACTCTATTAATTTCGTTGTTGCCTATATGGGATGTCAATACATAGGTGCCATTGCACAAGGTATTAATCCTACGTACAAACCGATGGAACTTTTGCATTCTTTAACAATGACAAAAGCGAAAGTATTAGTTTTAATGGATATGTTATACATAGCTGGTCCGAATACAATTTTGCCGAAAACTAGTGTGAAATATTTAATTCCATCTAATTTTGTTGATTTTCTCACTGCTGATGAGGCTATTATTGAAAAACTAGGTATTCCTAGTGCAAAAGGTAAGATCCCTGATGAAACTGAGCATTATAAAGTTCACTGGATGCAAAAGATTATTAAAGAAACAGAGCCAAGGGAAATAAAAGTAGAAATTAACCCATGGACAGATCCTGCAGTCTATTTAATGACTGGGGGGACCACAGGATTACCGAAGGTTGCAAGACTTTCACATTCAAATTTAAGTGCAAACTTAAATATGGCAAAGGATTGGACAAAATTGAAAGCAGGGATGATAACTATTGGATCTATACCATTTTTCCATAGCTTTGGTCTAACTTGTGTAATGAATGCCGCCCTTGGGTTAGGAATGGTCATGTTATTATTTCCAAAGCCCCCTACAGATGATGTTTTATGCGAAACTATAAATAAACTTGATGCTCCTGAAGGAATAATGTATACTGGAGTTGAAATGTTATTTAAAAGACTTACTGATTTCATACACGAAATGGGAGTGGAAGAATTCAAGAAAAAATACGATTTTTGGAAAAAATTGAGATATGCTACTCAAGGAGCGGGACCACTACACTCCTATGTAAAAGATCCATTCGAGGAGATATTTTGTGCGATACGTTCAGGATATGGATTAACAGAAACCTCTCCAATGCAAAGTATAGCTCCCTTCTGGGGCCCAACAAAAGCAGGAAAGTTGGGATTACCGATACCAGGCGCAGACTGGGCAATATTTCCCTCCGATAACTTTGAAGCAGGACCTATATGTGACGGAACTAAAGAACTTGGAGGATTTGGAGTTGAAAACACAGGAGAAATATGTTGTGCCGGTCCACATATTATGTTAGGCTATTTAGGAGAACAAAAAGAACAAGAAGATAACTTAAAATACTGGGGCGGAAAACGTTGGCTTCTCACTGGGGATATTGGGTTTATGGATGAACATGGTTGGGTGGAAATACGAGATCGTAAAAAATCTCTAATTAAGGTTTCTGGACATTCTGTATTCCCAAAGGAAGTTGAAGAACTCATGGGAAATCATCCTGCGATTGATGAAGTTGCCGTTGCAGGACTTCCTGATGAAGAAACTGGTGAAAAAGTTAAAGCGTGGTTAACTCTTAAGCAGGGATATAAAGTAGGGAAAAATATTGAAATCGAGGATATCAAAACATGGTGCTTAGAAAACATGGCTAAATGGAAGTCTCCAAGATTAATCGAAGCTGTTAGAAGTCTACCCGTAAGTATGACTGGAAAAGTGCAACGTAGGGAACTGCAAGAAAAAGATCTAGAAAAATTAGAAAAGGGAAAGGAAATAAAAGGTTAATTTTTTTTAATTTTTTTTTACTCGTTTAATCGTTTATGCGTTTTTTTCATAATTTTATAAATGTTTGTGAACTCATAGAAGAGCTTTTCGTAAACTGCTCTGTTATCGGGATTTGGTCTAAATACATTGGAAAATTGGATTAAATCTGGTATTTGATCCCAAGTTAGATATCCAAGTCCAACTGCTGCGATGAAAGCAGCCCCACGAGCATTTGCCTGAATAGGATCTTTAACTTGCTTGATAGTTCTATTTAGGACATCGGCAAAAATTTGACACCATACATTACTAGATCCCCCTCCCCCAATGATGTTAAGTTCGGGCATTACTATATCTTTTTTTGTCATTCCAGGATTAGCTTTCATTTTCCATTTCTGGATGAATTTTTCAACGTACATATGAAGCCACCTTACATTGTAGGCAACGCCTTCAAATATCGCTCTTATTAGGTGTTCACGCGACATCTCAAGAGATAAATTGTAAAAACCTCCACGAACCATATGATCATCAACGGGTGATCTTTCTCCGATAAGCCACGGAGTAAAAATCAAATTATTGGACCCCGCAGGAACTTTCTCAACAATTCTATCTAAAATTTTATATACATCAGGGACCTGTTCTTCTCTCAACAATTCATCTTTATGATACAAAATTTTATCTCTTAAAAATTGTAAAGCTCCTCCAGCGATTTCTTGTTCGTTTGCTACGAAATATTTTCCCTTAATTGCAGCAGGAAAACTTCCCATATTATGAAATATATCTGTTTTCTTGTAAGGTACGTGGCATATCAGCCAATCAGATGTTCCAATGTAAATATGTCCTTCGTAATCCTTAACTGCTCCAGAACCTATAGTTGCTGCATGCAAGTCGGGAGCACCCATAATCAATCTGACTCCCTTGTTTAGACCAAGTTTGTTTGCTACTTCGTCTTTCACGGGCCCTAGAACATCTGTGGACCACCTTAAATCAGTCGGAAATTTATCCGGATCAACTTTAAACATTTTCATTAACTTGTTATAGTATCTCATGTTGTTAATATCGCGGATATCAACTAAGGTATGCATTTGAATGGAAGCATACGAGGCTGCGAATTTACCTGTGAATTTCAAATTAATAAAGTCTTGAGGTTCCAAAAACATGTAAGTGTTATCATATACATCTGGTCTCTTATCCTTTATCCATAAGATATGAGCAATGGGATCTTTACCAGATAAGCTTGGACCTCCTCCCGTAACCTTCACGAATTTTAGCATTTTGCGAACAGAGTATCCACTAACCTGTATTAAACTCTTATGGAATTTCTTCATGTATGGTGCTCCTCGGGTATCCATCCATATCAGTGAATTCATCAAATGATTTCCGTCTTTGTCAAGGGCAACTGTACCACTCCATTGACTTGAATTGCATACACCTACAATATCATCAGCTGAAACTTTTCCACTATTAATGACTTTTTTAGCTGTTGAAACAATGGCATTCCACCAGTCGTCCGGATCTTGTTCAACACCCCCACCTTTTTCCACAAGTAATGGAACTTCTTGAAAGGCCCAATCAACTACCTCTCCGTTAGTACTTACGATCGCTGATTTTGGACCTTGAGTTCCATGATCGATTGCTAAAATATATTTAGGAGAATTTTCTTTATCTAACATATTAAATATAAATGTTCTTAACGTAAATAAAGATTTTTTTATGTAAGGCTTTCCTATTTATATTAAGTCTTTTTAATTGACGATACCATTTAATAACTGAAAGAAACATTTTGTTGATTCTAAATGGAATATGAGGAAAAATTAGCGAAAATTAAAAATATTGTTGATTTGCCCATAAGCAAATTTAAACCAGATGAATTAAAAGCTATAATAGAGAGGTATGAAAAAAATCATACGAAATCAAAAATGGCTTTTGAGAGAGCAAGAAAAATAATCCCTGGAGGTGTAGAACATAATCTCGCCTTCAACTGGCCATTCCCTCTAGCAAGTAAGCGGGTTTTTGACTGTTACATGGAAACTGTTGATGATGTCGTTCTAACGGACTATTTAATGGATGGAGGTCCTATTATCCTCGGGCATAATCATCCGGTTTTGACAGAAAAGATTATCGAAGTTATTCGGGAAATTGGACCATGCCATGGAATAACTAACGAATATGAATATCTTGCTGCTGAAGAACTTCAGAAGCATTTTCCATCTTGTGAAATAATAAGATGGCTCCAAACAGGAACAGAAGCCGATATGCTAGCTATAAGGATTGCCAGAGTTGCTACAAATCGTAAATGGGTTATTAAAATAGGTGGCAGTTATCACGGATGGTCAGATCAATTGGTTTACGATATGCATGTTCCTGGAACAAAATTATTAGAATCACATGGAATACCAAAAAACATATTTAAATTTATCGATTCTTGTCCTCCAAACGATATTGAAACATTACGGCAAATGTTTGCAGAAAAGCGAAAAGTTGCTGCCGTTATAATTGAACCAATGGGGGGAGAATCAGGAGCTATTCCTGTTAAACCTGGATTTAATAAAGAAGTGGAAGAACTTTGCCATGAAAATAATACCCTTTTGATTTCCGATGAAGTTGTATGTGCTTTTAGATTGCATATGGGTGGTGGTCAAGCTTATTATGGTTATGAACCGGATTTATCTGTGTTTGGTAAAATAGTTGGACATGGATATCCCTCCGCTGCAGCTATTGGAGGTAAAGAAGAATTTATGAAATATTGCGCTGCAGGAGTAGGTGGAGGTAAAAGAGCTTATAGCGGAGGAACTTTAGCAGCAAATCCTTTAACTTGTGCAGCTGCGTATCATGCTATTAAATTAGTCGAAGAAACTGGGGCGACGGAAAAAGCTGGAAAAGCAGGAACTCGCTTAGCGAATGGATTAAATAAAATGTTCGAAAAATACGAGTTACCATGGTTTTCGTACAATTTAGGTGGCACAGTTCATTTTCATACATCGTGCCTATTTGGATTGAGTTTTGATATTCCTGACCAAGTTGGACAGCTTCCATTGAGGAAAAAATTTATGGAGCATATAGGTGCCGCTTTGGTAGATCAAGAAATAATTTCCGTTGCAGGAAGTAGATTTTACATGTGTATTCTCCATTCCGACGAGATAATCGATGAGACCGTTGAAAAAATAGATAAAATATGTCAAAAAATAGCATAATTTTTTTTTACATTAAATAAAATTCTTATTTTTTAATTAAGTAAAACCTCTGTAGGCTAAAACAAATAATAAACTTTATTATCTCTAAACTCGAATTATACATATTCTAAAACAAAATTAAAGTGAAAGTTATGGGTAATCAGAATGAGATAACAGATTCGTCAAATTTGTTTAATGATGATGGCTCCCTTGTTCAACGAGGATGGGCAAGAAAACCAATACTAAAATACAATAAAGATAAAATTGGAAAAGGTTGGTCCCGCATTAAAGAATGGGATCACTTTTCTGTATTAAATAAAAACTTCGGATTTCAGTTAACGATAGGCGACATTGGATACCTAACCCAAATGAGTTACGTTTGGTTAGATTTTGAAAAAAAAGAACGCGATGGAAAGGGGTTATTCAAATTTTTTACCAAATCAAAGGTTCTTCCATTGAATTCGTTAGAGGACAGCGAAATTGAATTTCCTACTAAAAAATTTAAAGCAACAATCTCAAGACAGAAAAACACAAGAATACTTACTATTGAAGATCCCTCGTTTCAAGATAAAGGGCTAAAAGGAAATATTATTTTACAAGATGATCCTAAAGCTGACAATACCGTAGTTGTGACGGGATATAAAGAGGATCCAAGGTTGTTCTATTATAACCATAAGATTAATTATATGCCTGCGGAAGGTTCTCTTACTATTGGAGATAAATCGTATCTCTTTGAACCTGAAACTTCTTATGGGCTCATGGACTGGGGTCGCGGGATATGGCCCTATAAAACTCATTGGTTATGGGGTTCAGGTTGCGGGCTTGTTGACGAAGTCCCTGTTGCGTTTAATATTGGTTATGGCTTTGGAGATTTATCTACTCATACTGAAAATATCATCTTTTACGATGGTAAAGCACATAAGATTGATGAGGTAGAGTTTCATCACGAAAATAGAGATCCTGCTAAACCTTGGAAATTCACAAGCAACGATAATAGGTTTAATATGATTCTAGATCCAATTATTCCACAGAGAGAAAAACTTAATTTTGGATTAATTTATTTAAATTCTTCATTACTTCATGGGCTATATTCTGGAGAAGTAGTTCTTGACAATGGTGAAAAAATAAAGATTGATAATATGCTAGGACACGCTGAAGACATTTATTGGCGCTGGTAAAAGAAGAAGCAATATTAATTTATTTTTCTTTTAATGATTTACAATAACTTCATAGGAATGCTGTTCAAACAATTTTGTGATAATATTTAGATTTTCATCAGTCAAATCTCCCTTATCCTGATATAAATCTCCCATTCCAACTTTCTCATATTTTGTTTTTGTTAATTTATTATAAGGCATTAAATGTATTTGACCATCGTAACTAATTTCGTGCAAGAAGCTTATTATATGTTGAATTGTACTTCTATCTGTATTAACTCCCGGTATTAAAGGGATGCGTGGTATAATTCTTTCACTCCCTACTTTAGAGAGAATTTTAGAGAAGTTTGAGAGAATCTTTTCGTTGGGTACATGAGTAAATTTCTTATGTTTTTCACTATCAATCAATTTAATATCAAATAGAAATAAATCCACAAATTTAACTAATTCACCAATTAAATCTTCATTAAAGTACCCACACGTTTCTATTGCAGTATGAATCCCTTGTTTTTTTAATGCTTTAAGCAGTTCTAAAAGAAAATTGATTTGTATGGTAGGTTCTCCGCCAGAAATAGTAGCTCCTCCACCAGAATTATCGTAAAAAGGTTTATCCTTTAATACAAATTCTACAAGTTCTTCCACGGAGCTCTCTCTACCAATAATTTCCATTACTTGATTCGGGCACATTTCAGCGCATTTTCCACACATAGTACAGAGGGCTTTATCTCTCTTAATTTCGTCATTTAATAACTGAAGAGCTTTATTAGGGCAAGCTTTAACGCAAATTTCACATAATTGACATTTTTCTTTAAAATAAGACATTTCAGGGGATAATTTTTGCGACTCGGGATTTTGGCACCAATCACACTTAAGAGGGCATCCTTTCAAAAAAATTATAGTTCTAATGCCAGGGCCATCATATATTGCATAATTTTGAATATCAAATATAATTCCGTTCATAAAACTCTTTAAACCATGGTATGTTCAGTTCTCGAAATGATTTCGTCCTGAATTTCTTTTCCTAAGTCAGTAAAATAAGCAGAGTACCCCCCTACTTTAACAATAATATTTCTATAGCTTTTAGGCTTTATCTGTGCTGCTTTTAAAACATCGGTCGATACTACAGTAGGTTGGAGTTGTTCTCCCCCTAATTGAAAGTAAGTTTTTATTAACGAAATCCATTTTTTCTTAGATTCTTCAGATTTTCCAATTCCTGAGGGATGCATTCTAATATTAACCGCACATCCCATTACATGCTCGTATTCTAAAGCAGAAACAGAACGTAATACTCCTGTAGGACCATGCTTCTCGACATTGTAAGGATTGCAACTAGCAGCAAATGGTCGACCTCCTAACCTCCCATCAGGGGTTGCTATTGAAATTCTCCCATCATATGTATGGGTTGTCATACTATTAATAAAAGGTGCATAAAATCCATCTCTATATGTTTTATATTTGTAAGTCTCATTAAACATATGAGAAGTTACCTTTCTAGCAAGTTCATCTGACTCAGGATTGCCATTACCCCATTTTCCATCTAAGTCTAATATTAACTTGTGGATATGTTCATATCCATTGCTAAAATTATTATCAATCGCATTAATCAAGTCTTTGAAAGTGAATTTCTTTTGTTCAAAAATTAGATTTTTAATAACATAGAGCGAATCAATAGTATTAGCAATACTCGTCATAAATAGAATGCCTTCGCAATCGTAAATAGCACCTCCCTCAGTTATATCTCTTTTATTCTCAAGACAACCTTGCATAAAAGCTGAAATGTATGGAGCTGGGAGATATTCAGCGTATAATCTATCGCGAATTGTAGATCCTTCAACGATTTTCTTAATCATAAAATCAGACTGAGCGAAAAAGCCATCTAAAAACTCCTCAAAATTAGAAAATTTATCGGGATCCCCTGTTTTTAAACCAGCATTCTTGACCAACCCTACTAAGGTTTGCGAATCGCCATTTCTTAACGCTAAATCAAGCGTTCTGCACAATAATATTGAAGAAAATCCTTCTCCTCCTGTCTTTCCTGGACTGCACATGTCTACACAACCTGTAACGGCGTAACTATTCGCATCTTCCTGAGTAAATCCTCTATTCAATAAAGCCTGAAGGCAAATCTCATCGTTCATTAATGATACGCTAGAGACTCCATGGTAATGTAAATCTGCAACTTTCAATAATAGTTTTTCAGGGCTATTTTTATGTATACGCACAGCAAAATTTAATGAAGCTTTCGAACGATCAGCTGCTTCTAGCATAACATATGTCAGTTCGTTAGTTGCATCTTCTCCCTCAATCATTAATCCTCCTAATGTTACAGGCTCGGAACCTTCATATCGTTGGCTAAAATCGCTAGAAGCGTTGGAATTTGGACGCATGTTGTGACTCATGATTTTTAAAAATAATTCCTCCAAAAGCTCTCGAGCTTCCTCAGGAGTGATTCGTCCATTAGCAACATCCCTTTCATAGAAAGGATAAAAAATCTGATCAAGACGCCCAGGTGAATGGACATTAAAAGGCATTGCTAACTCAACAGCGTTTTTAATTATCCAATACGACTGGACTGCTTCTCTGAATGTTTCTGCTGGATAAAGGGGAACTTTTTGACAAGTTTGTAGCATTTGGTTTAATACTGCTCTTGTTGAGGGATTTGAAGTGCTTTTTAAAACATCCTCGAGTTTTTCCGCTAACCTTTTTGAATAAATCATCACTCCTTCAAGAGCTATGTTTATTGATTCAAGGAACTCTTTTTCATGTTTTGCTAATTTTTTAGAAGCGACAATTAACTCTTGGACTTCATTCTTCATAGCCAATAAACCTTTTAGTATTGGTTTTTCATGGTCTAAGATTAAATGCCCTTGCCATACTCCGAGAGCTGAACCAATTGAGGTCACCATATCACTTTGACCCGTAGATCGAGGTAAATTTTGAATAAAATCTCCGAACTCTCCCGGATATATGTTATTCTCAATAAAAGCCTTTCCTAGCCTATTGGCTATAGTATTTTCTTTCCAATATGGAAGAAGGTCTTTAAGAAGTAATTCCTTGTCTTTTTCTCTAATCTGGTATGGATTTATTTTCCTAATATCTAACGTATCTGTCCCTAATTCTGGCATAACAACTCCGATCTTTTTAGAGTGATCTAGAGTTTTAAGTAACCCCTCAGAGCCATACTTATCTATCATATACGACATGAAATTCTTAGTACCCTCTTTAGCAAAGGTTTTCATTGATTTCTCATCAAGCTCTACTTCAAATACTCTATTGAATAAACCTCGTTCAATGTCGATTGGAATACCCAAGAAATTCTCTGTCCATGTGCCAGCAATTCTATCGTCCGGATCAATGTTAAATCCCATTTTTTCGAAGACATTTTTCATTGATAATGCAACACGAACATTATAGGATAATTTACTGTTTTCAGTCTCTATCCACTTTTCTGTGTAAAATTTTGCCCTTTCTATTGAAATAAAAGGCTTTTCATCGAGATATCTACCGCGGAGCCGTTTAATTCTATCACTCGCCTTATCGACCATTTCTAGAACAGTAGTTTCAGTCATACTATTGATCCCTAGTATATTCTTTATTTCTATATTTATATATCTCTAATTTTGGTTAATAATTTTATTCTTATAATAAATCACTCATTATGATGGATTAGGAACAACCAATCCCTTCCAATATCCTATTAGATGATCATACATTCTATTAAATTCCGACTGTAATGCCTTATACTCAATTGCTTTTTTTTTATCTGGTTCGATAATGAAGCAATTCGCATTTTCTTTAAGGACAATTTCCTCGAAACTTTTAATAAATCCTAAACCAAAAGCCGCAAGTAAACCACAACCTCTCAAACTTGCTTCTGGTTCATCAGTTAAAATATGGGGGATTTGCGTGATATCTGCTTTAATTTGATAAAGTAACTTATTTCGAGTTGCTCCACCTACACAAAAGACTTGCTTGATGTCTACTCCTACATTCTTAAAAGTCTGAATATCTCTTCCAAGTGCTAAACCAACCCCTTCCATCACAGATCGCGCTATATGACCTGCCTTGTGGTTTAAAGTTAAACCAAATAAACATCCTTTTGCATATACATTGTCTTGTCTTCGTTCACCTAACAAATACGGGTAAAAGATCAATCCTTCACTTCCACTAGATATTTTTTCTGCCATTTCAATCATTTGTTCGTATGAAATTTCTCCTAAATTAACAGAACTTAAGAAATCTTTACACCATTTCATACTTAAACCACCAGTATCCAAAATAGTAAATGGAATCCACCCGTCAATTACATGCCTTAAATTTTGTACTGAAGGATTTTTTATAGGTTTATCTTTATGAACGACAAAGAGAGTGCTCGTTCCTGTCATGTCCACAGCTGTTCCTTTCTTAACTAACCCTAATCCTAGTAAAGAAACCATAAAATCCCCTCCACCTGCTATTACAGGGATGTTGGCTGGAATTCCTATTTCTTTTGAAATTTTTGCATGAGTCTTCCCAATAGTTTCATATGAGTTATTGATGGGGGCAAATTTGTTAAGATCGATGTCTAAAACTTCAGCCATATAATTTGAGTATTTGTTAGTGGTAAAATCATAGAGAAATGTCCCTGAAGCTTCACTTGGATCTGTACCAACAACACCTGTAAGTTGATAATTAATAAAATCTTTTGGAACGAGAAACCATTTAGTTTTATTGTATATCTCAGGTTGGTTCTCTTTTATCCATTTAATTTTAAAACCTGACCACCCGGTCGTAATTGGATTCCCTGTAATTTTGTTTAGTTTCGATTCATCAATTTTTTTTCGTATATTATTACAAATATCCTCACATCGCTTATCCATCCATATTTGGGTCCACTCTGTAGTAATATTCCCGTTATAATCAATTCCAACTGGTCCATGCATTTGTCCACAAGTACTTACACCTTTAATCGTATTTACATCTACTTTAGATTTCTTTATTACTTCAGAAATAACTTGTTTTGTCATGTCCCACCAAATTTGTGGTTTCTGCTGAGCCCAACCAGGATAGGGACTATCCACTTCTTGTAATTGCTGTGAAACTGCTAAAATCGTACCTTCTGTAGTAACAATTCCAGCTCGGATGCTTTGAGTTCCAATGTCAATTGCTAGAATGTTTATAATTTTCCTCACCATAGGTGCATTATTACGATTACGAAAAAAAAATCATCCGATTTCTGATTTTATTAGCGAAAGTGCTCTTTTTGTTAAGGTTTTAATCTCTTCAAAATTACCTGACGATATCAAGTTCTTATTTACAATCCAACTTCCACCACATGCTATAACATTATCTAATTTAAGATATTCCGTCAGAGTTTTATCGTTGACTCCACCTGTTGGCATAAAACGAACATTAGGATATGGTCCAGAAAGTAATTTAAGCATTTTTATCCCTCCTGAAAGATCAGCGGGAAAAAATTTGAAAAAATCCAATCCTCTTTCTAAACCCCATTCTATAAAGGAAGGGCTATTAAGCCCTGGAACAATAGTAAAATTATTTTTAACGCAATAATCAACTACAGTAGGATTGAAACCAGGAGTAACTATGAATTCTGAACCTGCTTCTATTGCAGCATTAACTTGGTCGATTTTAAGTACCGTCCCTGCGCCTACTAACATTTCTGGATACTCATTTCTTATTAAAGAAATTGATTCTGCTGCTTCTTCGGTTCTAAATGTAATTTCAATTACTGGTAGACCAGCATCCATGAGAGCTTTTGCTAATGGAAGTGCATTTTCAGAATCTTCGATAACAGCTACAGGAATTAGTTTTAAATTTTCTATTTTATTTATTACATCCATACTTAGACCTCATGCATTATTTCTTTTTAACTTTATAAATCATGTTAATTTCTGGGATAAAAATTTGGAGTTGAGAAGAACTAGATTTTCTCAAGTCTTCTAATTCTTCTTTTGTTACAGTGTTATAAGCGAACATACCAAAATGATGAACTATAAGTGCTTCAATCTTGGCTGATTTGCATACATCTATGACTTCAGAGGTTAAAAAATTCCCAGCAATATTATTTTTTAAACGATACTCATCTCGACCATTGATAGGTAACAAAGCTAAATCTATTCTTAACTCTTTCAATTTCTTAATTAATCCATCATATGGTATACAATCCCCAGAGTGATAGATTCTTACTCCATCAAAATCAAAAACATATCCTAAAAAGTGGTGCTGTCCTTTATCGTTTACTTTAAAAGTTTCGTGAGCAGCAGCGACTCCAGTTATACTTATCTCTTTTTCCAAAGAAAGGAATTCTCCATCATTTAACTGAATGATTTGATGGGGTTTCGCACCCCTATTAACAGCTTCTTCTAATTCTGCTGCGGGTACGATGATTTTTACTTCAGAATTCTTATCGCATAGAATTGTAATCGTTTCTGGATCCATGTGATCAGAATGAGCATGGGTGCTTAAGATATAATCGATACTTGTCAGTTGATCAAGCGATATTGGGATATCCATTAAGCGTATATGAGGAAACAACTTTCCTTTATACTTTTTTGATAGATAATCAGAAAGATAGGGATCTATTATAAAAAATTTATTTCTGAACTTGAAAATAAACCCAGCTTGACCAATCCAAGCAATACATACTTCCTCTTCAGATGTGGATTTACTTCTAACAAAATCCTTGAGTGAATGAATACTTTCTGATCTAATTTTAATCATCATAAATAAAACCAAGTACCATTAAAATATTATCAACTGCTCTAGACATTGCGCGATCAATACTTTCTGTAGTGAAAGCTCCTATATGTGGTGTACAAATCGTACGAGGATGGAGAATTAAGTCATTTAGTTCGGGAGGCTCAGTCTTATATACATCTGTAGCATATATAGCAATCTTTCCATTATTTAAGCCATCTAATATCGCAGTTTCATCAACAACTCCAGCACGAGCTGTGTTTACTATATATACACCTTTTTTCATTTTTGATATGGCTTTAGAATCTATAACGGGTTTTTTTGCAGGGGGTAGATGTAAGCTTATGAAATGAGAATTTGAGAGAAGCTCATCAAGTGAAGTATATTCAAAGTCATTAGAAGGATTGTAATTAGCAAAAGTGAACGGATCATATCCCAGTACCTTCATATGAAGTCCTAAAGCCATTGTAGCTACGCACTTCCCAATATTTCCTACACCAATAATACCTAATGTTCTTCTGTCGATCTCTATTCCTTTTATTCGTTTCCATTCTCCCTTTTTTAAATCTGAATTACACAACGGTACAGATCGCAATGATGATAACAGAAGAGTTATAGCTAATTCCGCTACTCCTTGTGCATTGGACCCAGGTGTAGTTTCAACTTTAATTCCAAGCTCTTTAGCAACTTCAAGATCGATATTTTCAATGCCAACTCCATTTCTACTAATGACTTTTAGATTTTTTGCAGCTGTTAATACTTTTTTATTAATCACTTCTGTCCCAGCTAAATAAGCTACACATTCAGGTAAGTCCCTAAGTAGATCTTCTTCAGTTGGTCTTTGTCCAGGAGGCCCAAAGATTAGTTCCAAACCATACTTTTCTAACCTCTTTAATGTATAGTGTCCATTGGCTGTAATTGACCGAGATCCAATATAAACTTTATTCATGCAAGAACCCTTTTTGAAAATTCATTATTTCCATTTTGGATTATCAATTATTTCAGGTTTTCCGTTCTTTTCAATAACTAATTTACGGTAACCTTTTGTTTCTATTGTTTTATAATCATGTCCGGCATCTGCACGAAATACAAAAAACATGATAAAAGGTTCAGAATCTGATATATTAATACTCCTATGGGCAAAATTCGGAGGAACATATACAGAAACTCCGGGAGTCATTTCTTGGAGTTCAACATTACCATTAAGATCTTCCATTAACAGATAACCATGCCCATTTGTGCAATAATAGATTTCTGCAGTTTCCAACTTTTCATGGAAATGGCCCTTAGTCATAAAGTATTCATCTCCAACTTTTCCAGGATTTATTATAGTAGTACCAAACGCTAATTCACTTGATTTTTCTGGAATTCCCAGCTCATAAAATTCATAAATACAGAGATCTCCCTTCTCGAGAATACTCTCGAGAGCTTCATTATCTAAATACATCCCTTTCATATCAGAAAGCATTCTCCTCGTAGGAATTCGATCTGGGGAATGTCCATCTTTCAAGCTAAATTTGATTGAAAACGACTTATATTTTTTCATAATAATACCCATTTATTTTTATTTTACTTTTAATGCTATTTTGGAAAGCTCCTCAAACTTGGGTCCACTTGTAGGAATGTTTAAGTGAAAAACTTCAGCGATTACCCTCAGCCATCCATGCAAGAAGTAAACCCAACCATCTTCTACATGTAGGTTCTTTTCTTTTTCTTGAGCTTGTGCTTGTTTTAGGAAAATTAAATCACCTCTAAAATTATAATCCCACACGAATCCATTTGCTGGAAATTCTGCAGAATCAGATAGAGGAGATCCCGGAAAATCTTTCCCTGCACCAGTTCCATTGATAACTAAAGAATAATGGTTTAAGTTATTAACAATATTATCATTATCTTCTGGTGTTGGGCAATGATGATATTTAAAACTTATCCCTGGATTAATTTGAGCATGAATCTTTTTCATATTTTCAAGTCTGGGAATACTTCTATTAGTTACATGAATTTTAGAGGGCCAATCATTACTTTCCATCGTTTCTATTAAGTATGTTGTAAGAGCTAAAGAAGCCCCTCCAGCACCCATTATGCAAATTTCTCCCCTCGATTTTTTCCAATGTTCTTTAGGAATAAAGGCTTCATAAGATAGACCACTTGTTATTGGATCTTTAGCATGTGCCCAGAGCTTTCCATCACTTTTAGAAATACAACTTAATTCTCCAAGAAGTTTAGCATAGGAATCTACTCCATCAAATAATTCGTAAGCAGCATCATACAAATCTATTTTATGAGAAGTTACCAATGCACCTAATGAATTCTTATCGTTCTTTATAAATTCTACGATTTCTCGGTAAACTTTAGGTTTATCATGGATTTTACAATTAATTCCAACTATCGGTGTACCTCCAATTCCTAGATATTCTGCCCAATTCGGAAAAACTCTCATGATCGATGATTTTGTTGTTGTAACTCCAATATAATAAAATGTTGGTTTTTTTGCTGGTAAAAAATCAAAGTTACTCATCTAAGTTTACCCCTTTCAATAAGAAATTTTATTTTGATAAACTCTTAAAAGTTTGTTTAGTTACGGTTTCTTCTTTTAATATCATTTTTACAGTGTTTTCTGCTCCTACCATTCCCGTCACCACACCGCCAAAATTTTCACTCTGAGCACCTATAAACCAAAGACCTTTTATAGGAGTTTTATGTTGGGGAGGCGGAACCTTAAGATGTGGAACAGTTCCTCCAAAAGCGTGTTGTTTTAAATGTGTTCGCTTTTTAAAGTCTTCTGGAGTAAGAATAATTTTTGTTTTAGCGTGTTCTCGAAGACCAGGTATAAATTTTTCTGCTAAATCTAAGAGTTTTTCAGCCCATTCATCTTTATTTTCTTTCCAACTACCATTTGTAGGAATATTAGGGGCAATAGTATAAACGGTAACTGCTTGATGCCCTGGAGGAGCCATATCGGGTGAATGTTTTGAAGGTATGTATATTAATAGTCCATCTTTTCCTTCGTGGTATATTCCTTTTTTACATTCTCCTATACTTCTATTAATATCGTAAGTAAAATAATAATAACATAACGCTGCGTCATTTTGATATATAGAGGGATCATAGTCTACGCCTAAATGTACCATAAATACCGATTCAGTAGTAAATAGAGGATCTATATATGTATTGATAAAATCTTGTGTAAGGTGCTTACTTCCTACGAGGTTTAAAAATAATTCCTTTGCACCACCACTTGCACACACAAGATCAACCTCAACTTCTTCATGATTAGATAAGAGAACACTCTTAATGCATTCCTCTTCGATATTAATTTTGTTTATGGTAATATTAGTAAGGATTTTTCCACCTTTTTCAACAATAAATCCAGCGAGTGCAGTAACGAGACTTTCCATACCATTTTCTACATAACTCCATGATTGTCTATGTTGATGTCTTCCGTAATCAAGAGGTACTCTTTCATCATATTGCGACTCTGCGTTAATTGTAGGTATTATTAACCCCGGAAATACTTCTGGAGATATTACATAGTCAGCTAAAATAGCAATAAATACTGCTTGGAGTTTTTTGTTTGAAAAACAATAGTCCATTAATTTCTGGGCACTCCATTCCTTCTTTCTCATAATTGGAAGGAAAGTTAAGAATAGTTTGAGCTTAGAAAGAAAACCTTCTTTGTTAACGAGTGCACTTACATCGTGAATTCTTTCGTATATTTTAAAATATTTATCTAAACCTTTAGCGTCTTCAGGAAAAAGATTTTTCAAATATTCTTTTCTCCAATAGATACCTTGAAATTCTTTAGTTCTACTAATCCTAAAGTCAGGGAAGTAATTTTCTCTGTAAGATTTAAAAGTTTTCACCTTTCCTGAAATCCCTAGTTTCTCAAGAATTTTCCTTCCAGGTTCACCCTCACCAAGATCCGGAACTAACATCTGACCCCAATCCCATTTATATCCATCTTTCTCAATCGTCGCGGTTACTCCACCAATATTCTCATGTTGTTCATATACAGTTACGGAATGACCCTCTCTTACGAGAAGCGCGGCAGAAGTCAGTCCTGCTAAACCTGCTCCTATTACAGCGATTTTCATATCGATTTTAAAAATATTTTAATTCCATTAAACTTTTTGAATCTTAATAAAATTAATGCTTGATAATAATGAAAGTCGTTGTTATTGGTTCCGGCTTAGCTGGACTGACTGCTGCTTCTTATATGTGTAGAGAAGGTCATGATGTAATAATATACGAACAATTTTCAGAAATTGGAGGGGTAACTGCAACAATTCATAAGGATGGATATTCTTGGGACATTGGTCCCCTCTTATTGGAAGGATTAGCCCCTCACGAAAAAATTGGAAAAATTTTGACTGAATTAGGAATCTCTGATAAAGTAAGTATAATCCACGAGGATCGTGGACAGCTACTTCCCGATTTTGCTATTTGGAAGCCTAAAGAGTATAAAGGAAAGTATTGGCGCAAGGAATTCTTTAAAGAACTATTCCCATCTGAAAGTGAAGGATTAGACAGATACTATCGCTACTACGATCAAATAATGACTCTTATGGCTATTAACAATCGTTTAGAGTGGGCAAAAGGGTTAGAAGCTATTTGGTTGAAATTAAAGATTATTCCTAAATTTATGAAAGTAAAAAAATACATGGATAAAAGTGCCGCTGATATAATGGATTCTTTCTTTAACGATCCAAAATTAAAAGCGGTTTTCATGGGAATCCTTGCTGACTTTGTTGTAAAACCTAGCGAGTTCCCGGGATTAGGGGTGCCTATCTCGAATGTTGAGACTGCTTTTGATAAACGTATTCCACTTAAAATTAAAGGTGGAAAGTTACCTGTTTATCACTACATTCAAAATGGCTGTGAACAATTAGTAAACGCATTTGCAAGCTACATCAAAGAAAATGGGGGAAAAATTCACATAGATAGCTTAGTTGAAAAGATTTTAATAGAAAACAATAAAGCTGTTGGAGTTAAATTAAAAAGTGGACAAGAAATATCTGCTGATATCGTAATTGCGAGTGGTGGAGCTCATAAGACTTTTTTTAGTTTAGTAGGAAAGGAAAACTTACCTTCGGAATTCGTAAATAATGTTCAAAATTTAGTTCATATGGAATCCGTATTAATGGTACATATCGGTATTGACTTCGATCCAACTCCTCACCAGCGTGCTGCCTTATGCTATTATTATGGCACTTACGATATAGAAGAAGCAGTTAATCGTTGTAGATCAGGTGATTATCACGAAGGAAAAGAGGGCTTTTTAATATACATACCTTCAAAACACTCACCTGAAATGGCTCCATATAAACATCACGCAGTGACAATTTACACTATTTCTCCTTATATTCTTAGCAAGGGTGACTGGAATTTACGTAGAGAAGAACTCGCAGAAAAACTACTCATAGAAGCTGAAAAAATAATTCCCGGTCTTCGGAAACACGCTAAAACAAAGGTGATTATGACTCCATTGGATTTCAAATCTCGTATATTCGTTGAAAGACACAGTTTTGGAGGATTAGCTCCAATTATGAATCAGCAAAATCCCCCTCATCATACTCCAATTCAAGGCTTATGGTATGTTGGAGCGCAGAGTGAATCCGGTGGTGGCGTCGCAGGGGTAGTTGCAGGAACTCGAAAAGGTGTTTTGAAGTTACTGAAAGAAATCTGATATATCTCTAATTTTAAAGATACTAAATAAACCAATCAAATAAAAAAAAAATAAAAAATTATTTTTGTATTTATTTTGTTTTTAAATTCCTAATTCTTTTAACTTTGCTTTATTAGTTGCTACTTTATCTGGAGTAAGATCGTAGAATTTCCAGAAGATTATTAGTAAGAGTAGTGCAAATATCGCAGGAACAATTGCAGAATGAATTCTAATTCCAAAAAGCGCGAGTTCAATGTTAGGACTTAATGCCGTCAATTGTGCTAATGTTGATGCTCCCTCAACAAACCCAGTTAGTATATGCGTTATTGAAATTGTAATAGCGATAAATGTTCCTCCAAAGCGAGCAAAGAAAGCTTGATAACCGTAATAGATAGATTGTTGTCGTTTATTCGTTTTTACAGCAATATCGTCAAGAACATCCGTTAAAAGCGGTGCATCAATAAACCAATTACCACCCACACCGACACCAAAAAATAGCAAGAATATCATCCACATCACCAGACCCTGTGCAAATATTAATGGTATAAATGTTATAAATAATATCGCACCAGCTATTATACCCATTTTCTTATTATCATTAACCCTTTTAGAAAACCATGTCCATAGGGGAACAGATATTAGAGATCCTAATAACATAGCACCAAGTAACAAAGAAATAAAGAAAGCTTCTGCATCTAACAAAAATGTTACGATATAAAAAGCTGATGTTTGAATCATTACCGCTGATACTTGATATCCAAAAAAGAAAAGTGCTTTAACAACAAAAAGTTTATTCGAGAGCGCAGTCTTAGCAGATTTAAAAAAAGATTCAACTTCTGTGTCTAAACCTTTTTCTTTCCGTGTTTTATAATAATCTAATACATGTTGACTTTCTTTTATTCCTGGAATTGCCATTAGGAAAAAAATAAAGCCAACTCCTATGGTTACAAGAGCAGCAGTAATATAGGTAGGTGCTACTCCAGTAGTAATAAACATCGGTGGTATTAATGCTGCTAATACAAGGCCAATTATCCCAAGTATAGTACCAAAGCCTTGAGCTGAACGACGCTCATTTAATCCTCTGAATTTATCAGGGAATAAAGATAACACATTTATATCCCAAATAGCAATTAGAAAGTCATATAAGCAAAGAGTTCCAAGATACCATCCGAAGATTAACCATTGGTTAGCTGCTACGATTGCAGGGCTACCATACCATCCAGATGGAACTAGATAGATAAAAAGATACGCTACTAACCATGTTGCTGCTCCAATTACCATCCAAGGGAACCTTCGAACACCCCTCTTTTTTTCCCAGGGCATGTGTATGCGTTCCATTATATATCCCACGATAGGATCGTTAAAGGCATTCCAGACACTATATAAAATGAAAGCTGTCATTGCTAGAATTGTAGGTAAACCAATTACAACTTCGTAAAAAAAGAAAACTGTAAAACCGAATGCTGCAGAAATCCACTGCCCAAATAGTTCCCGGGTACCGTAACTAACCCTAACTCCTAATGAATTGTCATAAACTTCTTTTTCAACTGATTCTGTCATAATAAAAAACTCATATTTTTTAATATCCCTATTCAAATATTCCTATTTATTAAAAATAGAAATATAGATACTTTTTTTTTCTAGAAATATGTTTTATAAGTACATTTTTAAAGTTTTTTAAACATTTTCTAATTTTTATTTTGATTTATTGATCGTAAAGAAATATAGAAGGACTCAAATTAACCCTAAAAAATTTATTCAAAATCTAGTAAAAAGGTATATATAGGAATTAGTTACAAGCCAAGTTCTTTTAGTTTTTCTTTATTTGCCGCAACCTTTTCCGGTATTAAATCATACCATTTCCAAAATATGAAAATCGTTACAAGTACTAAAATTGCGGGAATAATAGCAGCATGAGCTCGAATACCCAATAATGCTAACTCTGGGGTTGGACTTTGAGCAAATAATTGTGCATAACTCGTTACACCGGCTGGAAAACCTGTTAATATGTGTATTATTGCGAAAAGAAAAGCTTGAAATGAACCACTTATTCTAATAAAAAAAGCTTGATATCCATAATAGATTGCAGCTTCTCGTTTTCCTGATCTTATTGCTATATCATCAAGGACATCCCCCATTGTAGGAGGATCCATAAACCATTGACCTCCAAGACCTATTCCAAATAAAAAGAGTGCGATCATAAAAAATAGAAAATCACTAACAAAAAACATCGGTAAAAAGGTTAGGAACATTACGAATCCAGCTACTAAACTCATTTTTTTATTGTTATTTACCTTTTGAGAGATGAATGTCCAAAGTGGCATAGAAATAAGAGCACCTATAAGCATAAAGGCCATGAGTATACCTAAAGTGCCAGCATCTCCTTGGATTACATAAGTTATCATGTAAGGTCCAGATGCTGAGAGTAAGGCAACTGCAGCTTGATAACCAAAAAAGTAGATTACTTTTATCATGAAACATCGATCTGTGATGGCCTTCTTGGTCGTTTTAAAGAAAGGTTCGCGATCTATTTTTTTAGCGACCTCTCTATATTTTTGATATCTAGCTCTCATCTTTGGGTTTTCTCTGGTACCCGGTATCATTAAGAAAAATAGAATTAATCCTATCCCAACACCAACCCAAGCCATAATACGATAAGTCTCAGGATGATCTGTTGTTATAAACATTGGAGGAATAATAGAACCTACCGCAATTCCTATCATTCCCATTAATGTTCCAATACCTGTTGCTAGTCTGCGCTCAGTACTACCTTTAAATTTATCAGGATACTGTGCTGTGGCATTTACATTCCATAAAGTAAATAGCGTATCATAAAGAATAAGTGTAATTAAAAACCAAGTAAAGATTAACCATTGGTCATTTACTGGGTGCCAATTCAATGGAACTAAGAATATTGCAACATATGAAAAAAGCCAGGGAATCGCGCCTAAAAAAATCCATGGAAAACGTTTACCCCATCTTTTTTCCCAAGGCATATGAATCCTCTCCATTAAATAACCGATTAGAGGATCATTTACAGCGTTCCATATAGAGTAAATTATTAAAGCAAACGCCGCAATTCCAACATTTAAACCTATTTCTACTTCATAGAAGAAGAAAACATAAAGACTGAAAGCACCAGTTATCCATTGTGAAAATGTTTGATAAGCACCATAACTTATCATTATTGGAATTGAATTCTCGCGCACTTCTTTTTCTTTTTTTTCAGTCATATAACTTCACTTAATTCGTTTTTATTAGAAAAACGAAAATTTTTTGTATTTTTTATTATACATTTAGATAATCTATTATATAATACTAAAAAAAAAATGAAGATTGTAATTTTTGAACCTCATCCAGACGATTTATTATTTGGACCTGGACCTATTCTTTTAGAATGGATAAATGAAGGAAGCCACGATATTCATATTATTACAGTAACAGATGGAAGGGCTTGTTACAGGTCTGGAAAAGACAGTTATTCTGAAGATGTTGCTCATATGACTGAAGATCATGTTGCTGAGATGAGAATTAGCGAAGCCAAAAAATCAATTGAATTCTTGGGACTTCCTTCGGAAAATCACCATCTTCTTTATTTTCACGATGCTGATGGTCAAAAGTATGTAAAGGAAGGAATCAAGAAAGTAAAACCTCTACTTAAAGATGTAGACAGAATTGTTTTACCGAGTACTCATAATATTCATGTAGATCATCAAGCTACTCACGATATTGCAATAGGTGCTGCTAAAGAATTAAACTTGACAAGTATTGAATATTTCGTTTACTTTATTGCTTCCTATGGTAAATTTCAAGAAGACTCTAAAGTAAAGCAATTTCAATACACTATAGATGAAGATAAAGCAAATATTTTAAAAGATTGGCTAGAAATATATCAATCTCAGGCAAAAATAAAATGGACGTGGAAAATGTATACAACATATCTAAAGAAAATACGGACATGGATATATGGGAGATATACTTTTGACGACATTGGAAAATATGATAATTTCTAATTTTATTTCGAAAAAATTTAAATATCTTTATATTAGATATAAGAATGGAGAACTAATTCGATTATTTATTCAGATCGAAAATTAATCGAAAATTCGCTTATTGGAATCCCTTTATTAACAAAATAGAGGTAGTTCAATAAGTATATTTGAGGAATATTTGATTAATTCAAATTAGGGAATAATTTTAAAATTAGAGATTTTTAAAGAGGATACAATTAAATGATTGCTCTAATCTTAGCTTTTTTCATTCTTATAGGAGGAATTGTTCTTGTAATCTTTTCAAGTAAATATGCTGTAAAACACTCTGCAATGCTCGCCACAGCTTTAGGAATATCGCCGCTAATAATCGGAATAACCTTAGTATCAATAGGCACGGATATTTCTGAAATATTTAATTCGATTATCTCTTGTTCTTTAGGTCACGGAGATATTGATGTAGGAGATTCTGTAGGCTCAGATCTTACCCAACTCACGTTGATCTTCGGAATCTTGCCAATAGTTTGCGGCGCATTTCATATTCACAGAAGAGACATAATTATTCTAGGTTCTTGTGAAGTGTTATCTCTTATTGTGATATTTGCATTTGTTGAAAAAGGATACATCACTCGCCTAAATGCAATTTTTTTGGTTTTCAGTCTATTAATTTATATTTGGTTGATATACAACTCTAATAAAGAGAGCATACAACATAGAATAGAAATATTAGAAATAAGCCAACCATCTAAGAAAAAAAGATACCATTTTTTAATTGCTGTAATTGGTTTTGTTGGGGTGACTATTAGCGCATATGTTATAGTACAGTCTGTGATTTTCATATCACAAGCTTTAAACATTCACGAATATATTATTAGTTTCTTCATTCTTGCTATTGGCACATCCCTTCCAGAGCTCGTAGTTGATATTCACGCGCTCCGAACTGGTCACCATTCTATAGCTATTGGGGATATTGTTGGTTCCTGTATTGTTGATTCTACGCTATCTATTGGCATCGGTCAAGTCTTCTTCCCTCAAGCTATCACAGCAGAATTAGCGGTTCCAACAGTGTTATATACGCTTATCGTTAGTATAATTGTTATTACTGTTATAGCAGTAAGACAGAAAATGGACAAAAAAGCAGGAGTTTTCTTTATTTTCCTCTATTTAGGTGCGTATTTTTTACTTTTTAATATAATAGTGTGATCTATTACATTTTTCAGAATTTTTTTTATTCAGGTAAGTAAAACTTGCAGACTGAGCATTGTTTTACCTTTAATCGTCTTTCAGGTCCGAGAATGATATATTTACCTTTCATAGATCCTCCACATTTCGGACAATTTTTCACAAAATTTTCCTTAATTGAATTTAAGACTAACTGGATATTCTTCTCTAATTTGAGTAAGTTGTTCGCGTTCTCTATTAATTTTTTTGCGGAGACAATCCCAATACCTTTAATCCAAGCTAAATCTTCAGGCTTAGAACTCGCAATCTCTTCAATTGTTTTAACCCCCGCTTTATTTAAGTTAATTGCAGCAATTGGACCAATGCCACTTACTCGTTCAAGTTCATTAGACATTAGAAACACTTTAGACTATAAGATTCTGCATGAGATTGACAAGTTATACTTGATAAATGGATTAACATGAATTTTAACCTTCATTTATCGTGAACTTATGCTATTATAATTATTAATGGTAATTCTACAAGATAAAATTTTATATGTAAAAAAAAAAGAAATAAAATTTGAAAAATTACTTTTCTATTTGTTTCCCTACACCATTATACATAAGGAAACCACCAAGAATCACTAATATCAACCCAATTATTCCTATTACTAATCTAAATGTTGGATCGCCTAATGTATTAGATAAAAAGATAGCGTACATAAATATCATTAGAGCAATGAATCCAAATATGAAATATCTCCATTTTTTCTTTAATACTTCATCCTCGAACTTCTTGTAAATCTGAAATGAGAAATAAAGTGATGGTATGAGTGCACCAATGGTTTCAACTGATGCAACATATATTAAGAATGGTAAACTCCATACAGGACTCCAACTAGTTCCTTGATTGATAGTAACACCAAACCCAGGGATAAAAAGGAAGAAAAGCATACCAAACATCGCAATTCCATAAATAGTAAGGATCATTAATTGCTTACTCGTTGAAATTACTTTTTCAGATTTTAAAAGTATTAAGTCAAAGACCACAATAAATATAGGAGCATAAAAGAATCCAAAGTTGGTAAAAAAGTTAAGTATTAGCACAATAAATTCATCGGTTAAAGGCGCGTATATAAAATTAATAAGAACACCTATAGCAGGAGATATATAAAGTCCTGCGAAAATGACATTTAATCGTTTTCTATCTCTTAACAAGATTCTGATAGCCAAATAAAAAAAAGCCACCAAAATTATCCCTTGGGCTATATAAACAGTTAAAATTCTAACAGGCGTTAATTGAAAATAAACCATTGCATAACCACACTTGTTTTATTATATGTTATTCTTAAATCAATAATTTTTTATTTGATTTTTTTTTTAATTGTTATTAATTATTATTGTAGTTCTCTTATTTAACTCTAATTTTTAGATTTATTAGTTGAGTTAATAAAAAATATCCATACCGAAATATATTGTGATAATACTTCATAAATTCTTCGCTACACCAAAATACACGAAATAAAGTGAAACTAACATAGGGAGCGAGAGAAGTGACCAGATTAATCTAAATGTTGGATCGTTTAATGTATTAGAGATCGATGTGCCATAATATAAGAAAAAATAGGTACTTATACCTATTAAAAAATACTTTAATTTCTTCTTTAACTCCTTATATTCGAATTTAAGATATAATTTTAATGATAAATATATCGTTGGAAAGATTGCGAAAATGCTACAAATAGTAAAACTATATAATAAATAAATCCAGCTCCAATTAGGCTTCCAGTTAGTACTTTCGTTAATTGTCACTCCATTTGGAATCAACCATAAACCGACTAACATAATACCAAAAACAACAACTAGAATTAATTGAAGTTTAGGAGTGAAAACATCCTCTGATTTAAGTAAGATTAAGACAAAAACCAACAAGAAGATTAAAGGAAAACATAATAAATAATACGTTGTAACATGCAAAATATAAACTATTTCCTCTATAAAAATAAAGGCATAGACAAGATTTAAGATTGCGGCGAATGCTACGCATATATAGAAACTGCTAAGAATAAGGTTTAAACCTTTCGTTTCCCTTTTCAAAATTTTATACGCGATAAATAAATAAAATAGCCCTGCTAAACCCTGTACTAAAAAGATTTGGATAAATCGAGCAATATCCACAGTTTGCACCAGAATCATTAATATAATATCTCCAACTCCTTTACATTATAGTGTATAGATCCTTTGTCTATTTAGTGTCATATATTTTATCTATATTTAATAATTTATTTTTTGGAAGGTTGTATAACTGTTCGAACGAAAATAAAATTGTTAAACCTATAGTAAATCTCAATTTATAAGGATATGAACTTATAACTTAAAATGGAAAAATGAATGTTAAGAACTATCTTATATGATAGGAATAACGATTTGTTGCATTACTTTTAGTTTACGGGTATTTTCCTACAAAATCTGTACTCTTCGTTTTCACTCGCTCGAACATTTCAGGATTTATAAATTCTAGCTTTAATTTCATATAATTGAGAAGTTTCTTGAAGATATCGGCAATATCTTTCTGTGAGTTTTCAATTTTAAAGCAATAGTGAAATTTTAACTCTTTAGTTTTTTGCATTAAAGCAAAATTATTTATTTTTCTTGCTGTTGGAGGATCTTTCTGCTCAATTAAATAAGGATCGATTCCAACTAATACTGTTATCCCATTAAACATGAAATTTTCACAGAATATCTTATAATTATTTAATGTTAGCTTAAAAATCGTTTGATCATTATAGAGATTTACGGCAACAATAATTGCATCAAATTTTTTAAGATTTTTAACATCATCGGTAAGATCTTCGAAATGTTTAAACCGAAAAATTTTCATTTTTAGTGGTATCTTCTCGTAGATAAATTGAAATTCGCTCATCGAATCTTTAGAACTTGTTAGTTTAGTTTTTTCTTTTAAGTGATCTAAGATAATATCGATTCTTGAATCATCATTCCCTATTAAACCCAAATTTAAAGAAAAATGGAAGTCCTTCATTACTTTCCTATCAAATAAAAATAATTAAAGCTCTTAATTTAATATTATAATAAAATATCGAACATATAAATTATTGATCGAACTTTCATTTTAGAATGTTATTTATATACGGTTTATTAGTGTTAATGGTATTTCTCTGGAGCTTCTCATTCGTTCTTGTGGATATAGCTGTCGAATTTATACCTCCAACATCTCTTGCCTTGACCAGATTCTTATTAGCATCACTATCATTTTTAATCGTTGATCTTTATTTGTTTGTAAGACGAAAACAAAGAGTTGCGGAAACTTCCAAAACAGCTGAGAAGTATTTTTATTCGAAAATGGAATGGATCTATTTAGTTATTGCAAGCTTTAGCGGTACATCTTTCTTCTTCGCCATCCAATATGCAGCAATCGAGTTGATAGGACCCTCTTTGCCGGCATTATTCGTGTGCCTATTAGCACCCGTATTAATTACTGTCTTAGCTTTATTTTTTTTTAATGAAAGATTAACTAAGGTGAAAATAATAGGTTATATTATTGCAACAATTGGAGGTTTTTTGTTAGTCACAGGAGGAAATTTACAAACACTTGCTCCAGAAACACCTAACTTTTTAGGATATTTATTTGCTCTTATAACGCCTTTGTTGTGGGCGATATATACAATTGCTACAAAAAAAATATCCAAAGAGAAGTCTAATTTAATTTCACTCAAATATATAGCTTATTTTGGGACGCTGGAATTGTTTTTTTTCGTTTTATTAAATAATGAATTACTAATTTTTATCCAAAATCTGGCTAATATTGTTGTTTTAATGTCTGGAATATATTTAGGAATTGGTTGCTACATAATTGGTTACTTTATCTGGCAGAAATCCCAAAATGAACTAAAATCTTCAAAGGGGGCTTCGTTTCTCTATATTGAGCCGTTTCTAACTCTCATCTTTTCAATTATCTTAAACCGATCTGAGACAATATTGATATGGAACATCATCGGAGGAATCATTGTTCTTGTAGCTGTTATAGTAATAAATTACAAGTAAAATAGATTATGAACTGAGATGACCAAAAGAATACTTTTTATTGGTGATAGCATCACTGAGGGAAAAATAGGAATCGGATATGTTGATATAATTCAACAGAAATTCCCTGATTCGAAGTGTATAAATAGTGGACGCGGTGGTGATACCCTCTATGGAATCTTTACGAGACTTTTAAAAATTTTGAAAACGTATACTGAAAAATATGACATTATAGTAATTGAAGCCGGTCACAACGATCTTTTCTTACCTTATCTCAAAAAAAAGTGGAATTTCACAAGTATTAGAAAAGTAACTCCATTAAACAAGATAAAAGACTTTTATGATAATGGATTAAGAGCGATAAGTTTACATAGCAAAGCAATGAAGATAATAACTACTTTAAGTTGCTTAGGAGAAGACGTAAATTCTCCGCTAAACCAAAAAAGAAGATTAGTAAATGATCAGATTAAGGAAGTCGGCTCTAAACATGGCGCATATATAGCTGATGTGAGTCCATTCTTTGATAAGATACTAAAAAAATGCATTTCGAGTTATAATCTAAGGGATCATCCTTTAAACTTAGTTTTCGATTATTTCAGATCAAAAAGAATGAACTGGGCAGAAAGTATAAGCAGGAAAAGAGGGTTGGTGTTGACTATAGATGGTGGACACCTCAATAGCAAAGGTGCGATAATATATGCTAGAGAAATATCCCGAATTTTAGATATGCTCTAACCGTGAAAAAGTTGAAAAATTTGGTTAAAAGAAAATAGTTTGAAGATATAAATAGAGAGGTTATAAATTCCTTGAAGTAATAGATTCTAATTCCCTAGAAATTGTATCATCAATAGGTCTTAAAGAACCTTTCTTAGCGAGTTTAGTCGCCTGCTCCTTTGCTCTTTTTCTTGCCGACTTAGAGCCATTTTCTTTCCAAGCGTCTCGAGACAAGCGATCTATTACAGGACTCACTAGAAAAAGCTCTTTTCTAAAAAGCTTTAAAGTCGTTGGATGCGAGAGTAATTCCTCTTTTTCATTGTAGTCCTTTAAAATCTCAGAAGCGAAAGGAGTACCGTGATCTTCTACCCCTCTTAGAAGTCGTTTTACCATTCCGATAATTTCGTTGTCGATTATTAATTTTTCTATGCTTTGTGTCGATTCAAAATCTAACATACCCGCTCCGGAAATCATGTTTACTCCTGCAAGTCCTGCTAAAAGAGCCCCCATACCCCCTTCGAATCCTGCTTGTGCGTCTGGGACTTTGGAATCGCTTAAACCCATATACGCGTGAGTAGGTAGATTCAAAAAAGATCCCATTTCGACATCCCCTAAGTTAATCATCATTGTCTCAATTGCTCCCATTGGAGTTGTGCCTTGCTTCATATCTAATATTGCGGGTGATCCTCCCCATATCAAAGGAGCTCCCGTTTTTGCAAGCTGTCCAATTACAACCCCCGCTAAGCATTCCGCAGAGTGTTGTGTTATTGAACCTATTAAGCTTATTGGAGCGCTAGCCCCTGCTAACGGCATAGACACAAACTCAGATGGTATCATACTCTTGGCGGCATCGATAAGTGATTGAGAAGTTAGGTCTGACCATTTTAGCGGAGGACTAGGACATGCATCAAAGATCGCTAAAGGTTTCCTTGCTAATTCATCTTCTGATAATCGACAACTTAACAATAACTCTTTCATAATTGAAAAACTTTCCTTTCGAAATGTCCCAGTTACGATTGGTTTATAGCAATTAGATAATGCGATATATAGCCTATGCCAATCTTGTGCCTGCGTGGGGACATCTTGATAAACTATTGCAGTACTTTGAGCCTCGATATACATTAAATGTTCTACTACCTTTGAGAAACGTACGAAATCTTTTTCAAACGCATTTCTAGTATCACCTGTATTTTCATCTAGAAATAATATCGCTGCTGAACCAGGATCATAGTGAACATTATCGTTCGCTAAAGTAATATGCTCTTTTCCCTCTCTATCAAATAGCTTAATCTCATTTGGAACAGTTTTGAGACATCTATCTACTAAATCAGAAGGAATAAAGTATCGAGGACCCTCGTGATTGACTCCCTCCTTGTTAAATAATTTTTTAGCGTTCTCATTTCCTAAGAATATTCCTAGATTTTCTAAAATATCTTTAGCTTCGTTGAATATCTTTATTTTATGATCTTCATCTAAAACATTAATTCTTGGTCTTAATATTCCCATCCTAACATACACACTCACTTTTGATTAATTTTCTAGTGAATCAATAAGTTTTCTTATTTCTTTTATAGTAGCTGGAGACGTTCCACAGCAACCTCCTACGATTTTAGCGCCCAGTTGTATCATTTCTCCTATATCATTTACGAAATCCTTTATAGGTTGATCGTAAACCGCTATATTATCACTGTTAATTCTTGGTTGACCTGCGTTAGGTTTTAGAGATATTGGTCTATCAGTAAGATGTTTCAAATCTTTCATTAAATCAACCATTTGATCGCTTCCTAATGTACAATTTGCGCCAATTACGTCTGCGTCTTGATCTTCCTGAATTTGGACGCACATCTCTAGAGAATCTCCCATTATCGTATAAAAGCCTTTTTTCGTCTTTTTATAAGTCATAGAACTAATAATAGGTTTTTTTGAAATGATTCTCACTGCTTCCAATGCTGCTTTCATCTCTTCAATATCTGACATTGTCTCTATATGCCATAAATCTACTCCAGCTTCTAATAAAGTAGCTTGTTTCTCAAAGCTAGAAATCCATTGATCTGGTGATGCTTTTCCAACTGGAGGTCGAAATTCACCAGAGGGACCTATATCGGCAACAATTAAATGATTTGGAGGACATGCTTTTTTTATATTTTCTAAGCCGCCCAGATTTATTTCTTTGATTCGATCTTCTAGTTTATAATTCTTTAGGTTTATGAAGCTTGACCCAAATGTGTTTGTTTGACACATATCTGCCCCAGCAATGTAATAAGATTTGTGAATATCAATTATGATATTGGGTTGCTCGATATTGAGCGAATCAGGAAGCTTTCCCGGCTTAATACCGCGTTTAAAAACTTCTGATCCCATTCCTCCATCAAACAGTATGATTTTAGAACTATCATTTAGCCAATCATGAAATAACATAACATACCTCCCTATAAATCGTTTATAATATTATTTTTTTAAGAGATTTTTAACTAATTTAACAGCTTCTACAGCACTACTAGCAAATCCATCTGCATTACATTCTTCTGTCCACTCTCGGGTTACTGGAGCCCCTCCAATAATTACTTTAAAATTATCTCGAATACCTCTTTCCTCTAAGATATCTATAATCTTTTTTTGACCGAACATTGTTGTAGTAAGCAAAGCGGAAACCCCTATTATGTTCGCATTTTTCTCAACTGCAGTTTCAATGATTTTTTCTGCTGGAATATCTGCCCCTAAATCGTAAACCTCAAAACCATTAGCACTTAGCATAGTACCTACGATAGTTTTTCCAATAGAATGAATATCTCCCTCAATCGTAGCAATTACCACAACTCCTAGTGACGCAGAAGTTCCACTCTCTTTCAAGCTTGGTAATAGAATATCCATCGATTCTTGCATAATATTTCCACCAAGCATTAATTCTGGTAAGAAAAATTCTCCTTCTTCCCACAGGTCGCCAATTCTTCGGACACCGTCTCCATAACCTTTTTCAATGACCTCTAGCAAGTTCAATTTTTCAGTAATCGCCCTATTTGCTAGATCAATTGCTTTCTCCTTGTCTAAATTCACAATTGCGTCAGAAATTTCACCATAAAATTGTTCTTGAGCCATTATAATATCTCCTAAAAACTTTTTACATATAATTTTTACATTATTTTAGTTAATTAATTAAAATTTCGGA
>CAZDTP010000037.1:0-39642 GCA_964508365.1 uncultured archaeon
TAAAAAAGATTATTAGCTTCAAGTATTTATAAATATTATAAGGGATTATTCCTTATCTTTAAAAATTAGATTAATTTACACAGTAAACCTTCTATTTTAAGAAAAGAATAATAACGGTGTTTTTTAACAAAAATGCAATTAAAATCTTTAATTATAAAGTGGCATGAATATTCTGAACTATCAAATTTAGGAATAATAGCACGTCGAAAATTCTTTAACAACGCCTTTGATGGAGCGCTAACTTGTGCGGGTATTGTAAGTGGGAGTTTTATAATTTTTATGTCTAACAGTACTCAGAATTTAAGCTCATCTATTATAATAATCACCGGTTTATCAACAGCATTAGCAATTGGTATTAGTGGATTATGGGGAGCATTTCTCTCTGAAGAAGCAGAGAGAAAGAAGAAATTAAGTGATTTGAAAAAAGAAATGGTAATCTATCAAGAAAAAAAGGAAAAATCAGAGAAACCAGATAAAGAATTGGACAAGAATCATAAGAAAGAGAAAAATTTAGCTGAGTATGAGGAGATTCAAAAAGCAATGATAACTCCAATCAACTATAAAAGCACCAAGGGAAACACAGGAGACTTTCGAAAAGATGATGACGAAAATAATAATAAAAATAAATCCCTAATAGAACGTTCAGAAAGATTTGCTACAATTATAGCATCACTGGTAGATGGTGGAGCGCCTGTACTAGGATCTGTTCTTCCTCTGATCCCATTCTTCTTTGGGCCGGCATTAAGCCTATTTCATTTTCTCGTCTCGTATGCAGTATTGGTTGGCATTTTAGCCTATTTAGGAATATTTTTAGGTAAAATTTCTGGCGGAGGTCGCCTAAAGTATACTTTACATCTTATCACGGCGGGAATTACTACACTACTCGTTTCTTTGCTTTTAGAATTAGCATTAAATCCTTAAAGTAAATTTTATTATTTTTCAAACATTACATATATAATTGATAGTAACCAAATGGGAAAAAAGATCGAATAGAATCTCAGATTAATTTCGGGAATAAACCAATCTAGAATAATAAAGATCATCAAAAAGTATCGTGATCTTAGATAAGAAAATTTAAAATGATTGAAAAGGTTAGAATATACGCAAATATTACGGATTTTTTATCAATTGCCCGCCGTTATTTTGTAAATAACTTTTACGACGGGATGTTAACTATTTTAGGCATTCTATTAGGATTTTTTATACTTATTTTTAAAGAAGGACAACATTCAGTAGATAGTCATATTGTAATATTAACTGGGTTCGCAACATCAATTTCAATGCTCATGTCGGGATTAAGTGGTTCATACATATCTGAAAAGGCAGAACAGAAGAGATTGAGATTAGATTTAGATAAGGCTATGGTAATAATGAATGAAGAGGAAGAAACAGAAGAGAATGATAACCTAGTTGAGGACAAAGAAATCGAGAAAGCAATGATAACGGTTGATTTTAATGATAAAAATCGAAGTAAAAATCTAAATTTAAAAAAATCGAATAATAGTAGAAAGAAATCAAAGACATTACAAGAAAAGGCAGAAAGATTTGCAAGCATAGTTGTATCTTTAGTTAATGGATGTGCTCCGTTTTTAGGGGGAATTATTCCGTTAATTCCGTTTTTTTTTGCTATTGAAGCAACATTCAATTTTTTTATCATTTCTTTTTTTATTATTTTTATATGTATTATTCTTCTAGGTATTTTTGTAGGTTTCATTTCTCGAGAATCTTTATGGAAAAATGTTTTTCAAATGTTAATCGCTTTTAGTCTTACTATTATAGTTTCAATTCTTCTATTAGATTAAAAAATTATTTGGTTTTATCGAAAATTTAAAATTTTTAAGACAATTCCTATACAAAAATAATAAATTCTATTTGATTAAAATTGAAAACTTTTATAGGAATCGATATTGGCTCTCTTGCCACAAAAATCGTTTTACTTAGTAACGGCAAAATGCTAGACCATCGCACAGAACGATCCACTTATGATTTTAAAAAGATAGGTCACAAATTATTTGATGACTTATTGGAGAAAAACGATTTGGAGAAATCTGATGTATTCGTCATGAGTACCGGTTATGGGCGGAATACGATCGATATAGCTGATGATCGGGTGACTGAGATTACTGCTCATGCTAAAGGAACTCAATACTTCTTCCCAGATGTACATTCCGTTATAGACATTGGTGGTCAAGATAGTAAAGCTATTGTAATATCTAAGAAAACTGGAAATGTCGTCGACTTTCAAATGAACGATAAATGTGCAGCAGGGACTGGAAGATTTTTAGAAGTTATGGCTCATGCTTTGGAGGTTCCTATTGATCAATTTGGAGATTTGGCTTTAAGATCTAACAAATCAGCTTCAATCAGCTCGACATGTACAGTCTTTGCTGAGAGTGAAGTTATTAGTTTGTTTGCAAGGGGAGCTTCTAAAGAAGAAATAGCCAGTGGTATTCATAGATCAATTGCGAGAAGAGTTGCTGGAATGTCTAAACGTATCGGAGTGGGTCCCAAATTAGTTTTCTGTGGTGGAGTCGCGAAAAATCCCGCTGTGAAAAAGTATCTTGAGGAGGAACTTGGTTATGCAGTCGAAACACCTGAATTTCCTCAATTAACGGGAGCTATAGGTGCTGCTTTAATCGCAGAAACGAACAACTCGCATAAATACAGTTAACAGCTGAACTTATCACTATGGATGACTCTAGTCTACTATCTGAATTTACTCTCTTCCTTAAAGAAAAAAAACAGGAAGGGATCAAAGTTATCGCTTATTTAGCCCATGATAATATTCCCGAGGAGTTGATTGACGCTGCTGGTTTTTTTCCCTTAAGGTTAATCTTTGGAGGGAACGATGAACTAATGGACGCAAGTCACGATTTTTTACCACCTTCCACATGTGCGTTTGCACAATCGTGTATTGGATTATTTTCAGTTAAACCAAACGACTATAAGTTTTTGGAAATGGTTGATTATATCATTGTTTCCAATCACTGTGTATCAGATATTTGTGTTTCAGAAATTATTTCCAAATACTTTAACATTCCTCGCTTGAATTTTTATGTTTCGTATACAATTAATGAAAACAGCCTGAAATATTTTAAACTCGAATTACAAGACTTTAGAAATCAACTTGAAGTTATTATAGATAGAAAGATATCTGATGATGATATACATAATAGCATATTAAAATTCAATAATTTCAAAAAAAAGTTTTTAGAAATCAATGAGCTGGAAATGTTAGGCTCTGAAAAATTGAAATTAATTCATAAATCAATGTTATTTGGACCAGATTTTCTTCACGACTTAGAAAATTTGATTCAAAAAGTTAAAAACGCTCCTCAATCCGTTTCTAATACATCTAAGGATGTTTTACTTACTGGATGTTCAATCTTTATTAATGACAATATGATAGACTTGATTGAGGAGGGGGGAGGTAACATTGTTTTTTTTGATACCTGGATTGGGAATCATTACTATTCTCAAATTATCGAGAGTAATCTCATAGATAGAGAGAATGATCCTTTGGATGTGCTAGTTCTTAGGTTCAAAAATAATATTTATGGTGACCATTCAGTACCTGACTTTCTTGAACAGAAAGTTTCATTTATACAGAAATACTTTGAAAATTACAAAAAAAATAAAGGCAGAAAGTTAGGTGTCATCAATCACATAATAAAGTTTTGCGACCATATTTCGCTAATGTCTTCTTTCTTAAAAGAGACATTACAAGAAAAAGGAATTCAAGTACTAAATGTAGAAAGAGATTATTCCAGAGCTAACCGTGGTCAATTATCAACAAGAATAGAAGCGTATCTGGAGATGATGAAATGAGTTTAATTGCAGACGAAATTATACAATTCAGCAGTGTACTGCGTATTGCTTACAACTTGCTAACAGGTCGTAATTATTTAAAAAGGAAAAAATTTCGAGAAAAAGAGATATTAGTTGCTGTCACCTTACCGTTTTCGGATTTACCTTTTGCAGCAGGTACAATCCCTGTTTTTCCAATAAGAATGCATCAATTTGAGATAAGTCAATATCTTACATATTTAGGTTCAGCTTCGAGCATCTTTGGTTGGAACACGGTATCTAATTTTCTTGGTTTTATTAGAAATCTTGGAATTAACGAAGTAAGCAAAATAGTAGATAACATTATCGAGGATGTAATTGATATTATAAATAAAAAATACAACGAAATGTATGATATTGGAATTGAAAATGGAATTTCAAGTGATTTTTGCTATGGATTAAAAAGTTTAATTGGCATGCATGTCACCAAGGGTAGCAATGTAAATGCTTGTTTTAATGTTACAATTCGTTGTAGTGCTTACAATAAATATTTAGAATCGTTGAAAGCTATTAACCAAGGACCTAAACAAATTTGGGTTGATATTCCACCTAGAAACATTGGAAATGCTATAGAATTACTTACTGAAAACATTTCAACTGCCTTAAATGAATTCGAGAAGCTGACAGGAAATAATGTAACAGATAATGATTTAAGAAACCATTTTAAAATTGGAAATCAAGTAAAAAGGTCGTATAAGAACATTATTTACGATATAAGTGCTTCCGATTTTTATCCTTGTAATCCTGCTACTTTCAGTGAAATTATGGCACTGTTAAGCATTACTTTTCAAGATTATAACTCTAATGCGGCTAGATATAGAGACAATATCGTTTCGCTAGAAAAAGAGATGAGAGAAAGAATCAGAAAGGGGATTGGAATGGACGTGTCAAAAATGCCTAGAATTTTCGTGACCCCTATGTTCGGAGGATGGGAACCCAAAAGTCATGAAATCATATACGAGTTAGGAGGAAGAGCTTTATATGCAGACTGGGAATTGCTTAAACTCTTGGAAGAAATACCTACCGGACCACATACGAATCCTTCAGAAGAGTACGCTCGATTTCTTATGAGAGCTACAGAAACAGGAATAGGTTGCGATAATGAAAAATTAACAGATTCATATTTGAGAATGGCATCGGATTTAAATGCAGACGGTTTAATCTTTTTCCAATTATTTGGGTGCCATTCCATCTCAAACTGTTATACAATGTTAAGAGAGAAAGTAAGACGAGAGCTTGAAATACCGATTACAGCAATTACATTCAATAAAATTGGCGAAAATGTAGAGCAAGTTAAAACTCGACTCGGAGCATTTATGGAAATGTTCAAATAATTTTGTATGAATATGGAATAATACCTTAAAAAACAGGTACCTTCTCTTTTACGATATTGATATTTTCATCTAATTTCTCGTAATCATTATTGGATTTTAAAATTTCCGTTGAATTAGAAACATCTAGTATCCTATGCCATTTACTTAAAAAATCATTATCGAATTTAACCAATTTATTTCTTTCAATTATCTGGTTGTATTCACTTTTTGCGGATTTTACCATATTATTTTTAAATGAAGATGATACTAGCTTGTTATTACCTACTCGTATAATATTTCCCAAATCATTTCGTTTTTGTAATTTTAAATCCTCATTCTCGATAAAATTATGCCACAGTTCATTATTGATAGGAGGTATTACCAATAAAGGAATAATATAATCTGTTTCTCTAATCAAATGCTTTCTCAAATAATCTTTAATTTCTAGATCATATCCATATTGGGATATTAAAATTAATTGTGGTCTGATATTATTGCACTTATTTTTATTATCATTCCTGAATTTTTCTGAAAATGATTTAATTTCATTCACAAATTTTAATAAATTCATATATTTAAACGGTTTAGACGTTCTATTACAATATATAAAAGTAATCTCATAATCATAGGGATTTAATTCTTCAGTAACTTGATTATTGGGTTCTGAGTTAGTTTCTTTAGTAGTTATTATCAACAGATCTATTACTCTTTGAAAAGTATCACTCTTTAATGCAAAATTATAATTACGATATAACTTTGTGTTCTTTACATCGGTCTTAATTATATTATTTTCAATTGATTCAATATATGGAAAATAAATTTTATCCCATTCTTCCCACTTTCCATCAGTATGAATTATAGAAAAAGGAAATTTCATAATTTCATCTGAAAAGTCATTTATATTATATAAATGCTTAATTATAACATTTAGTATCCGTGTTTCGAGCGTAAATATTTTCCTTTTTTCTTGAGCTTTCTCTAATTGAAATTTAGAAAGTTCTTTAAATGGATAGCAAAATTTATTTTTATCCTCATCTTTCAATATTCGAATCAATTTTTCTTCAATTAGGCTTATATAGTTATGCGATTCTTGTTGTATATTTAATTCCTTAGCTAACGATTGAGTTTTAAACACCAAAATGGATATGCTGGTCCTCTCAAAATTCTTATTTATTGAAGATTGAATCACTGAAATAAGACCTTTTTCATTATGACCTATAATAAATAGATTTTCCTCAGAGATAATAGAATTTTTAGAAATCTTGAATTGAGATTTAAAAATTTTTTGGATAACTGAAGAAATCTCGTTCATAGTTATTAATTTTTCAATAATTTTTGTCCTTATATTTAATCACTCTCTTATTTTTTTCATTTTTTTGCAAAAAATCACTTGAGAGTATTTGATTGCCAATTATACCTTCAGAAATTAATCATTTTATAATTAACAATTTAGCTTTTTTCTATCAAAAATAAACAAAAATTAATTTGACACAGGCAATCTCTTTCTTATTATTAACTTTTAAGCCAAATTCTTAAAAATTTTACATTTATGCGAATATCAAATACTCTTTATATCTAATTCATATAAATGAGCCATATTATATAATTTTTTGCCTAAATATATAATATTATAAATACAGAGAATTGAAAATTGAATATTTTATAAGATTTCTCGTAAAAAACTAATAATTTTCAAAGTAAACCTTTTATTTAAAACCATAAAACATTTTGTAATTGTAATCATGCTTTAATTGTAGTTTTAGAGTTAAAAATTAATATCTTTCATCAGAAATGGAAATCTTTACCCTTTAGCAACAAATAATTTTCTCTAAGAATGAACTCTTTAAAATCCTAGAATTTTGAATCTGTTTTAAAATTATGATCGATCAATTTTATGTTAAATATTGGTAAAAAATATTTCAAATAGTATTTTAAAACCTTATAATTCAGCTCATAAATTTTATTACTTTTCTTTTACTATTTTTAAAATGTAGTCCTAACAAACGAAATAAATTACTGCAACTTGAGATGATCCTAAAACGAGTATATACGCTGATGATGTTGTAAGTTTTACTTCTGTTCTAAAAATGGCTTCCAACTTTTTGACGGGCAGAGAATATCTAAGAAGAAAAAAAATTCGAGAGAAGAAAAAACTCATTTCAGTTGCTTTAGGATTCCCTGATTTAGTCTTTGCTGTTGGTGCTGTCCCCGTATTCCCAATTCGATTGGAGACTTTCGAAGTTAGTAAGTATTTAATGCCATTACAATCTGCTACATCTGTGTTAGGATGGAGTTTAACGTCTAAATTCCTTGAGATCGCTCGCCAATTTGATGTGTTAAAAATTGTTGATAAGATACTCGAAGATGTTATTTCTTCTATCAATAGTAAATATAATGAAATGTATGAGATAGGCGTTAGTAATGGTGTTCCTTCGGAATTATGTTATGGGATTAAAGCTCTTTATGGAATGCATAAATCTAAGGGTAAGAATCTAGACGCTAATCTTAACTTCGCAATGCGATGTGGAAGTTGGAATTCTTTTTCAGAATCGTTAAAAACGATAGTACCGAGTCAAATCATAATCGATGTTCCTTCGAAGAATTTAGATAATGAAGAAATAGCTTTAAAGGAAATGGTTAATAATATCAAGAACGGAATCAGTGAACTAGAGAAAATCACGGGAAATTTTGTATCAGATAATAGCTTACAGAAGCAATTTCGTATCGGCAATCAAATAAAACGATTTTATAAGACTATCCTTTACGAGATTAGCAATTCGAACTTTTATCCATGCAATCCGGCTACATTCGCAGAAATTTTGGCACTCTTAACTATCACATTCCAAGATTATAATTCAAACGCTCAAAGATACTTAGAAAATTTGAGCCAGTTAGTTAAAGAGATGAGAGAGAGGATTAGAAAGGGTATAGGAATGGATGTATCTCATATGCCAAGATTGCTTTTTGCTCCCATGTTTCAAGGTTGGGAACCTGAAATTCACGAAATTATCTATAAATTAGGGGGTAGGATAATTTATGCCGATTGGGATGTGTTAGGATTTTTAGAAGAAATTCCCATATCTCACAAAACTGATCCTATAGAAGAATATGCGCGTTTTCTACTAAACGCTTCAACAAAAGGAATAGGATGCGACGATGAAAACATGACTAATTCGTATTTAAAAGCTGCTGAAAACATGAACATTGATGGATTGATCTTCAATCAAGTATATGGGTGCCCATCAATTTCAAAAATTTACGATAGGCTAAAAGAAAAACTAAAAGCAGAGTATAACATACCAGCAATAGTTATCAATTTCAAAAAAATCGGTGAAAATATAGAACAAGTTAGAAAAACTCTCATACCGTTCATGGAAAGATTAAAAAATACAAGAAATTTTTAAATGTGAATAATAAATCCTAAATTTCTTTAAACTTTTTTTTATTTTTCGTTTAAATATGACAAATTGATTAAAGGAATTCAAAATATCAACAATAATAATCATCTAATCATGTGATTCTTTTCCTTAGTAACCCGATTGGAGACAATCCTACCCATAAATCTTTCCGTTTATTTTTTAAAAAGGTCACTTGGTCTCATAAGGTGAGGCTCCTCTTCTTCATCTTTCTTTTTCTTCTTTTTTCCTGGAACAAATCCATAAACTTCTTCTTCCTCTATTGCTGGCGCGGAAACTCCATTTGGAGAATTTAAATTAATGTTAGCGGTTATTTGTTCTGGTGGTTGACCAATTGGAATACTTTGAAGACCTTGAGCTAGTTTTGCTTCTAAAGTTGTAGAACTTTTTAAAACTTTAAGCTCACTAAGAACTTTCTCCAAATTCATAGATTGTACGCTTTTGTTCATTGTGTCCATAATTTCTTGAAGTGATTTGGAAGTTTCTCTAAGCCCTTTAGGATTAATTCCCGTAAGTAATGAATCTAGATTACTGTTGATATTTTCATTCAATTCACTGAGAGAATCTAATACCGTGGACCAATGCTTGTTCATCTGGGATTCGATAGCGCCAATCATTTTGATTGTTTCGTTCATAAAATTGACATGGGCTTCATAACGTTCTTCATCCTTTGCTCGAAGATCAGAAATGAGCATTATCAACTTTCTTATTGCATCCTTCTCTTCACTCACTTTCAAAACTCACTTCTTTTATTTTTCTTTATTATAGTATGATTATCTAATAATGTATATATATTTATTATTAAAAAATAATACTTTGATATTTAATCGATAATTTTGTAAATAATAAAATTCATTTTTTAAATTAAGCGGTATATTAAATAGTAATTAATCCTCAAAAATATAATAAAAGTAAGAATCATCATGCCTACCAAAGAACATGCTTGGCCTGTCCATCCAAAAATATTCGAAATTAATACATGGCCGTGGTTAACGAATTTATCTGATATATATGGTCATAATATTAAACTTGATTCAATACCCATTGAATTAATAGATCAAGAATTAACTCCTTTTGATGCTGTATGGTTGATGGGTGTTTGGGAACGAAGTCCTATAGGAAAAGAAATTGCGATGAATCATGAGGGCTTACAGGAAGAGTATCGTAAAGCATTGAGATATTATAACACACAAGATGTTGTTGGGTCACCTTATTCAGTATATTATTATCATGTCAGTTCTCAATTAGGAGGTTCTGATGCTCTAAAATCATTTAGAACCGATTTGCTAGACCATGATTTACTACTTATTTTAGATTATGTTCCTAATCATGTTTCTATTGATCATCTCTGGACACTTGAGAAATCGGATGTGTTTATAAAAGGAACTTTAGAAGAATTAATGACCAAACCTTACGATTTTTATTCCGTTGGAGATACGGTCTATGCTCATGGTAAAGATCCTAATTTTCCCCCTTGGACAGACACAGTACAAATAAATGCATTTTCTTCTGAGGCACGTTCCAAAGCAGTTAACACTCTACTTTCGATTGCAGAACAGTGTGATGGAGTTAGGTGTGATATGGCAATGTTAATGATTAATGATGTTTTCAGCAAAACTTGGGGTGAAAAAGCTGGGTTACCCCTTGAAAATGAGTATTGGGTTGATGTTATATCTCAAGTTAAGGAAAAATATCCCAACTTTAAGTTTATAGCTGAAGTTTATTGGGATCTGGAATGGGATTTAATTCAACAAGGGTTCGATTATTGTTACGATAAAAAGCTATACGAGCGTTTAATAAAATCTGATGTTCAAAGTATAAAAGAACATCTTAACGCTGATATAAACTATCAAAATAAACTACTTAGATTTATTGAAAATCACGACGAACCAAGAGCTATCACAGTGTTCGGAATTGAAGCTTCAAAAGCTGCTACTGTTATTATTTTAACACTGCCTGGCGCTCGATTGATTTTTGAAGGTCAAACACGAGGATACGAAATAAAATTACCTGTTCAATTAGGAAGGGCGCCGACAGAAGAAGATAATGTAGCTCTTATGGAATTCTATGATACTTTGTTGAAAGTTATTCCCGGAAGAACATTTGATAATGGAAAATGGTCTTTATGTAAAGTTAAACCTGTCAGTTCAAGTGATAACTCTTTCAATAATATTATTTCGTATCAGTGGTGGACAAATAAGGATCGACTATTAATTGTTGTCAATTATAGTTTAAATTCTTCCAAAGCGCATTTAATAATAGAAAATATAGATTTTGGACAATTTAACTGGAAGTTTACAGATCTGCTTACAAGTAACGAGTATTTTTATAAAGGGAAAGATCTTCGTGAAAATGGATTATATATTGAATTAGAGAGTTGGAATAGCCACATATTTCGTGTAGAAAAAGCGTAAATTACTAAAAAAGGTTTATTAGAAGATAGTAGTTATTTTTATTAAAAAAATAAGAAATCTGAACCAGAAAAGAGATATGATTATATGGTATATAATAAAAACTCATTAATTAATGCTTTAATTGAAAAAGGAGTCAATATACCAAATCCTTCTTCGGTTGAAATAAACGAGGAAGTCAACATTAATCTGATATCATCTGAGGATGTTACGATACACTCAGGATGTAAAATATTTGGCAAAAAGACACTTATTATGCCGGGAGTAAAGCTGGGTAGTAGGTCTCCAGTTACTATTAAAGATTGTCAATTAGGGAAAAAAGTTGAATTAAAAGGGGGATATTTTGAAGGATCTACATTTCTGGATTCTGCGAATATGGGTGATGGTGCCGAAGTCCGAGAAGGATGCCTTTTGGAGGAGGAGGCTAATGGTGCTCATACTGTAGGTCTTAAACAAACAATTCTTTTTCCATTTGTGACATTAGGGAGCATTATTAATTTTTGTGACATTTTAATGGCAGGAGGGACGAGCAGAACAAACCATAGCGAAGTGGGTAGTTCGTATATTCATTTTAATTATACATCTAATCAAGATAAAGCAACAGCATCTTTAATTGGAGATGTAGCATATGGTGTTATGCTCAATCAACCTCCAATCTTTTTAGGGGGACAAGGCGGAATAGTAGGACCAAGTCGGATAGGTTATAAGACTGTAATTGCAGCTGGAGTTATTTACCGCGGAGATTGTCCCCAAGGTCATAAGCTTTTAATGGGTAAAGAACCTCAAAAAGGGGATATGGATTTCTATCCGGGACTATATTGGAGCGTTAAAAAAAGAGTTATAAATTGTATTGAATATATCGCAAATATAATAGCTCTCAGACAATGGTACCTAATTGTACGTTCTAAGTTCTATCAAGGAAGTGAGATGGAAAAATTACTTTATGAGGGTGCAGTTGAAAAAATTGAGCTTATTATTAATGAGAGAATTAAGAGATTTAAACAACTAGCTAACAAGATGGAAAAATCTATAGAATTATATAAATCGATTATGGGTATTGAAGGATCGGAAGAGCTGATAAATCAAAAAAGAGAACTTGCTGAGAATATACAAAAAATTGAAAGTAGTTTTAATGAAAGTTTATCATTTTCTGGTGATGAAATAAAGAGAGATGAATTTTTAAGAAATCTAGATAATGTCTATAAAAAAACTGGGAAGGATTATATCAATGTAATAAAGAATTTAGATGAACATAATTTAAAAGTTGGAACTTCTTGGCTTCTAAGTATAGTTGAAAATACGCGAAATACCATTTTGAAATATCTTCCATCTTTTATTTAAAAAGGATAGTTTCTTTTAAGGATAAAGAATATCTTTAATGAACGGTCACAGTCTTACTAAGATTTAATGGTTTATCGGGGTCAAGATCATGAGCTAAGGCAGCATAATAGGCTAATAATTGTAATGCAGGCATGAAAGTAATTGGACTGAACAGATTATGATATTTATCAGCGGGTTGAGGGATTCGAATTGTTATGTCACTTAATTTTGTTATTTTTACATCGCTTTCCACAACGACGGAAATAATTCTTCCTCCTCTAGATTTGAACTCCATTACGTTCCCAACTAATCTATTATATGTCTCGTCAGGTGGAGCAATAAAAATTATAGGAAATCCTTCTCTTACTAAAGAAATTGGCCCATGTTTAGCAGAAGCTGCTGAGTAACCTTCGATAAACCGGCAAGCAACTTCTTTCAATTTTAATCCTCCTTCTTTGGCAGTTGCGATTGAAATACCTCTTGCTAGAAAGAAATAATTCAAATTTTTTTCTAAATGGTTTACGATATATTTAATTAAATCAACATTTTTTTTAAGGAATTTTTCAATGATATTAGGAATTCCAGTTAAAGCATCGTAGTATTTTATTATATCTTCATCAGATATTATTTTTCTAATTTTTGCGATTGAAACTGCTATCAAAGCAAGAGCAAGAACTTGCGTGCTATACGTTTTTGTTGCTGCAACACCAATCTCAGGTCCTGCATTTGTTACGATCACGTAATCGGAATATCTAGTAATTGATGAGCCTACAACATTAGTAATCGTTAAGATTTTAACATATTCTGTTTTTTTTGCCCATCTAATCGCTTCAATCGTGTCAATCGTTTCACCTGATTGTGAGATTGCAATAATTACGGAATTTTTTTGCAAGCTACCTTTTAGTTGAGTCTCAAATTCAGAGCATTCTATATCTTGAATGTTTTTATTAAGAAATCTAGAAATTATAAATTTTCCTGCTAGTGCTGCGTGATAAGATGTGCCCGCTGCAGTGATATATATGTTATCTGCTGATATTAAAGCGTTTGCAAACTTACTTAGGAGTTGCTCTGAAATTTTCATAGTAAGCCTTAATGCATTTGGTTCTTCGAAAATTTCTTTTAGCATAAAATGATCATAACCCCCCTTTTCTGCAGCGTCAATATTCCATTCAATATTATGTATTTTTTTTTTAATCAATTCATTATCGTTTTTAAGATCAAAAAATGTTACTTCTCCCGCTTTCAAAACAGCAAGTTCGTTATCTTCCATTATATAACATTTTTTTGTGTAAGGTAAAAAAGCAGGAATATCTGAAGAACAATAAGTTGTTTTTCCTTCTTCTATTCCAATTATTAAAGGAGATTCCTTTCGAGCAACTATAATCGTATCCGGATTATCAACCTGACAGACTGCTATTGCGTATGTTCCTTTACATTTTTTTAATGCGTTTATAGTAGCAACCTTAAGATTAAAACCTTTTTTCATAAAATCTTCAATTAAATGGGGAATAACTTCAGTATCTGTATCTGAATTAAATGTGTGACCTGTAGAAGAAAGTTCATTCCGCAATTCCATAAAATTATCTATTATCCCATTATGAACAACTGCGATTTTGTTCAAGCAATCTAAATGCGGATGACTATTCTGTTTTGTAGGCGCACCATGAGTTGCCCATCTTGTGTGGGCCAAAGCAAGCTTCGTACCATTAGGAACTTCATCTAATTTAAGTTTTTTATGGATTTCATCTATTTTTCCAGCCTCTTTTTTAACAAATAATTTAGAATTACAAAGTGAAACAATACCACATGAATCATACCCACGGTATTCTAAACGTTTTATTCCTTCGAAGACAACTTTTCCTACAGAGATCTCTTGATTCTTTGTAATTATTCCAAAAATACCACACATTTAAAAATAGAAAAGAATAAGAAATTTAAAAATTTTGCCGATAGAAGATATAACAATTGTAATTTGTAAAGTTCTTATAATTAAATTTTTATTAAAGAGAACTTTTGTTAGTATAAAATATTTTTAAAGGAATTATTTATGGCGATTAAAGTATTTGTAACAGATAACTTTGAAAAGTTAAGTAAGGTTGCGGCAGAAATCGTAAAAGAACATATTATCCAAGGATTACAAGACAAGGGTGAATATGTTTTAGGGCTTGCTACAGGAAATTCACCAACGGGTCTTTATAAAGAACTTGCTCAAATGGCAAACGCTAAAAAATTCGATAGCAGTAGGGTTCGCAGTTTTAATCTCGATGAATATATTGGTCTTCCGGGAGAAAATGTTCAACAACGCACGATACATCCACAAAGTTATTGCTACTTCATGATTAAAGAGTTCTTTGGGCTTCTTAACAGTAAATTTATTGAAACAACTTTACCTTACGCTTGTTTAATTGATCAAAAAAAACTTATGCAAGAACTATCATCCCATCCTGAAGATTGGACCGAATTAGGAACTGATTCAGGAAAATCAATTGTCATTAAAGAAAGCGCGTCTTCAGAATACTTAAATTGGATTCGTGAAACAATTTTAGATGGATATGCCCAAAAAATTGAAAAATCTGGCGGAATTGATTTACAAGTTATAGGAGTTGGTGAATGTGGTCATGTTGCATTTCATGAATCAGGAATACCCTTTGAAGGAAGTAAAGTTATGTTAATAAAACTTGATAAAAATACAGTTACTAATGCGGTAATCGATGGACAATTTACCTCAGAAAATGAATGTCCTCGTTATGCTATCAGTATGGGTGCTGAGCTAGTATATAAGGCGAAAACAGTGGTGTTATTAGCTAACGGAGAGCGAAAAACTAAATCAATTACTGAATCATTACTAAATGAACCTACTCCAGATGTTCCAATATCTTATGGTCAGATATATTCGGAAAAAGCTGGCAATTTAATTTATATTTTGGATAAAATTGCTGGTCGAGAACTCCTTGCTAACAAAACTAAGCTTGAACAAAAAGGAATGGAAATAGAAATTAGAAACAGTTAACTTCAAATAAAAAAATAAATGTTCACAAAAGCTTTATATTAAATTTAATTTCTTCATTTTTTCTTCTGCTATTTTATTCATTTCAATTGATTGATTTATATCGACACTAGATTCACCAGAAATTCTTAAATATGGGCTTGTTCCTGAACGCCTTATTAAAATCCATCCATTATCGTAATCGAATCTACAACCGTCCATTTTATTAATAGATTTTAATTTTTTTCCCATAGAATCGAAGCTCTCTTTCATCTCAATAATAATTTTTTGGTTTATTTCATCAGTAAAGGGAATATCTTTTACAAGCTGAAATTGCTTACGGTAATAGGGATATTCTGGAATTTCTTTCAATAATTCTATTAGTCTTTTTCCTGTTTTGACCATCATTTGCAATACTATTCCGATTGTGACTATTGAATCTGGTCCATAATGGAAGCTGGGCCAAATATAAGTACCTGAGGTTTCTCCACCCAAAAATCCCCCATTCTCATGCAAAGCTTGAGCTACTTGGATATCTCCGACTTCAGTTCTTAAAATCTCGCAACCTAGTGGTTGTAACACATTCTCAATTAAACTAGATGAGTTTACAGGAGTTGATACTTTCATATCGTTCATAGAAATGTTTTTTCTATTATTTTGGATATAGTATTTTGCCAGGAGCGCTAATAACCTAATTGGATCGACAATTTCACCAGTTTCATCTAAAAAAATAACTCTATCAGCATCCCCATCTAGTGCTATTCCAATATCTTCTTGTGTTGATATTTTCAAAAATTTGGAAATCTGAATTAAATTTTTTTCACTAGGTTCTGAATTTCTTCCAGGGAATTTACCATCCATTTGTGCATTGATTGTAATAATATTTACATTATACTCACTTAATAGCCTTGGGACGATTTCACATCCCGCTCCGTTTCCGGGGTCAACTATAACATTAAGGCTACTCCCATCAAATATTATACGATTCGTTATATCTGAAATGTGTTTATCGTTAATATCATTAATTGGAGTAACTTTTCCAATTTGATCCCATTTGATATCAAGAAAACACTTCTCGTCATATAATCGCGAAATTTCTTCTTCTTGTTCGTGAGAATAACCTATACCTGAAGGATTCCAAAATTTTAATCCAATATATTCGGGAGTATTATGAGATGCGGTAATCATAACTCCAGCATTCCCATCTAAAAATCGTAGAGACTTTGCTAATGTGGGTGTGGTTACAATTCCTAATGTTTTCACATTACATCCCGTACTTATAATCCCCGAAATTAATGAATATTCTATTGGTAAAGCAGAAGTTCTAATATCCTTCCCGATAACTACGATACCTTCACCTTTTAAATATGTACCCAAAGACAATCCCACATCTAAAGCCATTTGTGGTGTAAACATGAGTTCTGTCGTGCTATAATTTTGGAACACCATTCTTATGCCTGAAGTACCAAATATATTTGATGTCATATTTTTCATCTTTGCTGTAAAAATTATCTAATTATATAGATTATTTTTTAATTTTAAATTTTATGAAGCATTTTTTTCAAATTTTAAGTATCCATTAAAATCAAAATTCAAATGGTTATATCTTAATTTTTATAGAGGGATTTTTATTAAGAGTTAAAATTATGAATCTAATATTAAAGATATTAAGAAAGTTTTATTATTTTAAATTTTATCTTGATAATTTTCATACTTAAACATAACCACCCAATTAATTAATAATCTGCAAATAATTTCGTTTTACTGCAATTTACAATAAAAAAGTATTAATTCTTATTCTCCTAATATTTAATTAAGAATTATGGTTCTATCAATAATTTTTACTTAATGTAAATTTTCGGTGTTTCTTGATGATATTTCAAGGGTTGTTAAACATTTCTAGCTTATACTTAGACAATGAGGATTCTCTGTTTAACAGCCTAGACCAATTTTTTCATGAAAAGATTAATATTATCATCGAAATAAAGGGATTAAGTATCGATGATCTAGATAATTCCTTTCCTCAACTTTTAGAAATGATCAAAACTGAATTACTGAAAATGGGATTTAAAGGAGAAGAATTAGAGAACGCCTTTTTGGATCCTTTTATTAACCTTAATCAAACTGAAATTGGAACTTTCACTTCAATTCATCGATTATATGATCTAAAATTAGCTCCAATAATTTACGAGGTTTTTTTAGAGAAAATTATTGATTATTTAGTCGACATTAATGATGTGAACCAATTTATGCTAAATTTGAAGTCAGCTAACTTCTTGAGCTTAGAATTTATCGTAGAATTAAGAAACTTAAAAGATTTAATAAATAAATATCCCGAAAAGAAAGAGCATTTAAAAAAGTATCTTCAAATACAAGATAATCTTGAAAAGAAATTAGAAATAAATAAAAAAAATATTGAGCTTTTGGAGGAACTATTAGAGCCAAAAGAAAAATTACAACTCCTCTACTTAATCTATCGACTCATTAGCTTTTTCCACTTAGAAAAAAAATTTGATTTCAATAACATAAAAAACTACCTTTCGAACAATTTGGATGAATGGCTAATTACTATACCCTTAGTTACATTGAGAAATCCAGATCTTTATTATTGTGGGTTGTACTTAGCGGAACAGTTAAAATTAAAATTAGATAAAAAAAAGGTTAAAGATTTTTTATTGAATTTGTACGAAGAAGGGATCGACGAATTTGAAGCCCCTTTAATGCAAGCTACTGATGGAGTATATTATCTTTTAAAATCGACGCAATATATGAAGCTCTGGCTTACAAATGAACAGCTTTATAAGTTAATTGAGTCAGATCCAAGGTTCTTTGAATCTACATATTTAAAGACCCTAGAAACATCTCAATTAGTTGTTATTTTGAAAATTTATAGCTTTACTCATATAAGAAATGTCGATGAAAATATATATGCAATATTAGAAGAATTGGAGCAACGGATAACTCCTGAGGGAATTAAACAATTTAGAGACGGTTTTGTATCATCAGAAGCGACATATTATGTTGTTTTTTGTAGTTATATGAGAAATTCATTAGAGAAATTGAAAGAATTCGAATTATTGGAGACCATTATGTCAAGAATCTATAGAAACTTAGAACTTCTTGAATTCTCGGAAGATACCAATTTTGATCTAATATCTGAATTAATTTACTCATTTGAAAATTTAAAATTATTTAATTGCATTGAAACGCCAGAAATGATTCTTAAAATGGCTGAATATTTATTTCCTCCTGAAGTTGTCGAGAAATTATCATCAACTTCTGAATTAGGTAGGACTCAAGCAAGATTTCGTCATTTGAAAGTTAATCGAATTACTGGAGAAACTTATTATTAAAAAATAGTATCAATGCTCATTAGGATAAGAATTGAAAATTTCTGTTTTTTGAAAGTAGAAATTTTAATTTATCTCTTATCATTTAATTAGATAATAATACTAGAATGGGTTTAATGATTACATGAAATTTGACGAATTCGAATTGATTTATAAGAATGATCGTATTGAGATTAAAAATAAAGCTAAGATCTTTTCTGAATTAACAGAAATAATAGGTAAACAGAATGTTTCTACCGAACCTATTGATATTTTAGCGTATACCAAGGATTGTTCGCTCATCGCTTTTAATTGGACGATTCAAGGTAAAATAGCGGGTTTACCGGATATTATTACATGGCCAGAAACTGTTGAGCAGATATCTGAAATTTTAATATATGCAAACAAAGAAAAAATACCTGTTATACCGTACGCTGAAGGATCTGGCGTTGTAGGAGGAGCTATTCCAATACGCGGTGGAATTATTATAGACATGAAGAAATTTAACAAAATCTTAGAGATAAACGACAAAGACTTAACTGTTACAGCTCAAACTGGAATAAATGGCATGAATTTAGAGAGATTTTTAAACGATAAAGGTTACACTTGCGGTCACATACCGCAATCCCTTTATACGTCTTCATTGGGAGGTTGGATAGCTCATAGAGCAGCGGGACAATTCTCAACAAAATACGGTAAAATCGAAGATATTATTATGGGTATGGAAATCGTTTTACCTCTAGGAGATATTATAAAGTTTAAACCAATTGCCAGAGCATCAACAGGACCTCAATTTGACAAACTTTTTATCGGGGGAGAAGGTACGATGGGAATAGTAACAAAAGCGACGCTAAAAATTTGGCCTTACCCTGAAAAGAGAACGCTCATATCTTATGCGTTTCCTACTTTTGAGGATTCGTTAGAAGCTACGAGACAAATATTAAGGCAACAAATTTATCCCGCAGTTATACGAATTTACGATGCTGATGAAACATCCAGACATTTTGGTCATATAGAAAAAGTTAAAGACAAGGTTATGGTTGTATTTGTTTGTGAAGGTATTGGAAGACTCGTCGATCTTGAAGAACAAATTACAAAAGAGACGTGCGAGAAGAATAATGGCATTGAATGTGGCGAAGAACCAGTTGAACACTGGTTTGAAACTAGATTTAAAGTAACAGAAACATCATCAACTCCAACCTTTCAAATGGTTTTCGATACCATTGAAATTGGATTTTTATGGGATAAAGCGGCAGACATGTATCATTCTGTAATAGAAGCCACAAAAAAAGTGAAAGGTATTGTATTGATAACTGCCCATATATCACACTTTTATCCTAATGGAGTAGGATTTTATTTTACTTTTGCTGGAGTTCCTCCAAAAGAAAAAAGCGATCTTGAATTTTACCAAGAAGTGTGGCATACGGTTATTAAAACGGTAGAGGATTATGGTGGATCGTTTGGGCACCATCACGGTGTTGGAATCAATAGATCTAAGTGGATGCAGGTAGAATGGGGAAAATCTTTTGATACTTTAAAAAATATTAAGAAACTACTTGACCCCAATAATATTTTAAATCCAGGGAAAGTTTATGAAAATCCTTGGAAAGAAAGAGGTGAGAATTAAATGAGTGAGATTTTAGAGAAATATAAATGGATGGGTCCAATCATTCAAAAAATGGATCGTGAGACTAAAAAAGTATTTATGAAAAGTTTTCGAATGCGTGATAAGAACTTTTTTCCTGAAGGGGATCATAAAGCGGATGTTAAGAACTTAGTAAATTGTATGCTTTGTCCAAACATGTGTAGGTTCGATTGTGGAACACTTCAAGCGTCTCAGAAAGAAACAATGAGTCCAGCCTATAAAGCAAGAATAGGGTATTATCTAACAATTGGAAAAATAGATTATAATGATTCTGAGTTTGTAAATTTGATGTATAAATGCACGAATGAGGAAAGTTGTAAAGTATGGTGCCCATTTGGATTTTCAGTCGTATCTCTACTTGAGACTGTACGAGATGATATTAATGCGAAGGGTTACATGCCAGATTTTTGTAAGGAACAAATCAAGAAGTTAAAAGAATCTAATACAATCGAAGGATACAACATCTACGAAACTTATAAAGAAAATGGGATAGAGAATATCGAATCTGATGGTAATGATGATGTGTTTTATTACATTGGATGTGAATCAATGAAATTCCCAGAAGTTATAAAAGCTAATATAAATATATTGAAAAAAGCAGGAATTAAATTCGCGACTAATCTTGACAGTAAAGTTTGTTGTGGAGGTCCTTCATTTAATATAAGAGATCTTAACACGGCAAAAGATTTTGCTGAAAAAAATAAGAGCTTAATTGAATCAACGGGTGCTGAAATTATCGTCTCAGACTGTCCTGGATGTGTATTAACGCTTACTAAGAGATATGAAAGTGTTGGTATAAAAATTGATAAAAAAATAATTCACATTGTCGAATATATTAAAAAATTGTTAGACAAAGGAAAAATCGAGCCAACAAAAAATATACAGGATGATTTGAAAAAAGTAACGATTCACGATCCCTGTCTTATTGCTAGAAATATGAACGATACTTCGTCTATTAGAGACATTCTCGGTAAGATTCCAGGTTTGGAATTGGTAGAACCAACATATAATAAAGAATACGTACATTGTTGTGGTTGGAGTGGTACAGCTCATTGGGCCGATAAAGATTTAGCTATTAAAGAAGCAACGATACGGGTTAGTGAATTAAAGGAAACAGGTGCGAATGTTTTTATCTCAGCTTGTCCATTGTGTGAACTGGGTTTGGATTATGGACTAAATGAAGAAGAAAAAGAAAAGATAAAAATAATGGATGTATCTGAATTATTAATTAAAAGTCTTTAGAGTGTGATTATATGAATGATTTAATGTGTGTATTTGATGTGGGTACCACCGGAGCAAGAACTATAATCTTTGATATTACTGGGAAAGTAATTGTAAAAGCTTATGAGGAGTATCAAATCCCTAAACAGCCTGTTGGTATTTCGGAGCAGGATCCTCAGATTTGGTGGTCAGCAATAAAAAATACTTGTAATAGAGTTGTGAGAAGTGGAAAATTTAATCCAGCAGATGTAGTCGGAATCTCAGCAGCGTTTGCTCGGGGTACAGTAACATTATTAGATAAAAATGACGAAATTCTCCACCCAGCACTGACTTGGATGGATGAACGTGAATTAACTGATGCTAAGGGATTTAAGGATGAACTAATTTGGAGAAATTCAATTCCAAAGTTATTATGGTTAAAAACAAATAAACCAGAATTATTTAATAAAGCTGCTAAAATAATTTGCCCAGATTCATATATTTATATGAAGTTATGTGAAAAATATGTAACAGACCCTACTAACGGGATATATGGCATATTGAATTTAGAGTCCTTAAAATGGGATGAAAAGCTTGCTGAAGCATTTGAATTACCAATAAATTTATGGCCTAAACTACATACTCCTGGTGAGATTATTGGTGAATTAACAATAAATGCTGCTGCTGATCTTGGATTGAAACATCATACAAATATTGTTTTAGGTGGAGGTGATCAACAATGCGCAGCTTTAGGACTTGGAGTAATTTCGAAAGGACAGTCAAAAGTAACAACTGGAACAGGAACATTCGTAGATTATGTCATTGATGAGCCTAAAAGAGTTGTAGGAGATATTCCTATTTTTACCTATCCACATGTAATTAAAGGAAAGTGGGTCTTAGAAGGCGTTATGCCCGGAACCGGTACAATGTTTCAAACCTATGCTAAAAATTTCTCTCAATTATTATTGAAAGAATGTGAGGAGAAGAATCTTAGCATTTATGATATACTAACAAGAGAAGCCGAAAATGCACCTCCTGGAAGCAATGGATTATTATTCATTCCTCTTTATATCTTTCGTAAGGGGACTATTCATGGTTTGGGATGGCACCATGATAGAACCCATTTTGCTCGAGCAATTATGGAGAGTGCTGCTTTATCCGCTCAAATGTACTTAACTTTAATTGAAGGGTTTGGTGGAATAAGAACTGAGGAATTAAAATCAGATGGTGGGGCAATGAATAGTAGCTTTTGGGCACAAATATTTGCAGATGTCGTCAATAAAAAAATACTTATACCAGAAAATAAGGATGGTGCAGCATTAGGAGCAGCAATCTTAGGTTTTTGTGGGTGTGGAAAATATAGTAATGTTTCTGATGCCATTAATCAAATGGTTCGATTCATTGATGAAAAAAATCCAATTAAAGAAAATGTTAAGATTTATAAGAAACTTACTCGCATTTTTATGCCTACGGTTCTTGAAACTAAGGATAAAAAGCGGGTAACAAAGGATTTATAACAATTTTTTAATTCATTTTAATTCTATTTTTTTTTAGCTTAGATGTTTATAATTCGTTATATATAGTTATTTCAGTTTCCAACCTAAATTTATAAAAAACACTCTAAAAATATTAAAAACCTAATAAGTTAAATTTTAATCATTATTAGGAGAATTGAAAAAAATTCATTAACCCAAGTTTTTAAACAAGCTAATTATTAAATATTTTCAAAACAACTCCGATTTATTGAATTTCTTTCAATATCGAAAACTATTTTTGGAAACCATTAATTTTAAAAATCATAATTCAAAAATAGAATCAAATAACCATGCCCTTCTTTAAAAACCAAGAAGGTTATAACCTGTATTACGAAGATATTAACGGTGAGAGTAAGGATCAAACAGAAGGCACTATAATCCTACTTCATGGTTTCGCCTCTTCAGCTTCATTTTTTAAAGGGCAAATTAAATTGTTAAGAAATAATTATCGGATTATAGCCTTTGATGCGTTAGGGCATGGAAAAAGCGATCATACCGTAAAACTTAATCTTTCAAAAAACCTTAGATATGATATAATTCGAGATCTTGAGGATCTCTTGGTTTACCTAAATGTTAACGAAAAGTATGGAATTATTGGTCACTCTCTTGTAGGAGGTATGATTGGACAATTAATTAGTATTGCTCATCCCAAAGATGTCAATTTTCTAATCTTGCTTAATTCGGGTTATATAATGATCGATAATGTTATAAGAAACATTTTTTACAATTTACTTCCGTATTTTATCCGTATGAATTTTTTAGAGGTTGTTGCTAATTCGGTTGAGGATATTTTGGATAAAATTATCCCGTATATTTTAACATCATTGTCTGATTCTCTAAATGGAATGAAATTAACTAAAGATGAATTATACATGCTCATCGAGGACCAGATCTTTTCTATGATTAATGAAATTAATGTGTATGACCCTTCTGGAATTGAGTGCCCTACTTTGATTATCGCTGGGAGATTAGATAATTTTGCTCCGGAACAAATGTCAGAGGAACTCCACAAAAAAATTCGTAATTCTAGGTTAGAAATTTTAGATATGGCGGGTCACTTCGCACCTGCTCAACGTAAGGATGTAATTAATGAGTTAATATGTGATTTTATTAAAACACTTGGTTAATATATCTTAACGGACTACTATTATAAGTGTTTGTTGCGTATTTATGAATTCCAAACTCGAAGATAATAATACTACAATCTCTTATTTCAAAGAAGAAATCGAACGCTTTGTTAAAGAGCGTAGATGGACGAAATTTCATAATCCTAAGAATTTAATTCAAGCTATTGGTATTGAAGTGTCTGAATTGTCCGAAATATTTTTATTTAAAGACCTTTCACTTAATACAATACATAACGACAAAGACCTTTTCGAAAATATTTCTGATGAGATCGCCGATGTTTTTATATATCTTGTTAGCCTTTTAAATAGCTTAAATGTAGATTTGACGAGTGCTTTCATAAGAAAAATGAAAAAAAATGAAGACAGATATAATTTAGAAGAATTTGGTGACGGTTCGTACCGTAAACTCTAGAAACACGATATTTTAGTTTATTCTTAGATTAACAAATCTCCAATAGAAATGATAAAAAGTATTTTTATGCCAGTTCATCTTTTTTATAACCATGACGTCAGGAGAATTAGATGATATTATTAGAAATCAATTTGACAAAACTTTAGAAAGTACGAATTTTGAATCATTGGGGAGATTCTATAAGGGAAAAGTACGAGATAATTATATAAAAAACGATATAAGAATAATTATAGCTACAGACCGGTTATCAGCTTTTGATCGCGTTATTACAACAATTCCGTTTAAAGGTCAAATGCTAAATCAAATTTCATCTTTCTGGTTCGAAAAAACTAAAAATATAGTAAAAAATCATATTATTGATATTCCAGATCCAAATGTCTCCATTGTTCATCAATGTAATATGATTCCTGTAGAAATGATTGTAAGGGCTTACATAACTGGATCTGCATGGCGTAGTTATACTAAAGGAGAATCTACTTCAGGAATTATTTTACCTAAAGGATTACAAAAAAATCAGAAATTAGACAATTTTATTTTGACACCTTCCACAAAAGCGGAGAGTGGGCACGACATATATATTTCCAGAGAAAAAATTATAGAAGATAAATTAGTAGATGAAGAAGTATATTCGCAAATGGAAAAAGCATCTCTAAAGCTATTTAAATTTGCCCAAAATTACTGCCTTAAAAATGACTTAATATTAGTAGATACGAAATACGAATTTGGAATAAAGGATGGAGAATTATTAGTAATTGATGAGATTCATACTCAAGATTCTTCTAGATTTTGGATTGCGGATAGTTATAACGAAAGATTTGAAAGTGGTGAAGACCCCGAAATTCTGGATAAAGAGATTTTCAGAAGTTGGTTAATGGACACATATCCGGATATTTTCCCAAATATCACCCTAGATCAAGATATACCTCCTATAGCTCCTGAGATTAAAGTAGAACTTGCCAAAAGATATATGAAAAGTTATCAAAAAATCACAGGAAATGAATTTAAAGCAGAAGTATCAGATGTAAAGAAGAGAATCGTAGAGAATCTGAAAAAAGCTAATTATTTGTAACTCCTAGGAAAAGATTTATATAAGATTTTTCTGTATTTTTTTTATAATGTTTGCTTTTATTTTACTAATTGGTGTATTTGGATTATTTATGACAAGTTTTATTGTATTAATTATAGATATGCTTTCTCCAAAAAGAAACAATAATCGTCCTTCCGACGAAAAATTACTAAAACTTGGTAAATACAGCTTTTTGTTTAATCTCTTTGCCCTATTACTTTTAGTGTTTGTAAGCTTTATGTATACATATTAATTTACTTCTCAAGGAAATATTATAAATTTTAATAGATTGAAAAAATCCCATTTTTGTCGCATTTCATAGAAGAAAATTATTTATTAATTAATAAGAACTATTAAAATTATAATTCAACTTTTTTTATAAATGGATCAAATGGAATTTATAATTGAAATTTCTCTTGAGAATAAGCCTGCTGCTCGTGATCCTGTCGCTGAAACCATAAAAAGAGATTTGCTCGCAAAAAAAGGATACGATAATGTGTCTAAAGTTCGTTCTGGTCAATATTTAAGAATCATTATAAAGGCGATTAATGAAGAAGATGCCAAAGTAATTGTTACAAACATGTGTAACGATTTAAGAATATTTAATCCAGTCACACAGAACTTAAACATCATAAATGTGAAGAAATTATGACAATTAAGATTGCTGTCATTCAATTTCCGGGAGCTAATTGCGATTTAGATGCAGTTCATGTCTTAAGGAATGTTGTAGGTGTTGATACCAGTTTAGTTTGGCATAACCACTTTAAAGAAGCTGACTTTGACGGTGTAATTTTACCAGGAGGATTCAGTTTTGGCGATTATTTAAGAGCGGGAATAATAGCAGCCCATAGCCCCGCGTTAGATGAAGCAAGAATAATGTTGAAGGACGGTAGACCCATTCTTGGTATATGTAATGGTTTTCAGATCTTAATCGAAGCGGAATTTCTTCCTGGAGCTTTATTGCAAAACGAAACTTTAAAGTTTGTTTGCAAATGGGTAAATATTAAAGTAATAAATGATCGAACTGCCTTTACTCATAGAATGAAGAAAGATGATGTCCTTGCAATTCCCATTGCTCACGGAGAAGGAAGATATTACACTGACAACTTAAAGGAGTTAGAAGAAAACGATCAAATAGTATTTAAATATTCAACTGAGGACGGTAGATTCAAATCAGAAGCGAACCCGAACGGTTCTTTAGAAAGTATCGCAGGAATCTGTAATATTGAGCAAAACTGTGTGGGATTAATGCCACACCCTGAACGCGCATCTGAATCGATACTTAGTCCTAAACAGACTACTCATGGTAGGATTTTTTTTGAGTCAATGATTGAATTTATAAAACGGAGGTTAACTTAATGACGAAAGTAAAATTAAACGGAGAAGAAGTAAGCGTTGAAATGACAAGGGATGAATTCGAAAAGGTTAAGGAGCTTTTAAATAGAGATCCTACGATAACAGAACTGGGAGGGTTTGATGTGATGTGGAGCGAACATTGTTCGTATAAGTCTTCTCGTCCGAGACTTAAACTGTTTGAAGATGCTGAGGCGAATTACGACTATGTGTTAGCAGGTCCCGGAGAAGATGCGGGCGTAATTGATATAGGGGATGGATACGCATTAGCATTTCGTATTGAATCTCACAATCATCCATCAGCAATAGAACCCTATCATGGTGCTGCTACAGGGATTGGTGGAATTATCCGTGATGTTCTATGTATGGGCGTTCGACCAATTGCCCTGCTCGATCCCTTGAGGTTTGGCCGTCTAGCGGGTAATTCACACTCTCAATGGTTATTTAAATATGTAGTTAAAGGAATTGCTGATTATGGTAACTGTACTGGCATTCCTACGATTGGTGGTGAAGTTGAATTTGACGATAGTTTTAAACATAATTGTTTAGTCAATGTCGCATGCATAGGTTTAGGCACAATAGAAGATTTTAAACACGCACCAAGTAGAGCATATAACCCTGGTGATTATATCATCTTAATGGGAGGTTCTACAGGGAGAGATGGAATTCATGGAGTAACTTTTGCTTCTCGAACTCTCACTGAAATGTCCGAAGCTGATAGACCCGCAGTACAAATTGGTGATCCTTTTACTAAAAAGATGATAATCGAAGCTACTTTAGAAGCTGTGAAAACTGGATTTGTAAGAGGTTTAAAAGATTTAGGAGGAGGAGGTCTCACTTGCGCAACTAGTGAATTGACTGGAGATGGTAATACTGGAGCAAAAATAAATCTAAGAGAAGTTTTTACAGCAGAACCAGGTATGACTTCATACGAAATAATGCTGTCTGAATCTCAAGAACGAATGGCATTTATTGTGAAACCAGAAGGATTAGAAACTGTTCTTAATGTGTTTAGAAAGTATGAAATGGCTTTCGCAGTAATAGGGAAAACGGACGATTCAAAAGTATTGAAAATTTTTGATGGAGAGAAACTTGTAGTAAATATCCCTGCAAAAGCACTTTCTGAATCTCCAACATTTAAAAGGAAAGAAAAGCGACCTGAGTATTTAGATCAATTACTCGCTCAACCTACTCCCAAACCAAACAAACAAATCGGAGAAATAATAGAAATATTGATTGCTTCCGAAAATATTTGTAGTAAAGAATGGATTTATCGCCAATATGATCACGAAGTCGGTGTAAGATCAGTGGTAAAATGTGGAAATGGAGATTCGGGAGTGTTAAGAGTAATAGGAACAAATAAATTTATAGCTTCGAGTGTAGGCGTAAATTCTAAACATTGTTATCTAGACCCTTACGAAGGAGCTAAAGGAGGACTAGTAGAAGTATGCGGAAATGTCATTGCTAATGGAGCGAAACCCATGGCGATGGTTAATTGCTGTAACTTTGGCAATCCAGAGATACCGGAATCGTTCTGGTATTTTTCTCAAGCTGTAGAAGGAATGAACGATTTTTGTAGATCTTTAAAAATACCGATAGTAGGAGGGAATGTTTCTTTTTATAACGAGGATGAAGTTACTAAAACGGCAATCAAAGCGACACCTCAGATTATGATTGTTGGATTAATTGATGGTTATAACAACATAATCACATTACCCTTTAAAACGGCAGGAAATGACATCCTTATTCTTGGTGAAACAGAGGCTGAACTTGGCGGTTCAGAATATCATTCGGTGATACATAGACTTGAAGGTGGGATTCCCCCTAAAGTTGATGAGGATAAGATACGAGCTAGATGGAATTTCATATCAGCATTATACGATAGAAATTTAATTAAGGCGAACCACGATGTAAATAAAGGGGGCTTTATTGTAACTATTGCTGAAATGTGCTTTAAGAACAAGCTAGGAGCGCATTTAGATTTGAGTAGCTACAATGCTAATGGTTTAAGAGATGATGAGTTGCTTTTTAGTGAAACCGTTGGCAGATTCGTTTTAGAAACTGAATCGACAAGGTTAAATGAGATTATGCTTCTCGCGACTAAATTTAGAATTAAAGTAACAAAATTAGGGGTTATACTCAATCAGCCAAAGATCATAATAAAAGGTTTGGAAAATCAAGATATATCTCTAGATATTGACAAATTAAAGGATTTATACGATTCAACAATACCTAATCTTATGGAAATGTAAAGCAAAATATGTCTATTTCAATGAAATTCTAATTGAACCTGAACCTTTTTTTTGTTGAAATACCATAGGGCGTTGATATTTGTCCTAATATCACGAACTTGAAAAAAAAATAATCGAAATTTAGATATATTCGAAGTTCTTCCTATTTATTAAGAAAATATATATTGTTTTAGGAAAAATTATGAGAGCTCGAGCATGTATTAAATGTAAGCAATATGTGATAATCCATGCTAATAATCCTTTAAATCAGAATATAATAGAGGATTTTGAGAGAAAGCATCACTTACATACTTTAATTACCATAAATCTTGAAGAAATAAAGGATGAATATCAAATAACAAAAAACAACGGGTCAAAAGATTCTTCCGACGAAACTAATAATTCTAAAGATACTTTTTAAAAATTATATTAGATTTTTAAAAACGATCATCTGATTTTAAAATTTATTCAATTTTAGGAGCAAAAATTATTTTATAATAGCTCAGTTAAAGAACTAAAAGAATCTATAACTTTATGTGGGATAATACTTCCTTCTGATGAATTGAAGAATTGCCCTTTACCCGTTTTTACAAGGATTCCTCTAAGATTAGCATTTTGAGCACCTAAAATATCTGTTTCAATATCGTCCCCGACAACAATTATATCATCAGCGGATAAATTGAGTTTTTTTAAAGCTTGAAGAAAATACTCTTTAGAGGGTTTACCAAAAATCATAGGTTCAACATTAGCAGCATTTGCTATCATACGGACAAAAGATCCGGTATCAATAACAGGCTCTCCAAAAACATCAAGATAATATTTATTACCTTGTGTCCCAAGTAATATAGCGTTGTGCTTTATAACATGTTTAAAAGCTTCGTTGAGCCTGTTAACATCCCAATTGTCCCGGAAATCACCAACAATAACGTAATCTGGAACTTCTGATCCTTTAACATGATGAAATTCTTGAAATTCTTCTTTAACTTCTTCTGTTGTCACTAAATACAATTTTGCTTGTGTTTTATCTGCAAGGAATTCTTTTAAAGCAATAATTGGAGTAAATATCTCCTCCTCTTTTACTTTAAAGCCATATTCTATGAGCGATTTGTATACATTTTTTGGGGTTTTACTATCGGTGTTAGTAAAAAATAGCAATTTTATACCTTTTTCACGCAGAATTTCAACAGCTTCGATGGTTCCTAGAACTGGAGCACATTTGAAATAGAGAGTTCCATCGATATCTGATAAAATACCCTTAAATGTCATCAATTAATTTCACCTATCAATATTTAAAGATATTGAAATTAAATAAAAGTTCTTAAATAATTATTAAAAGAGAGGGAAAAAAAGAAGGTATATAGGTGTAATTTCAAACTTTTCAAGTAATAGTAGAGGAGCGGATAATTTCTAACTTTTTTTGTTTAGAAGTCTTTAAATCATCACCTACTAACTTAGTATATTGTGGGAATTAAATCCCATGTAATTAGTATAACTGTGTCTATATAAATTTATCGTTCGAATTATATAAATTTCAGAAAACGTTACCAAATACTTTATATGTACCTCCCATATCTAGAAATACTAAACAATAATGATAATAATGTATAAATTCTTGAACGTTTTAAAATTAAATTTGCTTTTATAATTACGAATTTAACATTTATTCAATTCTCGATTATACATATAGAAAACCCATTTTATTAGTGCATATAAATATATTTATAATATTATAGCCAAATAAATTATAATGAAAATTGCGATTGATATTGACGGTGTCTTATTAGATATCATTATTACATATTGTGAAATTTTTAATAGGAGATATGGAACTAACTACAAAAAGAATGATGTTATCAAGTGGGATTTTTTTAACGATTGGAATATTGATGAAGAAACAGGTTTCAAAATATTTTATGAAATCTATGCAGATTCTCGAAACGTTCCTTTTATTGATGATGATGCTCCGAAAATCATGAAAAGATTAAATGAACTCTATGATGTTGACATCGTTTCAGCGCGATTACCTGAATATCGTTCTTCAATCGTGGAAAAATTAAATTTTCATAATGTGAGAGAAGGAATTCAGTATATTGAACTAATTTTGTTACATCATAAACCTTACGATGTTAAATTGAAGCAAAATTACGATATTTATGTTGATGATAACCCAAACTTGGTTGAACCGATTAAAAAGTTGGAAAGTAGGACGCTATTACTTTTTGACCAACCTTGGAACCAAAACTCAGTGTGCGAAGATAATGTTCATAGGGTTTATAATTGGGAGGAAGTAGAAAAAAAAATCTTTGATTTATAAGGTATGATTATAATCAATTAAAATCGTCTACCCTTTAGCGTAGGTATCAAGAGCATAGAATTGGTCTAAATGTTGCGTAACTTCTTTCCCATACTCCATTTTTAAATTTGATTCACTTTCTCTTTCAGTTAGATTAACGAGATCAAAGATTTTACTAGGGAAACTTGAATGCTTTGGTACAATGATATGATTCGCTCCAAGTTTTATTCCCTCATTTATAAGATATACCGCGGTATCGATGTTTTTAGATATAACAGGTCCTAATCTTGAACTTGAGATGAGAGCAAAACCTTCTTTATCAACTACAATTAGGATCGAGCCGTGATTAATTTTTAGTTGTAAAAATTCGGATCTGTCAAAACCTATCGTATTTTTATCAATTAATGCAGCCCAATTAGGAAAAATATAAGTACGATTAATTTTTTTATTAGTTTTTTGTAAGCTTAATGGCTTATTTGGCAAATTGTAAACACTAGTAACATATTTACTTTGAAACCCAAATTTATGATATATTGGTTCACCTAATTCTGAAGCATATAACATGAAAGTTTTACAACCTTTCAATTTGCCTATTTTTACTAAATTATTAAATATAGAAGTACCTAATCCTTGGCGCCTAAATTCTGAAAGAACTGCCATATATCCAATAGAACAAACATCCCCGAAAAAAAATATGCCCCCTAATCCGATAATTTTACCATTCTCCTCAGCAACTTGGAACTTTGCAATATTTACATCTATTAAACTTGTTAGCAACTTTTCTTGGTTTTTAAGATCGGGGGGAATCGCACGATTAAAAGATCTGTAAAGAACTGTTAGAGATTCATTGAGCTCACTCGCCTCTGGTTCTCTAATTAGAAAAGGTGGCATTATATCCTAATAAAAATAGCGAATAATGAAATATAAAAATTATTTTTATTATTTTTTATAAGTTTATATCAGAAAACATGAAATAAAGAAAATAAAGTCATGAATCTCTAATTTATTTTTGATTTTCATATATTTTGCTTTAAAAGTAAAATAAGTATATGAGCGGGATTTTATATCCATTTTAGTTATTATAGTAAGATTTTTTTTTTATAATGCTGCTAAAATGCGACTTCGTTTTTCGATATATTTATTAAGGTGTTTTTTCTTATATATAATATATATGAAATCGAATATATCGATTTCGATATATAGGTGAAAATTAAAAAATGTTTTTTGGCAAACGATTTAGCGGTCACGAAGGTGGGATATTCTCTGGTTTAGATATTCTAGTACTTTCAATAATTGAAAACTACGACGGTATCTCTGGATATGATCTCGCTAGAAGCATCAACGAAAAATTCAACAAACTTTGGCATGCTTCCCCTGGTACAATTTATCCTTTACTAAACAGATTAGCTAAGAGAGGCTTTATTGAAATGGAAGTATTAATCAAAAACAATCGAAATATCAAATTGTATCGAATAACAGAGTCAGGACAAAAACGATTAAAGGAAGTTCTTAAGAATAATTTAGAGCCAAGCATAAATACTCTTGGAGAATATCTTAGAACGATAGTGCAGACTTGGATTCCAAACGAAGATAGCATAACTAGTATGATGTCTTGCTTTCCTTATCACCGAGAGCATTCACATAGAATCATAGATGAGGAAGATTATTCTATAACGAACATTGAACGCGTAAAAAGAATATTAGGTGAATTGAATTTTTCTAAAAGCAGGATATCTAAAAGAATGGATCATATCGATAAGAGAATCTCTCATTTTGAAGTATTATTAAGCGATTTGAAAAGTAAGCGAGAAGAGAATACAAAAACGATAGAAGTTGTCGACGATGACGAATATGAGGATTCCAAAAAATCTTAATTTTCACCAAAAAAAAATTAAAAAAATTAAAGAAAAGAGGTAAAATGTAATGTGTGATGACAAACATTATGGACCAAGGCAAACACATGGTTCTATGCCATTTAATCCAAGGGACATGCATGGTTGTATGCCATTTAATCCAAGGGACATAGCAAAAATGAAACGAATGGCTCACCAGTTTATGGGAGGTTTCATGGGTGATTATATTCACCACAATCTGGAAGATCTAGGAAGTGAATATTTAATAACAGTGCCATTACCCGGTCGTACTAAAGATGATGTTACCGTATCTCTTATTAATAAACATCTGAACATTAAAGCAAATAAGCCAAAAGTGCCTGAACATGAAAGAACCACCAAAGAACCTAAAAAACAAGGATTTCCATTTATGTTTAAAGGTTTTAGGTTTATAGATGTAAACATGGATGTTCCACTTCCTGCTGATGCTGATGAAAATAAGATAATATCTAAAATGACAAACGGTCTTTTAAGGGTTATAATCGGAAAGAAGCCTGCTAAACCCATAGATATTAGTGAAGAACCAAATAATTAGAGCATAAATTTAAATTGAAAAGGCGGAGCACTTTAGAATTTATTACTTATCGACTCGGAGAGAGTTCTAAAGTATTAGTATAACTCTAAAGCACTCCAATTATTAATATTTTTTTTCTTTTTTATTCTTGTTTAATATTTTATAACTTAATTTTGCACTGTTTTTTAGCAGTTATTTTATTTATTTAAATCGTTTGTAATATTTTTGGTTGATTTTTACTTAAAATTTATAATTTTAAAAGTTTAACTATAACTAAATAAATCAAATTTACTCATAGAAATTATGAATGAACAAAAAAGTAAAAAAACCAAAGCACATCCAATTAATTATGTCCTCTTAGCAGTATCCTTTATCGTTTTCGGAAGCCTTGGAATAGTATTTATAACCCAAATGGAAATCCAACCCGGATGGGTATGGGAAGAAATTAAAGATGAAAATTCCATGGAACTGTTTGTCATAACTGCTGACGACCTCAATAAAGATGGTTTCAACGATGCTATTGCTTATACTGATATTACGCGGCAAGATTCTGAGAATATAGGGAATCCAAATGACTTAACTAATTATGGAAAAATATGTGGAATAAATGGCTTGAATGGACTTAAGTTATGGGAACAGAGCTATAATAATCCGGTAAAGAGGGTGATTGAGCTTTCGGATATAAATGGTGATGGAATAAAGGATTATCTCGCTGATGTTGCCTCAGTAACTCCAGAGTGGGTAAGACCTCAACCTTTAGATAATCCTCGACCAGCAATAATTTTAGATGCATATACCAATATTATTATTTCGGGTAATAACGGTTCTGACATTCCTATTTTAACAGGGGACCTTCGAAGTTTTACGAATTTTTTTATACACGATGCGATTTACCTAGACGAAAGTAAAGCAGATCTTGTATTTATTGAGTGCAAATCAAAACCTAATGAAACAAATGAATTTTTTTATAATATTTCCTGCTATTTCGTAAATGGAACTCAATATGATACATTCAACATAGATTTTACTTGGATTGAAGAAAAATCTATAATCCCTGCATTAGATTTATTTCCCTACGGTTCTAAAGATGAGTTGCTCTTTATAGATAAAGATTCAATAATATTATTCAATACCAGTATTTCTAACTTCATGAATCCAATTTACAACGAAACAGTTATCGGATATAATGCTGATTATACTTATATTGAAGATTTAAATGGAGACGATATTTTTGAGATAGCTTTAATGACAGGGCAAGGGAATGTAACAATAATTAGCGGTATTGATGGTAGTATAATTCGGATGTTTAATATGCCTAGTGAATGGGAACATTTTGATATTAATCAACTCGGTTCTGACGAGAGCGATATGGAAGCATACATTTTGATTAATTGTGATAATTATGATTCAAGCGATAGCCTTATGATAATATATGCTGTCACCGAGACTTCTGAAGATATTTATTGGACATTATCTGCTCTTTCATCTGAAGATACAAGGAAGGCATACAGCTTAGGGGAAGATATGGATGGAGATAGCTTAGATGAAATTATTCTCCCTGAAGAAATTCACCTTGATTATGCCACTGCAGAAGTTCGTCGTTTTAGTATAGTCAGCACACCAGATAGTAGCGTTCTTAGTATTATAAATAGCGAATATAATGTTAATAGTATGTTTCCACTCCAAGATTTAAACGGTGATGGTAAAGGTGATTATATTTTTTCAACCTACGGAGGAGTAGCTGCGTTTGCTTCTTCAAAACCAGTTAGTATATGGCAGTCTCCACATTTCTCTTTTGGGATTCCCCTTTTTGCGATTCTTATTGCTCTATTATGCGTAGGAATATTATTAGTAATACTAAAGGGTAGGAAGATAAGTTTAAGTAGAGGCGGCGTTAAGGAACATAAACTTACGGTCGCTGTAAATGCACTCGCTATAACTCTAATTTCCGTCACTTTCTTGTTGTTTCTAATACAACTAAATATCTTCAATAAAACGCTGATACCCAATCAAAATATGACACAGATTATCGTCAGTTTTCTAGTAGTAATTATAACATGGTATGGCGCTTTACCCTTAACCGCAGCGTTATACAATAGGTTTGCCCCTAGATTCGCATATACCTTTGTAAAACTACGATCACTATTTTTTAAGATATCCAAAAGTTATAATACCGATATTTTAGTACTTGACATGGAGGATCGGAAAGAAATTGGGACGGTAATCCAAATGAAAAGGATTCTTCTCCCTTTACTCCTCTCAATTGCAATTGGTTTCTATACATACGGAGCTCTTACTCCTATTCTTGACTATCCTCAAGATTTTGAAGTTTTTGGGTCGACCGAATTTTTTCAATTTATGAACGGTTATATGCTTTGTTGCATTTTTCCAATGATTTTGACTTTTTTAGTATTTTCGTTTTTTATTTCCGGAAATTTTCTATTAGATGACGCTGGAGTAGTCTATTTTCGTCAATCTAAAAAATACCGCCAACCAGGAGATATAGAACCGATAAGCATATGGGCTCAATCACTCGTAAAAGGTATGGCAGGTCTTTCTGCGATATTGACATTAATAGGTTTCTTAACAACAGTGGATCTTTCAGGATTCTTTGCTGATGGTAGTAATGGAGTGAGTTTGATATTTGGAGTCTTAGTAATCATAGTTTTCTTCGCCGGGATCCCATTTTTAACCGCTTTTTCATATATATTATTAGCGGGAGAAATAATGGAATTTTCAATGGACTTTAACATCCAGAAATTATATACATTGATGGAAAAAAAAGGATACAATACAAAACTTCGCGATATAACCAATCTTTACCCCGATGGAAAACCTGGCTCACTCGAATCTAAAATAGAGGATTGAAGCTAATAGAACCCTTTTTTTATTTTTTTTTTAGTTGGTTATTAATTATCTTAATATTAATAAATTAGCTGAATTTAGTAAGAAATAATCGATAATATATTGAAAAAAAATAAAGCAATAAAAAAAATAGTTTTAGAATTATCTTTTATGTTTCTTATTTCTAATAACAACATAAACAATTAGTACAACGAAGCTAGCTGATACTATTACTAGAATTAAATAAAATAGCCACTCTGAATTGGAACTGGTTATCTGATAGATAATTGTATTACTTATGTCTTTTACCGTGAATGAGGCCATAATCCCTTTATCTCCATAGAATATTTCGACAGTGTAATTCGTTAAACCATAACGCTCAATTATAAGTGTAGATCCACTTACCGAAGCATTTTCACATCCAAGTTCAGCAATTAGAGATTCCAAGTAATTACTATGTGGTTCTGCGATTGCTAGTCCCTTTAATGCAAGGTGCCAAAGAAAATCATCTGCGCTTATATTTGGAAAGCTATAGGGCGAGAATTTAAAGATATTATTGTTAAGATCCTCAGCGAGGTTATTATAATCGTTCAGCATTGATTTAAAATCTAAAGGATTCTGAAAGATTATGATTCTGTCTGAATAACTCGGATTCTCCTCATAGTCATTACTCGTATAATTCCATACAGCACGTAATCCGTACCATAAGTTATACTTATTTGTATAGTTAGCATTGATCGTAGTTTCGTTGTATTCCTGTAATTTCATTATGTTCAAGAGTGTCAGGATTTCTCCAAAACTAAAGTACTCCGGCATAAATATTGATGTAAGAACATCGTATGTATCCCATGTGTTAACTGTCCATCCTTTTAGAGTTGTTTTGCTTTTTGCATTTGTGATATTTGCCTCTCCTTCAAACCAATCGCTCGGTGTTAAGGTGGAATCAACAGTGGTTTTCCAATCAGCGCTATTATAAAGATTTACTACGAAATCATCAGTTCCCTTTGCTAAAGTGTGTTGATACGTTGAGCTAGCTACTATCGATGTAGATAGAATTCCAATAAGAAATAGGCTAAGTATAGTTAAACTCAATATGCTTGTTCTAGTTTTACTTTTAATTATCCTCATTTTACAATTGCCTCCTTTTGAATAATAATGCTGCTAATACAAAAAATGCTACGATATACACAAGTAATAATGTTGTTCCCATAAAGATACTAGGTGTTGCCCAAGAGCCAAATGTAAAATGGCCCCCAAAACCACCAGGACCCATTCCACCAAATGAAAATTCGACATATCTTGGATCTGGAAATGGATTCTCGAGTACTGAAGTAATTAGTTTTCCTAGATATGCCAAAGAGTATAGAGGTTCAAATGTATCAGCAAATACTAGTGTAACAATCTGATCAGCTATATTAAATCCCATAAGAAGTATTATCAAAGTTATAATGATTGTTATGTTTACATTTTTCATAAAAGAACTAAATAGGGTAACAAAGCTACTTAGAGCAATTACGTATAGTATGGCAAAACCATATGAATAGAAGATTCGAATATTAATTGGTCCACCATAATATAGAAACCCAAGAAACCCAAGAATTAAATAGTATACCGTAACAATGAATATCACAAGAATTAGATTTCCAAGATATTTCCCTAGTATCAATTTATATTTATTTATTTTTGGAAAAACTATAAAGCCTGTTTTTTTATCAAATTCAGAACAAATTATTCCCGAAAAAAATAAACACGCCGCAAATAAGGTTATGAACGAGATAAAACTTAAACCGCCACTAAAGAACTCTGCTTGTGTATCTGACAAAAGATAGCCTGGGAACAGCTGCAGTATATAGCCTAATAAAATTGCAATTAGAATTGCAACAACCGTAAAGAAGTATAACTTTTTTGTCTGCGTTTTCATTTCAAAGACTATTGTGTGATATATTGGTGTTATTCCAATAAGAGATTCATTTTCATTACTCATTTTTAAAATCATCTCCGTTTAATTTATTTGATCCTTCTGGTGTATCACCTATTACCATTTGTGAATAGACTCTTTCTAGTTGAGTTGTTTTTGGTTGAGTAAATGATACTACTGTGAAATCTGACTCGAATTCCTTAACTAAAATTTTTAATATTTCGCCTTTAGATACGGTCTTTCCATCAAAATACAGTTTCAATCCTTGATGTTCTGAATGATACTGTATAGGAATCTTTGATATTTTTGGATCTAAATTCTGATCCAAATAAGGATTAAGTTTTTCAACCATTCGATTAAGTAAAGGAGCTAATTTCTCAGCATCAAGTGGTTTTAGTAGTAGGCAATTTATCTCGCTTGTTTTTAAGGTAAGTGCTAGGTTTTCAACAGTATCGAATCCTATTATTTTACCAAAATTTATTAATGCTATTTTATCACACACTTCAGAAATTTCGTAGAGCATGTGTGAAGCTACAAAGATAGTTTTTCCCAATGATTGAAGTTCTCTGATATATCTACGTATTTCTATTCTCGCAAGTGGGTCTAATCCCGTTTGTGGCTCGTCTAATATTATTATCTCCGGATCGTGTAAGATTGCTTGAATGATTCCTAACTTTTGCGTCATACCCTTAGAATAGTTCCTAACCTTTTCATACTTCCATTCTGATAGTTTAAAGAGCTCTAAAAGTTCATCGATTCTATTTTCTATTTTATCTTTTGGATATCTCTGAATTTTTGCAAAGTACTTGAGTAATTGATACGCTGTCATATTGTAAAAATTAGGTATATCGATTAAGAAGCCAATCTGGCTAACTGTACTTGATACATGTTGCAAGTCCCTTAATTCGCTATGGTTCGTCCTAATTAATATTTTCCCTGAATCTGGTCTGAGAATTTTTGCAATCATCTTGATTGTTGTCGTTTTTCCAGC
>CAZDTP010000038.1:0-31720 GCA_964508365.1 uncultured archaeon
ATGTCGGAATCGAGTTCTAAGGTAGCTACATAACTTGGTATTAGCGTACTTGGTTTGGTATTTGGAGATTTAATTTTTAATTCTCTAATTAAAACGCGATAACACCTTCTAATATCTTTCTCGTTTTCTGATGATTCATCCAAAATCTCTTGCAAGGTACGTGGTATCCTTTTTAATCTAATCGCTAAATATATACTAGCTGCTATCATGGAATTAATGGATCTACCCCTTAACAGCTTCCTTTTGAATGCCTCTTTGTACAACTTTATAGCTTCGAGCCTTATATGATTTGGCAGGTTTAAGTTGCTACATATTCGTTTAAGCTCCGTTGTAGCAATTAGAATATTTCTTTTTTCCCATGTAATTCGTGTATTCCATTTTACTGCTCTCTTCAAATCAGGATCTTTAATACCTTTTCTATCGATAACAGTAGTTAATCCAATGTCAGGAAGTAAACTAGAGATCGGAGCTCCTATATGCTCCCTTTGGTTTTTCTCATGAGATGTATAAGCTCTTTTATCGCTGTGGGACAAATCTACTGCCCTGTCTTTAAAAACTAGCCCACACTGAGAACACACAATCTCTCCAATCTGATTTAAGGAAATTATGCTGCCCCCACATTCAGGGCATAAAACTGATATAATATTTAAGTCTGATACAACCTTCATTTAATCACCTTTTTACAGTCCTGTTGCTTTTAATTGTTCTAACAAATCTTTTTGCTTCTTGTTAGTTCTCTTCGGAATTTTTATTTTTACCCTTACTAACTGGTTCCCTCTCTCCTCAGAGTTTAATTTATAAAAACCTTTATCTTTTAATCGTAATACTGTCGAATCTTTTGTTCCCGCAGGAACGGTAACATTTATTGTATTCTCTATTCCTGGTACTTGAATTTTACCTCCTAATGTAGCAGTGGTAAATGGAATTTCGTGATCGATATAAATATCATCACCATCTCTTTCAAATAAATTATGATCTTTTACATGGATTGCTATATACAAATCTCCTGGAGAACCTCCATTTTCACCGGGCATTCCTTTCCCTTTAAGTCTAAGTTTTTGATCGTCTCTAACTCCTCGAGGAATGGTTACCGTTAGCGTTTGATTTGATCCAGTAATTGGATCTCCGTATTGAACTTGTCTTTTCCCTCCAATGAATGCGTCCATAAAACCTATTTCCATATCGTACCTTAAGTCTTCACCTTCTCTTGGATAATTTTGTGGACTAGTGGTTCTTGCCCTCGTACTTCCGCCCCTATTAGAAAAGACATCAAAAATGTCTCCTAAATCGTTAAAAAAATCATAACTGCCTGATGATTGTCTTCTCTTAGAGTTTTTAGAGTTTACAGAGTTGCCAAAAATCTCACTAAAATCAAAATTCTCAGGCATTCCAGAGGTTGAATAATAATATGTAGTTCCATCAGGACCTCGTTGCACTCTTGCTCCTGGTACACCTTCCCTTTGTTGATATGATGATGCGTCTCCTTCTACAACTCCAAACTTATCGTACATTTCTTTTTTTTTATCATCATTTAAAATACTATAAGCCTCATTTATTTCTTTAAACTTCTCTCCTGACTTTTCCTCGTCAGGATTGACATCGGGATGATATTTTCTTGCTAATTTTCGAAATGCTCTTTTAATTTCCTCCTTGGAAGCGTCTTTCCCTATCCCTAACACATTATAATAATCTTTTGCCATATTTTTCAACCCCTTTTAACATTAATTTATGGAAATAAAAAATAAAAAAATATAATAAAAAAACTAATTTTGTATTTAATCGTATTCAGCATCTACCACATTATCGTCTTGACCTGTAGCTTTACGGAATTGCTCTTGTTCAACTTCGTCTTTAGTCTTACGCTGTTGTCCATAATTATCTCCACCCATACCTCCAGGTGGAGCACCTTGAGTTGGATCTTGTTGTTGTCCGTAAATTCGAGATGAAACCTCGTGTAAGGAATTTTGTAAAGTTTCCATTGAACTCTTTATTCGAACCACATCATCAGATTCCATTGCACTCTTAAGTTCAGAGACTTTTTTCAGAATGTTCGATTTTAAATCTCCTATTACCGACTCATTTTCTTTCAATAACTTCTCAGTTTGATAGATTAAAGCCTCAGCGTGATTCTTTTCTTCAGTTAGTTCTTTAAACCTTTGATCTTCTTCGGTGTATCTCTCAGCTTCTCTTATTTTTTGGTTAATCTCATCTTCTGACATCTTAGTTGATGCAGTAATCGTTATTGATTGACTTTTACCAGTTCCTTTATCTTTCGCTGAAACATTGATTATACCATTTTGATCGATGTCAAATGTCACTTCGATTTGAGGCAAACCTCGTGGAGCAGGGGGTATCCCAGTCAAATGAAACTTTCCTAAAGTTATATTATCAGCAGCTTTTGGTCTTTCTCCTTGTAATACATGAATCTCCACTGCAGGCTGATTATCAGCAGCAGTAGAGAATGTCTCCGCTTTTTTGGTTGGAATCGTAGTGTTTCGGTTAATCAATTTAGTAAATACGCCACCTAATGTCTCAACTCCTAAGGATAATGGAGTGACATCTAAGAGTAGTAAGTCTTCTACCTCTCCAGTTAAAACACCACCTTGAACAGCAGCACCCATAGCAACACACTCCATAGGATCTATGCTCCTTTCAGGTTTTTTCCCTAAGAAATCTTCGAAGATCTTTTGAACGCTTGGCATTCTCGTTGGTCCCCCAACTAAAATTACTTTATCAACATCTCCTTTCTTTAATTCCGCGTCTTTCAAAGCTTTAATTATAGGTGCTTCTAATCTTTTTAAAATAGGATCAATCAGTTGTTCTAATTTTGCTCTTGTAAAGGTCATAGTAAGATGTTTTGGTCCTGAATCAGTTGCTGTTATGTATGGTAAATTAATATCAGTCGAAACTGAAGTAGATAATTCGATTTTTGCCTTTTCAACCGCTTCTCTGATTCTTTGCGTTGCCATAGAATCTTTATTTAAATCAACGCCTTCTTTATTCTTAAATTCATCTACTACGTATTGTACAAGAATTCTATCCATATCGGTGCCCCCTAATTGAGTATCTCCCGCTGTCGAGATTACTTCAAAGACTTGATTGTCCATTTCCATTACTGTAACATCAAATGTACCACCACCTAGATCTAAAACTGCGATTTTTAACTTCGCATTTTTTTTATCTAACCCGTATGCTACGGCCGCGGCAGTAGGTTCGTTAATTAAACGTTTAACATTTAATCCCGCGATCTGACCCGCGTCTTTGGTGGCTTGTCTTTGATTATCGTTAAAGTATGCAGGCACAGTAATAATAACATCTGTTACTTCTTCACCTAAGTAAGCACTAGCGTCTTCTTTGATTTTTCTCAAAATCATAGCAGAAATTTCCTGTGGTGTGTATTCTTTGTTATCGATTTTCACTTTGTAGGATGTTCCCATCTTTCGCTTTATAGCTGTAATTGTTCGATCAGGATTCGAAATTGCTTGCCTTCTAGCAGGTTCTCCTACTAATCTTTGTCCATCCTTTGTAAATGCTACAACGGAAGGAAAAGCCTTTCCCCCTAATGTATTACCTTCAGCACTAGGGATAATCGTAGGTTGACCACCTACTAATACAGCAGCAGCTGAATTGGAAGTTCCTAAATCTATACCAATTATTTTTCCCATATTTTATCACTTCTTTTTTTTTAATTTTTATTATCTTTTTTGTTTAAATTTATAATTTTGATTTGGTTTTTGATATCTTAACCCCAGCGGGTTTTAATATCTTGTTATTTAAATAATAACCTTTATTTAATTCTTCGATTATAGTATTTTCAGGGAGTTCTTCATTCTCTTCAACCATTAATGCTTCGTGTTTGTAAGGATCAAACTTTTCACCCTCTGAAAGCATAGGCTTTACTCCCTCATCCTCTAAAAATTTTTCAAAATTTTCGATAATCATTTTAAAACCCTTTTTTACAGACTCTCCTTTCTCTAACAGATCCAGCACATTAAATGCTCTCAGCAAATCTTCGTAGTGCTTAATTAATTTCTTCAACATTTCTTCTTTTACTCGCTCTCTATATCTCTCGTTCTCCCGTTGATTTGCTTTTTTGTAGTTATCGAAATCCGCTTGGGTTCTCACTAAAGAATTCAAATATTTTTCAGTCTTCTCTTCTAACTCCTTTAACTTTCTACCATCATCCTTTAAATGTTCAATTTGTCTTTCCAACTCGGTTTTCTTAGCTACAACCTCATCCATTTTCTTTGCTAGCAGTTCATATTTTTCCACAGTCTCCGCGAGTTTTTTATACTCTTCTTTTGAAATCGTTACCTTACGGTAAGGGTCTTCCAACGACCTTCGACCGTTGAAAAATTCGTCGTAATAATCTTCAAATACCATATTTTTATCACTTATTTGTGTAAGCAATTATTCTTTGTCAATACTCGATTGACAATCATTAATATACTTATATTAATTGCACTATATAAAGGTATCGATTTTTAAATATAAATAGCTCAAGCTTTCTACTAACGAGATTTTAAGTTTTTCAAGCTTTTTTAAATAATAAAAAATACAAAAAAGAGAAGTTAATTTTAGGCTATATAAAATATATAACTATATACTAATAGAGGTAATTATATAGCAACAATTATATCTCTAAAAAATCATATAAGATATTGTGATTACATGGATTTTGGGTATAACCCTATTTATCTTTGTTTTAATCAGAAGATTTGGAAAGGATGGAAGAGTCGAGGGATATCCACTTGGAATGCCTCGTGGGACAGTTAGAGCATTAATCACGATAATGGTTGTATCTTTTCCCTTTACATATATCATTAATAACTCTCAAATTCCTTCCGCAATTGTCAATTCTATTTTTATTTTAGTAGCTTTTTACTTTGAAGCACGAAAAGGCGAAGATGACAGATTAAAATTTATAGCGGAGATTATTAATCCTGAAAAGGCGGCTGAGGAGAAAAGGAAGACGGTATTGCCTCTTTATCTCCCGAAATACAGCGTAAGAATATTCTTGATGATTTTTCTGATTACCTTCTATCTGATCGATATTTTTATTCAAAATATTTCCTTAGAGTTAACTAACACGCTTATAGATATACTGGTCATTGCGATACTCTACTTTATAGGTACTTTTTTTAGGGCAATAGCGCAAATATTTAGCAAGGATAAATTGAATGAACAAATTGAAGAAATACCTAACTATAAAGAACTTTCAAAATACGATATCCTTGAGTACCTTGACAAACAAAAACGTGGTGGTATTAGCAACTTTGGAAAAAGCTTATTTTCAATTATAATCTTCATTGCTGTAAGTGTAGCTTTATTCTTATTTACTTTTAATATCGATTTCACATTGATTTTTAATGTATCATTACGAAGAGCTTTGTTACTCCTGATTAACCTATACTACGGTTTCAGAGATTAGAATTTAATCTAGAATAATTTTATATTTTTTTATTTTTCTTAAGTTCCTAGAGTTTTTACAGTAGAAAGGGATATATTTATTATCATTCTTTAAATCAACTATCTTAAAAACGCGGATTTTAAAGATCATGAAATATCGAAAAATGGGTTCATTAGGCTGGGATGTTTCTGCTTTAGGTTTTGGGGCTATGCGGTTGCCAATAGACAAGGTAAAAGATGAAAAAACGGGAGAAATGAAGGTTAATATTAAAGAGGACGAAGCTATTAAAATGATTCGCTATGCTATTGATAATGGTGTAAATTATATTGATACAGCATACCCTTACCACGATGGAGAAAGCGAAGTACTAGTCGGAAAAGCATTACAAGATGGATATCGTGAGAAAGTTCATCTTACTACGAAATTACCTATGTGGTTGGTCAAAAAAACCGAAGATTTTGATACTTTTCTAAACCAACAGATTCAACGGCTTCAAACAAACCCAGATATTTACTTGTTCCACGGATTGAATAAAGGAAGAATTGAAAAAATAAAAAACTTAAACTTATTCGAGAAGATGGGGCAAGCGAAGGCGAAGGGATTGTTTAAGTATATTGGATTCTCCTTTCACGACAACTTTGAAGTATTCAAGGAAATAATAGATATGTATGATTGGGATTGCTGCCAGATACAATATAACTATCTTGATATAGAATTTCAAGCGGGAACTGCGGGGTTAAAACACGCAGGTAGTAAAGATATAGCAGTTATAATTATGGAACCAATAAGAGGTGGAAAATTAGCGATTCCAGAACAAAAACTTAACTTTTATCCTGAAATTAAAAAAGTTCTTGAGCTCTCAAAAGTTAAGAGGACCACACCAGATTGGGCTTTACAATTTGTTTGGAATCACCCCGAAGTTTCTGTTGTTTTAAGTGGAATGAGTATGATGCAACAAGTCGTAGAAAATATCAACTCTGCAAATAATTCAGGTGTCAATATATTAACTGAAGATGAGTTGGTGACAATCTCCGAATTACGCGAAGCTTACGGAAAGTATACTTTAGCTCCTTGCACGAGTTGCGGTTATTGCGTACCCTGTCCTAACGGAGTTTCAATCCCTTTTGTTCTTCGATTGCTCAATGATCTCGCATATTGGGGAGAAAATGGTAAAGAACGAATAACCTTTTTTTATAATCATATGGCAAAAACTCAGGAAGAAATCGAGAAAAAAAAAACTGAGGGGGAAGAATTCGATGGGGCTGCTATATTATGTATTCAATGCGGAGAATGCCTGGAAAAATGTCCACAACAGATTGAAATTCCCGATTTTATGGAGAAAGCAAACGAAATATTTGAAAATGGTAAAGGTATTTCGGAGATATTATTTTAATGAAAAATTAGACACTGTATAGAGTTCAATTAATAAGGTAAAAACGCTATCGTTTATAGATTTTTATTCATTTAAACGTTTTTTAATCTTTTGATACAAATCTTTAAGTCCAGTTTCGTTTAGAAAATGGTCTATCTTTGAGGTAGGTCTTAAAACTTGGGGTTCATTGTCTTTAGCTAATTCGCTACCACAATACTCACATATAGTTTGATTAGGATCAGAATATTCAGTATCACAATTTGAACATTTCATTTTAATATTGAAATTTTTTAGGCTTATTTCTTATAATAAAGTACTCGAAATATAATATTAAATTTTACTGAACTAACTTTACTCTGTAATTTCTTATATAATTTCAATTAGTCATTTCAACAGTAATTTTTACGACATTAAAAAATTTATAAAGAAGCGAAAAAAGAAAAAAAAAGTTTTTATAGAAAAATTATTTGTTACCATATTTTTTGAAGAACAAAATTCCTAAAATCACAATTGCTATACTAAATATTGCAATAAAAGCGACATCAATTAAGATGTTAGCACTCAGCAAATTATCACCATTAAATATTGATGTTAATGCATCAGTGGCATAATAACTAGGAAGGAATCCTGCAATAACTCTAGTAGTATTCGTTACTGGTATAAATGTTCCAAAAAACATTTGGGGTAGAATGAAAATAAATGATAACGCTGTGGCAGTTCCACCACTTTTAGAAATTGATGCTGTTATGAGTCCTAATCCCACCGAACTTAGTGAGAATAAAGCCATTAGCAAAAATGCAAACAAGATTCCTAGACTGTCGCTATTAGAACTAAATCCTAATAACAATGCTAAAACATATACTATTGTAACTTGTATCATAGAGAGTATCATATTAGAGAGTATATTAGCCATTATGAAATCTGTAGACGACATTGGCGTAGCATTGAGTCTTCTAAGTAATCCTTGTTCTCTAAAATCGGCAAATGATTGTGCAACAGTCATTATTATAAATATGCACGCGTATGCAAATAATCCAGGAACCATAAAATTAAAACTCATACCAAGTTCGGGATCACCAAAAGCGAATCCAAAGGTGATTGTAAGAGCCGCGGGGAATAAAAGCATTAAAAATAAGTATGCTGGTTCCCTGATTATTTTATAAAGTTCCATTTTCAAAAGAGCTAAAATTCGTTGGGTATTCATTATACTCCCTCCATAATTCTTCTTCCAGTAATTTTCATAAAGACTCCCTCTAAATTGTCGACTTCATATTTCTTTATTAAATCTTGTGGTGTTCCTATTTCGATTATTTTACCATAATCAATTATCGCTACTCTATCACATAGTGCTTCTGCTTCTTCAATATAATGTGTTGTAAGGAATATGGTTTTACTTTTAGTTTTAAGCGATCCAATAAACTCCCAGGTCGCTCTCCGTGCTCTTGGATCCATACCCACTGTGGGTTCATCTAAAAACGCTATTTTAGGGTCATGAATTAACGAAATTATCATATTAAGTTGCCTTAGCATTCCACCACTATATCCTTTAGTTTTCCTTCTACTTGCTTTCGAAAAGTCTAGAATTTCTAATAACTTATTGGTTCTATCCTTTATTTCGACTTTTTTCATTAAATGAAGTTTCCCAAAAAGTTCGATGTTCTCAATCCCCGTAAGAAATTTAAAAACTGATGGTTCCTGTGGACATACTCCAATTAATTCTTTGATATGAGATATACTATCATATATATCATAACCGTTAACAATTGCAATTCCACTTGTTGGTTTTAAAAGTCCAATCAATATATTAATAGTTGTTGTTTTTCCTGCTCCGTTCGGTCCCAAAAAACCGAATAATTCTCCAGATTTCACTTTAAAGGAGACATCATCTACTGCGATAACATCATCATATCCCTTTTTCCCTCTGAATACTTTTCTTAAATTTTGTACTTCTATCGAAAATTCACTATTAGGATTTATGATGTTTTCAGGTTTTTCATATGGTTTTATTTTAGTTTCCGACATTTTATTATCACTTCCATAAGTTTTAATTATTTTAACTTTAATATCAATATAAATTATCTTTAGTCCAATATTTGATATAGAAATAACTTGGATCCTTTTTAATTTTAATGATAAGTAGCTATAGCAGAAATTGGATAAATATATAAGCAAAAAGGGAGGTTTTTAACCCACTTGGGTGAAAAATGGGACATAAAAAAAAGCCTCATTTCTCTAAACTATGATTTCATTGTTACATTCGAAGAAATTTAAATTATATTTATAAATAATTTTTAAAATTTTATGACCTAATTATCACTATTATATTAAAAGAATGGGGAACTGTTAATTATAAGCGAACTATCTCTTTAATCTTCTCTTTAAGATAAGTTTCTCTCCATGTGGGGAAATCTTTTCCTTCAATAAGTATTGAGATTTCTACAGAATCATAATTTTCTGAAACAAGTGAAGATTCTATATTTTGAAGTTCTTTCATTGATTCTGTCCAAACGCATATAAGTTTTATATGTGGTAAATTACTAAAAGCCCATGAAAAAACAATTCGGGAACCATAATCTTTCTTTAAGTTGTTATTAAATTCTCTATCATCTAGTAATGAATCAGATTTTAACTTTAAGATTATCATAGTAAAAATTAAAGTGGGAAACCAATCAATTTGGAATTCTATTAAAAAGTTCTCAATTAAACTTTCTAATCGTCTCTTAATTGTTTTGGTGGAAGCTCCTACTTCTTCAGCTACATCAGAAATTGTTTTTCTAGAATTATCTTTTAAAGAATTTACAATAAGGTAATCTAAATTAGTAAGATTTTTTTTATTTTTTATTGATATTGAAGGCATATTTCGATCAATACCAACTGTGAGTTGACTAATTTTTCCAGTTTTTCGTATAAAGGTAACTAAAGAATCTAACTCATTCATATTTCGAATATAAGCATGAAAATAGAATTTATTTCCGCTAGCACGTGAAATATTATATATGAACTCATTTTCACCTAATTGGTCTAACAGAAGTTTCTTATCTTTTACATTTGGTATGCCAAACATCACGATATTTGATATATTAGGAAAATTCGCGATGCCTAATCTTGCTTTAAAATGTTTAATGACCCCTAGTTGTACTAGCAATTTAACACGTTTATGGATTGAATTGACACTAATATGAAATTCATCAGCTAATTGTTTGTACGGTGTTCTTGAATTTGCCATTAACAACATTAAAATTTTAAGGTCAATTTCATCCAAAGATCAACACTTTCTCAAATTTAATAATTTAATATTATGGGTACATTTAATTTAATAATCTAAAATTTAAGAAATTGATTATCACAATATAAAATTTAATCGGACATTGAATTTGTGACATTGATTTTTATTATTCATTTAGAAACAGTAAATATTAAACACTCTACTATAAAAGAACTTCCAGGATCCTCTGGAAGAACAGATGTCTTCTGTGTAGATGTATCTTAGCAGCGATGTATCGAAATTCTGCATTTAATAGCTTTTAGTGATATTTTTTCCTAACGAATCTTACTTAAAAATGGCTTCCGCATTCTTAATCAAAATATCTTTATATTGTAAAATATTGAATTGAACAATTAGTGGGAAAAAAGTCATGATTATGAATAACAATAATTTTCTTCAAAACTTAACTAAAATTTGCGGATCTCAAAATATATCACAGGATCCTAAAGATTTAAAAGATTATTCTAAGGATTTAAGTTTTTTAGAAGGAAAATCTCCATTATGTATTGTTTGGCCATCTAAATCTCAAGAGGTAACAAAAATAGTAAAATTAGCGAACAATTTAAAATTCTATGTTATTCCCGTAAGTTCAGATTCAAAATTTAAGCATCACGGAGATTCATTGCCTAAAAAGGATAATTGCATTATCTTAAATCTTTCAAGAATGAATAAAGTCCTTTCAATTGATAGAAAAAATCGGGTTGTTATGGTTGAACCCGGTGTTACCTTTGGTCAATTAGTTCCTAAGCTCAAAAAAAAAGGTTTAAGATTACTTTTACCTCTTAATCCAACATCTTCTAGATCAGTCCTCTCGACAGCTTTAGAAAGAGATCCAATTACAATACCTCGATATCACTGGGATAGCTCCGATCCGCTATTATGTACGGAAGTTGTATTTGGAACCGGAGATTTATTCAGAACAGGAACTGCTGCTGGTCCGGGAACAATCAAGCAGCAACAAAAAATGGGCCAAGCACAAGTTAATCCAATGGGACCTACTCAATTTAGCCCTTTTAGAGTAATACAAGGAGCTCAAGGGAGTTTAGGGGTGGTAACCTGGGCTACATTGAAATTAGAATTATTACCCTCTACTCAGAAAGTCTACCATTTTCAATCGGACAATATCCAAAATCTATTAGATCTTCAATATGAGTTACTAAAATATAGGCTTTGCGATGAACTCGTTATTTTGAATAATATAAACTTAGCATGCCTGCTTAAGCATAATCAACAAGAAATTTCTGAACTAGTTGGAAACTTAGAGAAATATAATTTAATTTTTATTGTCTCTGGCAGGGGACCATTATCCAAGGATAAAATTTCATATCTTGAAGGGGATATTGACGAAATTAGAGCAGAGTTAAGTTTAAATTTTTCAGAACCCAATGTGGAAATTTCTGAGAAAGAAATCCTTCATTTTCTTAATGAACCATGTGAAAAACCATGGAGAATGAGATCAAAAGGAGCCTATCAAGATATCCTCTTTTTAACTAGTTTTGAAAAAATTCCTAAATTTATCTCCTTGATGGAGGCGAATTATGAGAAAGAGTTCGGGATTTATATTCAACCTATAAATCAAGGAACATCATATCACATTGAATTTGATTTGCATTATGAACCAGAAAACGATAATGTTGTTAAAACTATTAAAAAGAAAATCTTAGATGTAGGAAATCAACTAATGGATAGCGGAGCTTTTTTCAGTAGACCTTATGGAATATGGGCTAAAGATGTGTTTTCCCATCATAGTGCAGAAACTATTGATGCTCTAAAAAAGGTTAAAAAAATATTCGACCCGAACAATGTATTAAATCCAGGAGTTTTGTGTTTTGATGATTAGACTCTAAAAATCTATGAAAATTTAAAAAACGAAAGAGATTAAAATGGACGAAGAAGAATATCAAAAAATGATAAAACGGTGTGTACGTTGTTCTGTATGCAAATGGATCCCCCAAGTCCAAATTAAAAGTCAAAAATATGCTTCGGGGTGCCCAGCAATTGATATTTATAATTATCATCCTTATAGTGGTGGGGGGAAAATAATTCTTGCTCTCGCATATGAGATGGGAAGAATTAAACCATCAGAAGAACTTCGCGATATTGTTTATAAATGCACTGTGTGTGGAAATTGCGCCGTAGCTTGTAAATATATGAGTACATTAGAGCCAATAGAGATTATGATGAAATTGAGGGAGAAATTGGTAGATATAGGATGTGGTCCGATGCCTCAACAGAAAACATATATAGAAGCAGTCAAAAAGGTGAACAATCCATACAATGAACCACATGAAAAAAGAATGGATTGGATACCTGATGACATTATTCTCGATCCAAAAGCAAAAGTATTGTATTATGTTGGGTGTACTTCTTCCTATAGAAGAAAAGAAATGGCAATAGCAGCAGCACGTATTATGAACGAAGCGGGAGTATCGTTCAATATATTACGAGAAGATGAATTTTGCTGTGGGAGCCCAATATTACGTACTGGAGATTCAAATACATTTGAAGAAATCCTTAATAAGAATCTGGATATAATTGAATCAAAAGGTATAGAGACTGTTGTTTTTAGTTGCGCTGGTTGTTATGATACCTTTAAAGTCGATTATCCTTTAAGTAGAAAATATGATTTTAAAGTTAAACATACAGTAGAACTTTTTGACGAGTTAATCGAATCAAGACAGTTACAATTAACTAATAATGTTCCTATTACAGTTACTTATCATGATCCCTGTCATTTAGGCAGAAATGCCGAAAGATACGAAGATTGGGATGGTGATGTAGTTCCACTAATGCCTTTAATCTCAATTAATATCCCTCCTAAACCCAAAAGGACAGGATCCAAAGGAATTTACGATGCTCCAAGAAATATTCTTAAAAAAATCCCGGGATTGAAATTCGTAGAAATGGAGAGGATTCAAGAATATGCTTACTGCTGTGGAGCTGGCGCAGGAGTAAAATCAGCTTTTCCTGAAATGGCTATAAAAACAGCTAAAATACGGATTGAAGAAGCTGAAGATTCTGGGGCAGATATCCTAGTTTCTGCTTGTCCTTTTTGTTCTACAAATTTGCAGGATGGTATTATGGATATGAATTCCAAATTAAAGTATTTTGATATAAGTGAACTAATTTTAATGGCTTTAGGTCTAGAACCGGAAAAATTAAAGCAAGCAACTACGGAGGGTGCATAAATAGTGTTAGGAAAGGAGATTCTTAAGGAATTTCAAGATATCGTAGGCGTTGAAAATATAGATGATGGAGATGTAATGACAAATGCTTATGCTTATAATTGGTGTATTGAATTTGTAAATTATATGGAAGATAAAGAGCCAATACCCTTTTCTCCAATACCGAAAGCTGTTATATTACCTTCATCAACAGAAGAAGTTCAAAAAGTTGTGCAATTATGTAATAAATACGGAATTAAATTTAAAGCGCAAAGTACTGGTCTTGGTCCTTGGAATCAACCTTCTACTGATAATTCTGTTATAATGGATTTGCGTAGAATGAATAGAATTGTAAAAATAGATGTAAAAAATCTTTATGCAGTAGTCGAGCCGTATGTAAGTGGTGCACAACTACAAGCTGAAACTATGAAATATGGGTTGAATATTCATATGCCCGGTGCTGGTCCTATGGCTTCAACATTGGCAAGCCATACTTCAATGGCGGGTCCTGGTTTTACTTCTCCCCAAACAGGATATAGCGCGAGAAATGTATTAGGGACAGAATGGGTATTACCGACGGGAGAAATTCTGAGATTAGGCTCTCTAGGCTTAAAAAATGAGCCTGATTGGTATTCCGGAGATGGTCCTGGTCCTAGTTTAAGAGGGATAATGCGTGGATGGGTAGGAACAAAATCTGGACTCGGAGTATTTACAAGAGTTGCTACTAAACTCTTTCCATACCCATGTCATACAGAATATGTTCTGAAAGGTCATTCTCCAATTTATGATTTTAAAATTCCCAATTTTATTCGAGCATATGTTGTGGATTGTAAAAATTTTAAACACTTAGAAAAGTCCTTTATAAGAATTGAAGAAGAAGAAATTGCTCTAATATGCAGTCATATGTCTAGCTATGCTATTATGGCAATTTTCTCCTATACTATAGAAAGCTTAATGGATAAAATTGCATTTGGAAGTATGAAAAGTCCGTTATTAATTGTAATAGCGGCTCGTACAAAGCGTGAGTTTGACTATAAACAGAAAGTTATGAATCATCTAATGGAAGAACTAAACTTGATCAATATTATAGGCACTAAATACGAACCAGAATCTCTATTTTACGCAGAATGTTTAAGAACAAATCTTGGATATCATGGATTTATTGCTACTGGAGGTTTTCAATCAGCAAAAGGTCAATGTGATTCTGCTGCCTTGTGTTTAAGGGCGGAAATGAAAAATAAACCGTTAAAGCAAAAATACATTGAAAAGGGAGTAATCGCCAACGATTTTGGAGAAGGAGCATGGATGACATCTTATGAATCTGGACATTTTTTCCATATGGAAGCCCCTACTTTTTTTGACCAAACAAATGAAGAGAGCGTAAAAGGAATGGGTGAATATATGAAGGAAAGTAATCAAATGGATTTACTTAAACACTTAGGGGTGCCATTTTTCATAGAAGGAGATCAATTGCATAATCACTGGGGCCCCCATTTGATGAATTATCATAATTGGTTAAGAAAGATTAAAGAAGCATTTGATCCTAATGGCGTTTCAGACTCTGGATTTTATATTTCAGGGAATGAAGGAGATGTATGATACCGTGAGTAATCCTGATCTCGCATTAAAAAAACAAAGAGGTTTTGCAGGACTTATCGCAAAACTAGTAGAACCATTAAATAAAAATCCCAATTTTAAAAATGAATTTAATAAAATTCAGCGTAAATTCCTGATTAATGGTACAAACTTGAATTATGCTGCCATTATATCACTTGAAAAGGGAACCATTACAGTTGAGAGTATACCAAATAAACCGGTTGACAATTTAAACAAGAAGAAATTAGGTTGGGATGGATATATAGCCATGGATGCTCAACTATTTTTAGCTTTAGTAACAAAAAGACTCTCTCTTATGGGAATGTTAAAAAAATGGATTAGTGGGGATATTACAATGAAAGGAATTACAAAATTACTAATCTTTTTGAAAATTCTTAAATTCCTTGAAGATTAAAAAAAGAGATTTAATTACTTAGCTATAACCATCTCATGCAATGTGGTTCCTTGCTCTTTATAGGATTCTCCATCAAGAACTACTTCAATATTAAATTTAGAATTTAATCTAAAATAACCTGGTTTCATCCTAAGCAAATATTTTACAACGAACCGTAAAATTGGACTTAATTCAAATAGTAAATTTTCTGCATCAATTATTTCTTGAACCTGAAGTGTTATATTGATTTGGTCACCATTTGAAAAGCTAAGGACTCTCGGATAGCTATTATTAACTACTTCATTAAATTGAAATTCTTCTTGTAAAATTTCATATTCTCCAGTGCTCTCAAGAATTTTTTCATCCTTAGCAAGCATGAGAACTTTAATCTTATAATCATCCATTTTTTTATTGCACTTAATAAAAGCGAAAATTATTGTGAAATTTTCAGAGTAAATCCGCCCCCAATACCAATACTCGACGATTCTAACAAGACTAAAACTTAGCCAGTTATGATCGTGGTAGCCAATACCCTTCACTGAGATAGTCTCACCATCTACTTTTATAGTTCCTTCTACTTCAGCACGAGGAAGCGGTACACACCATCCAAAATGCCCCATCTTACCAAATTGGGTATATCCATTCCCTGGGATCCAGCTCTGAACGATGGCTTTATATTTTAAGTGAATTCCATAATCTCCTTCGTCTAAATATATCTCATAAAATGGTAATTTTTCATTAGTATAATCGACTTTTATGAAATTCTTACCTATACTTAGGTTTGCATCCTTTTTTGTGACTTTAAGGTCCTCCCGAGAATAATCATATACATTTTGAATTTTTTTGCCATTAGGTTTATAAATAGTTATTTCTATGCCTGTTTTACCTGTTCTTTCGTGTTTTGCGCGAAAAAATCCTACTACCATAAATCCATTATCCAACCGCGCATCAAAATACCACCATTCGCTATTACCTTTCTTATTCATATCAATGTGTAATGCATCAAATTCTGGTTTGAATACTGTTATAGTTCCGTCTTTTTTACCTGGACCTGTCCAAGCTTCACTAATCATAGAAGTCATAATTTATCCCAATAATATCCCAAAAAATAATATGTTCAGTTAATTATATCTGGCGGGTATTACATTTAAAGTTATCAAAAATAGGGAAATTAATTAATTCTTCTCTTGGAGTGTTTTTCCTTGAAATAATCTTCTTTTTAATTTAACCATTGAAGTATCTTCATTATATTCTAACACGTCAATCTTCGATAATTCGTGAACTGCTCTTAAAACCATCGCACCTGAGATTCCTGTAGTATTTTTTATTTGTTCACGACTCATCTCTTCTTTTTCTCCATGGAGACTAAGTAATATACGATAATGAGGTTGTCCTTGCCATATTTCATCGATTAATAGCATTGTTATAGAAAGTAAAGCTTTCATTCTTTCAAAATCAAACTCTGATTCTTGACTCTCCTCAGCGACTTTTGCTAATTTTTTCAGTTCTACTTTTAAACTTGCATATTCTTTTAGTAACCTTTGTTGCTCTTCCGTTAAGGAGCCTATTTTTTGATCTCTCTCTTGCTTTTCTTTTTCAAGTGTTTGAGTTTCTTCTTCTAATTTCTTCTTTTCATTCTCTAAATTAGCTTTTTCTTCTTCTAACTGTCTTTTTTCAGCTTCTAACATTTTAGTAGCTTGTTCTAACTGCGTCTTTTCCCCTTCGAGTAATTCCTTGTCTCTACTAAGTTGTGCTTTATCTCTTTCTAATTCTATTAGCTCAGTTTTTGCCTTTTCTAAAACATCTATAAATTGTTTAAAATTATCTTCAACAGATCGTAAGGAGCTCTCGATTATTTCTGAAGCACTTTTTTTTTCTGACATTTAATTTCACAATTAATGATTTAAACTAATAATTATAAATTAAATTAAAATATATAAGTTAGACATAGTATAAAATATACACTTCTAATTATCATCAGAAAAGTTCCACATCAAGACAATTAAAACCAGAAATATAATCAGCTATGGAGATTATAGGCAAGAAAGAATTACAGTTCTATAAAAGAATGATAATATTAATCATTCTGTTAGTGATGTCTCTTTCTTATTTAGTTTATGATAAATCCGTAAGTTATACACGATATGAAAGGATCGATTTTCAATCTTCGGGTGCGACTTTATATGCAAATTTATATTTTCCATCTAAGAGTCTGGGATTTCAAGAAAAAAGACCCCTATTAATTTATTGTCACGGAATCGGTAGCCAAAGAGATTTTGATTTGAGGATTCCAATCGAGTTTTCTAAAAGAGGTTTTTATGTAGCAGCTTTGGATTACCAAGGTCATGGAGAGAGTGGGGGAAATATCTTAGACATTGATCCAATCACTAATAAACCAGCTCTTGCTCAAGACTGTTCAAACCTTTTAGATCAACTTGAGACATTACCCTTTTATTCAAGTGTAAATACTTCTCAGATTGGCCTGATTGGACATTCTTTAGGAGGATTTGTGGTTCTTATGAATCAAGCGTTAGATTCTCGTTTCAATATTACAGTTACTTGGGCTCCTTTAGTGAATTTTGACCCCAATCAAATCCGGGTCATTCAACAAGGATACGAACAATATATCCCTGCTAATCTTCTTAATAAAACTAACACGAATAATCTATTAATCATAATGCATGTTAACGACGAGGTATTAGATTACGCAGATCAAGCATTAGTGGCGCAAAATTTAACTGATTGTGAAGTAATTCCTATAACGGGACCACTGATAGGAGGTGGACACCAATTATTCTCGGATGTCGTCATTATCGAATCAATCAAATGGTTTGAACTAAATTTTTTCAATTCAATTTCTCTCAACGGACCGATAAAGATAACCTTTATCGTAAATTACATTATAATATTTATTACTCTAATTTTATTAGTCTTTATCGTACTTTCATTGATTTCTTACACCTCTAAATTTATTCCTTACAAAATAGAGGTCCCACCTGTCGAAGTCGTTAGAACTGGAACTACTTTATCAAAAATTAAAGACAAAGCGATAAAATTTAAGCAAATTTTAAAAATTGTGTTCTATACAACCATTTTTCTTCTTAATTGGGAGATTTTTGAAAGAATTTTTGGTCTTGGGGGTATTTTTTTAGCTTCGCTTAATATTACTTTAATATATTTTACTATTAAGATAATACTCTACTTGCGAAAATTAAAGGAAGATGAAGTAAAATTTGATTTAAACCAGATTAAAACTCTAATCAAATCAGAGTTCCAGTTAAAATATTTATTATATGCAATTGTATGTAATCTCTATTTTATAGCCATATATGTGATCTTCAGTTATTTCTATCCATTTGCATTTATGTGGCCTTCCAATTTTCTTAACACAGTTCTAGCAGCTGCTGTGGCTTTCCCAGTATATTTTTCTCTGGAATTATTATACAGAAAAGCTATATATCCACAATTAAGTTTTTTAAAAGACGAACGCAAAAAAACAATTTGGATAATAATTATAGCTGTGTATGTGCATATCAATTTGATGACATTAACATGGACTTGGGCATTCTTCCCTTCTGTTATATTCATGTACTTAATATTCCTATATGCAATTATTCAGAATACATTAATATATGAAAATACCCAACGATTTAGCACAGTAATCTTAAGTTCATTTCTATTAGTTCAACTTTTCTTCGCTGCTGTAGTCTCTAACGCGTTAGGTGTTGGCTCTGCTTTACAATTATTTGTTCAATTATAAATACAGAAGAATTAAATTTTTGTTTTTTTTTATTTGGGTTTCATATCCAAATCTTTAATTAAGTATTAGTAATTACTATAAAACAATTTTTATAAAATTATAAAATAAATAAACTATCAACCCCATTACAACGGATTTCAAAATGTCTGCGAAAGAACAATCAAATGGTTTACCTACAAAAAGGAGAAGACTAATATTCGGTGTTTCAATTCCTGTTTTCTTAATGGGATTAGTATCCTTATTTACCGATATTTCTAGCGAAAGTATTCAAAGTATTTTACCACTATTCATATTCGAGATTGGTGGTAGCACTTTAGTTTTAGGAATAATCTCCGGAATCACTAATGCTATAGCAAATATCCTCAAAGGAGTAACTGGATGGATGAGTGATAAAATTAACAAAAGAAAACCTTTTATAGTGGCAGGATATTCATTGTCAAATCTTTCGAAACCATTAATTGGGTTGAGTTCCTCATGGGAAATGGTATTAGGTCTTAAAACAACAGATCGTATAGGTAAAGGTCTAAGAACTTCTTCACGAGATGCTTTGATTTCTTATTACGCTGAAAAAAAAGGAAAAGCATTTGGATTGCATCGAGCAATGGATACTTTAGGTGCGGTTCTCGGATCTCTACTTGCTTTTATCTTATTGTTCTTTGCATGGACTTACTCGCAAATTATATTTTTTTCGATAATTCCTGGATTAATTGCTATTGCTCTTATTCTTCCAGTTAAAGATATTTCTCCTAGTGATTTAGTCAAAAAATCAGATATAATAAGCAAGAAAGAAAGAATGGAAAAAATAGATAAAAATTTTATAAAGTTAATTGTTATTCTTGGAGTTATTGAATTCGCAAGTTTAGATGTAGTATTCTTAATACTTAGGGCGGCAGATTATATTCCTTTAGATTTAATATATCTTATTCCAATATTTTATTTGATCTTAAATTTAGTCTATACCATTTTTTCCCCTATAAACGGTTCTCTCTCTGATAAAGTTGGAAGAAAGCCTATAATTGTTGTGGGATTGTCGATTTTATTAGTGTCATGTATAATATTAGCGTTCCCCATTCAAGTTTCACCATTTTCAATATTTTTAATTATTATAATATATATCATGCACGGTTTTTATCTTGCTTCAGTAGATCCGATTTCGAGAGCATATATCGCAGATTTAGCAGGTAAAGATAAAAGAGGAAGAGCTTATGGATATTATTATTTCTCAGTTGGTTTCATTAGTATGGTTGAAGCTTTAGTTTTCGGATATATTTATGAAGTTTTCTCTTACACCTGGGCATTTTTGTATATTTCACTATTATTAGTAATATGTATTATTATCTTTACGATAACAGATTTTTCTAAAATAGTAAAAAAAGCAGAAAAGTAAAACTATTTTTTCTCTTAAATTGTATTTAGGTGGATATCCATAATTCCGCTAAGTAGATTAAAACTTCTGAAGCTTTCTGCAATGCAAGCGTTGGAATATGTTCCTTCCTTGAGTGGAAAAGTAAACCTCCAGAGAAGATATTAGGGGTGGGTTTCCCCATTTCGCTTAATTTAGAACCATCGGTCCCTCCCCTAATCGCATGAATCTTAATATCCAGTCCAGCCATCTCTATAGCCTCTTTTGCTAAATCCACAACTTCTTGTTTAGTTTCAATAAATCGATGCATATTCTTGTATTGATGTAGAAATTCTATATTTACTTTTAAACCAGGATATTGAAATTCGTACAATTCTCCTAGTTTTTGTAGGTATTCCATTCTCTTCTGATTATTTTTTTCCTCAAAATCCCTAATTGTTAGTATAGCATTTGCTTCTTCTACATTCCCACTCAATTCTGATAAATAATAAAAACCTTCTTTTTCTTCTGTGTGTTCTGGTGACTCATAATCAGGTATTTCACTGAGATATCGACTTGCTATGTGTATTGCATTAATTAGAAGATTTTTGGCGTAACCGGGATGTATACTAAGTCCTGTAAATTTAATTGTCGCTTTCCAGGCATCAAAGCATTCAAATTCTAATTCTCCCATTTCTGAACCATCTAATGTATAACAGAAATCAGGTAACCTTTCTATGTTTATTTTTGAAGTTCCTCTCCCAATTTCTTCATCAGGCGTAAAACATATTATAATTGGACCATGTTTTAATTCTGTAAATTTTTTCCAGGCCGCACAAGTGGCCATAATTTCTGCGATTCCAGCTTTATCATCTGCGCCTAGCAAAGTATCTCCTTCAGATGTAATTATATCTAAACCAACGTACTCTAATAGAATTGGAGAATCATCTATTGTTAGTTTAATATCTGGATTGCTCGCAAATTCTATTGGACTACCGTCATAATTTTTGTGAATAACGGGTTTTACATTTTGCCCGTTAACTGCTGGTGAGGTATCGATGTGAGCTATTAAGCCAATCGGTTTAACCTCCTCCAATCCGATACTCGCAGGCAAATTACCATATACATATCCATACTCATCATGTACTACCTTTTCTAAGTTCAATTCCATTAATTCTGATGCCAAAATTTTTCCTAATACAAATTGATTTTGCGATGATGGGTTTGATTGGGAATGTTCATCTGATGTAGTCCATATTTGAACATACCTAAGAAACCTATTTAGTGCTTCTTTCTGCAAGAATTCTTTTATTTCTTCCGATAACAAATTAATCCCGTCTTGTATTGTAATAATACCTTCTAGAATTATTTTTACTATTATAACTTATTTATTCATTTTCCCTTGAAAATTGGCTCTCTCTTTTCTTTAAAAGATTTCATACCTTCTCCAAAATCGTACGAAGCAATGTTTTTACAATATAATTTAAACTCGTGATTCAAAGAAGAAGTTAGTTCGTTATACTGAGAAAAGTTAAGCATATTTTTATTGTAACCTAAACATTTTGTAGGCAATTTTGCGATCGATCCTATAAACTCTTTAGATTTTGTCTTAAATTCTGAAAGGGGATAAACTTTGTTAACCAAACCAATTTCTTCTGCTTCAATTGCATCGAGTTGGCGTCCGGTTAAAATTATTTCTGTTGCTTTAGCGAAACCTATTAACCTAGGAAGTAACCAACTTGCTCCGCTCATTACACAGTGAGCTCGTTTAACTCGCTGGTCTCCAATCTTCAGATTATCTGCCGCTACGCGAAAATCACAAGATAAGGCCAACTCGAACCCTGCCCCTAGACAATAACCTTGAAGTAATGCGATAACTGGTTTTTGAACTTCTCTAATTAATTGAATTACTCGATGGTGCGGGAGTTTTGAACCGTCATCCAAAGGTTTAAACTTCACACCTTCAGGTCCCATACTCTTCAAATCATCACCAGAACTAAATGATTGATCATTACCCTCAATAATAAAAACACGAATCGATTTATTCTTAAAGTATGTTTCCAAAATATCTATTATTTCCATTAATAAGGGATAATTTAGGGCGTTTAGTCGTTTTGGGCGATTTAAAGTAATGGTACCAATTCCTTCCTCGATTTTAAATACGATATAATCAAATTCTTTTTTTCCCATAATTACAAACTCTTTGAAAACAGTTTTAATCTAATTTCTGTTTAAAATAATTTGTATTTTATAACTATAAATATCATTCTATCTGCCGAAAAATCTCAAAAATTCAGTAATCTAAAAAAAAAAGAAAAATTTGATTGCATTAATTACCAAATTTCAAATTTAGCGTCTAACTTAGTCCCAAAAACAATTAAATAAGGAATTAATAGGTCCCAAATGCTAGTTAAAGCGTTTAGGAGGATTACTACTACTATCCATAATTGTAAACCCGAAGGGGGAAAACCCATTAGATTATATACCCATATATTTAGAATAACCATTACAATTATTCTAAAACCTGTTCCAAGCAAACCATAAGTTACGTAATTATTGACCTTCTTTAAAAATTGACTTTTTCGAATGCTTTCTTTGCGTTTAGTCAAGTTAAGTAGTAAAATGGGAATTATTATTAACGAAAATGTAGCTGAAAATTTCATTAATGGTCCAATCGGAGCAAAAGGATCAAAGGGCATCAGAATTACTGATCCAATTCCGCAACACAATACTCCAGCTAAGGGACCAAATATTAGGAAGCATGTTACCCAGACGATTGATACTGGATCGAAGTAGGCAAATCCTTCTGGAGTTCGTGGTAAGTATGGAACTACAAAAATTGAGAGTATTAAGGAAAGAGCGCTGAATAATGCTGCTCCTGAAATTTGTAAAACGAATTGGGACGATTTTGACATATGGGATTCTTTTTCTTCTAACATCTGCTTGCTTGTTTATTATTAATTTAAATAGTACTAATTAAAGGAGTAAATATAAAATTAAATTTAAACAAATGGTTAATGGTTTTTCTTCTGTTTATGAGAATTATATCCAAATTGGGTAAAAATTAACTCGGATGATCAGAAAGATGGGTTTAATTTCTTGGATTTATATAATTACTTTAAAATACTTAATATAATGATATAGATATTCCATTTAATTAATGCACACATCTACTTAAATTTGGAGTTATATCTCCAATTATCAATTTCATTTCAATAATTTTTTCTCGTTCGCATCAAATTCAAACCAATCGCTTAATTCCTTTAGTTGTTTTCTTGATGTTCCGCTTAATAATTTTAAAAAAGGAATAAAATCTTGGACGGCTTCAATTTCTGATACTTTGTACTTTTTTTGGATTTTTTCTACTACTACCCTTTCGATTACTGATAATGAAAAAAAACCAGTTGAAGTGAATCTTGGAAACATAATTCTATGAAAACTTTCGTCAGGAGGTCTATGTTTTCTAGAGAGAACAACACCTCCAGCAAAAAGATCGTAAAAATATGGTAAAAGCGACCAATATTGGTTTTTACGGATTCTTCCAAAAATTTCGTCTGCCAACGAAAGATTTTCGTAAGCATTAACTATTTCACTATTTAGTCTTATATAAGAAGTGAGGTTTTCGTTAATCCACTTGTATAAAAAATTGTAATCTACATCTGATTTATTAGTTAAATTTCGAGCTTCCTTTAATGTATTTACATTTTGAAACAAATTTTTGATTAGAGAAAAGATTTCTTCTGTGCTATCTCTGTTCAAATTTAAAATTAGCTCTTTAGTGTTTTTATTTAAGGAGCCTTGGCTAATACCTTGTAAGTCGTTAATAACACCTCGTAAGTCTCCTTCGTTTTTTTCGATAATTAAATTTAATTCTTTTTCGCTTATACCCGAAATTTTTTCTTTGAAAATAATCTTTCGGGTAATCTTCAATACTTCCTCATCCGGTAATGGATTTACTTCATATTTTTTAATTTTATTGTAAAGCGATTGAAGATTTTGTTTGTAATCATTAGAACACATTATGATTGGAAATTGAGTGTTTTCAATTAGGCTTAATATCGTTGGGACGGCGCCTCTATCAGTAACTCCATATAATCCATCAATTTCATCAATCAAAATTAGTTTCTTTTTGCTTTGAACAATAAAATCCATAATTCCACGAGATTTTGTAGTTTCTCTCAATTTAGATTCTAAAGCTCCCTTAGTTCGAGTATCTGAAGCGTTCGTTTCAATTATGTCCATATTTAAATCGTTAGCCAAAGCATATGCTATCGTTGTTTTACCAATCCCTGGAGGTCCTTCAAGTAAAACCGCTGCTTTATCAAGGGGTAGTGTCTTCTCTTCTTGATAATCTTTTTCTTCGTGGGTTCGATTGTATGTTCTTATTTTTCGGTTTACATCATTCAATTTTTGTTTTTCTTTAAAAAATGAGATTACAAACTTCTTTAAATCTTCAATTAAATCGACTTTCTGTCTACCTACTTTAGCTGTTGGAAATGCCATATCTTTGGTGAATCGGGGTCTGTACTTTTCTACCCATGGCATTTTCTCTGTATTTTGTGCTACCATAAAACTCACCTATAATACTTCTGAAAATTGACAAATTTTGGCCAATAAATTTGATATTTGAATATCAGTGTCCCTCCCGTCAATTGCTCTAAAATCTGCTTCAGCTAAGAGATTTATTAATTTTATTCTTGAGTAGGTGCTAAATGGCAGTTTCGCTAGCTCATTTAACATTATTTGAAACATTTCTTGCGAAGTAAATTTATAACTGGATTGAATTTTGCGCGATAATTCTCTTGCTTTACGAAAATCTCCTTTAAAGCACATTATTAGAAGACTTTTAATCATATCATTTTTAGAATTCGAAAAATTTTCATACAATTTGTCAACATCGATATCATTTCCACTGATAGAACAGATTTGTAACAAATCTATAGCATTTGATAATTTGCCTGTTGTTATCTCATAAAGAGCTCTAATTGTTTCTTTATCAATTTTTAAAGCTTCTTTCTCAGCTATAGTTGATATTAGCTCCTCAAACGATTGGAAGTCAATTTGCGATATTAAGAAAACTTGACATCTACTCATAATAGGATCTATTATCTTTGACACCTTCGTAGTTATCAAAATCATTCTACAATTCGTTCCGTAAATTTCCATTAATCTACGGAATGCTTGCTGATTCGAACCTAATGAGTCGAATTCTTTTACTATTAAAATTTTAAAAGGGACATCCCCTAAAACTTTTAATTGCACAAAAGGTTTAATCTTTACCCGAATAAAAGCGGGAGTCGTGTTTTTTTTCCCAGCTAGGCTTCCTATTTTGTTTGTGGATACATATGCTTCTGATCGAGCCTGTTTCGTCTCTTCGTTCGTTAAAGGAACATTAGCGTATACTAATTTTGAATTTGCGTCGTAAAATCTCCCCAAGAATTCTTTTGAGAACAAATCTGCAATAGTCGTTTTACCAATACCTTTTGAACCAACGAATAACAAGTGAGGAAAATTCCTATCGTTAATTAAGTCCTTGAGCCTTTCTTTGATGTCGTTTCGGCCACAAATCTCGTTTAAGGTTTTAGGCAGATATTTAATACGCCAGATGGGGCTTTCTGAAAGCAAACTCTTCTCATCCTCATTTTAACTATTATATTTCTTTGCTAACACTTTTTATCAAATGACTTATTAACGACATTAATTGGATTCTTTCGTCTGCTCCCTGGCTTATTCTATAGTCAACATCTCCAATGTACGATAATATCTTATTTAAATATCCTGGTTGAATCTCCAATTCATTTAGTCTTCCAATAATTTGTCTTAGAAAGTTCCTAGCATCCAAATTTTCAACTGTTTCTAATGTTTTTCTCGAACTAATTAAATCTTTAGTTTTAATATTTTCCAATAATTCATTTAAAGTTGAATTGTCTAAAAACCCCGAAACCTTTAAAATTTCGTTAGAATCTAAATTTTTTAATAATTCCATAGCAACTGACATCTGTAAAGTATTAATTGCTTTTCTTAAATCGCCACCTGATATAAAAAAAAGAGTCTCATAAAAAAGAATTTCCTGTGTTTGAGGGAGATTAAGATTCTCTTTTTTTACGATAAATCTTAGACGTTGTATGACTTTATCCTTAGATAGGTTAGTAAATCTAAATACTGCGCATCTCGATATAATAGGATCAATTATTCTATTGATATAATTACACATTAATATAAATTTAACATTTAAAGATGCTTTCTCAATAATTCTCCGTAGTGCTTGCTGAACTTGATTTGGGATATTATCCGCTTCGTCTAAAATAATAATTTTCAAAGCATCTTTCTTAAGAGTTAAGTTCTGCGAAACAAAATTTTTTATAACGCTTCGAACATAGTCCATTCTTACTGTGTCTGAAGCATTTAGCTCTAATACATTAGAGAAATAGTTTTCTTTTTTGATCACATGTTTAGCTATTATTAAAGCTGTGCTAGTCTTTCCTGTCCCTGCAGGACCGGTAAAAATCATATGGGGCATGTTCTTTTTTGACACATACTCCTTTAGATTATTAATAGCGATACTCTGACTTACTACTTCATCAAAAGATGTAGGCCTGTATTTTTCTACCCATGGTGATTCTAAATCAATCAAAGTGTACCCATTATTCAATTATGTTTTTAATCATCAAGGTTTTCTTTAGATATATCGAGTTCTAAAACTTCATATACTTTCTTAAAATTCATCTTTGCGTAAAGACTGGCCGCTTCCTTAGCTTTTTCTTTGATATTTACCTTAATTTTTTCCACTTTTATTTTTTGTAAGTGTTCAACCGCTTTTTTAACCAGTAATTCGCCTATGCCCTGCCCTCGATATTCTTCCATGAGATATACTTGCTTAATATAACCCTCAGAAGTGCCAAATGGGTCAATTCTCAACTCTGCGAGGATCATACCGATGACTTCACTATCTTTATCCTCATCTATCGCTATTAATATCCCGTGCCGCTGTAAAGGGTCGTAAAGACGTCTTCGAATTCCCCAGTCAAATCTTTTCATATCGAATGTATCGCCAAATCTCGATATTAATAATTTCATCAATTTTTCTAATGAATTTATATCCTCTGGTGTAGCATTTTCTATCTTAATATTGTTCATAATTCAACTAAAAAAACTAAATGTCTAATAATATAAATTATAAATTAATTTCTCAAAATTTATATCTTCTTGATTAACAAATAACAATTGTTATTTACTAATAGGTTCAAAAATTAAAATTAACTAGTTATAAACTTAACGAGCTGAAACTCCATCCCACGCTTTGACTTCGGGGTCTTCATAGCTACACACAACACATTTCTGATTTACTTCCCATGTTTCTAAAGCAGGATGTACCCTAGTAAAAAGCGATCCACACTGACCACACACAAGATATTTAGCTCCACAGCCGTCGCACATCTTTAGCTGCCCTTTTTCAACAAACCGAAATGTCCGTTTCATCCACTCGTCGTTAACTAATCGAAAGCTCTCTCCACCACATTGAATACAATGTTTTCCATCAAATTCAGAAGACATTTTTTTTTCCTTTTTTTGATTTTGCTTATATGTAATGATAAATAAATAGAGTGAATATTTAAAAAAATTATTAAAAAAAAGCAACCAACAAATTCACATTTCTAATTTTTTAGTTGTTCCCGATGTAGCTCCTTCGGGATTAATTTTTTCTAATTCAACAATTAATTGATAAACTTTATCGTCCTGCAATGCTTCTCCAAATTTTATCAGCATTTCTTTTGAACCAACAAATAAGCCTTTTCTTTTCATTGGTTTACCGTCATCTTTTAATGGATTAATTTCAAGAAATAATAATGATGGTCTAGTTTTAGTCGCAGGGACTTTTACTACAGAAACTCCAGGTACAGGAGTCTCCATCTTTTCCCAATCGGCCCCATTTTTTAAGTGGGCTTTTAACTGAGCTTCAATATCGGCCATATTTAATCATACTTTTATTCTATATTTTTATTAATTAATATATGTTACATATAAGATATAACATATATACTATGTGACATATAAAAAGTTTTTGGTAGCGAAATGTTGTTAGATAATCTTAACAATGAGCAGACAAAAATCTAAAATGATGTTAAAGTCGTGAGATGATGTCTAATTTTAATTCGTCGGATTACTTGGGGTCGATTTCCACTAAATGCTTAAATATCACCTCCGTATATATAATTGTATAGAAAAAACAAGAGTTTTTCTAGATAACTCAGATATTTGGTGATTAAAATAAAATTAATTTCAGTTAATTTACCAGAATCCTATTTAAAAGTACTAGAAATTTTAGTTGTAGAAGGTAAATTTCCAAATCGTAGTGAGGCTATTAGGGTCGGAATTAGGGATTTAATAAGAACAGAATATCTTATAGAGGAATCAGTAAAAAGAAATATGAGCCCAAATTTAATTCAATCCGAAATTGAAAATGAAATTCAGGAAATTATTTAATCTTCATCTTCTTTTTTTTTATTTTTTATCCATCAAATCATTTAATCTTCTTCTTCTTTCTTCTCGTCTTTTAGCAATCTTAGCTCTAAGATCCTCTTGGTCTAATTTAGGAGAAATTTGTTTCAGTTCTGGCTCTCTTTTAATGTCTAATTCTTTTTTATAAATATTTATTTTGTCTTCAATTTCAAGGATGTAACTCTTTGCTATCTTCGTTTCAGTTAAATTATATATCGCCTCTCTGAGTTCTGTAATTGCCTTCATAAATAAATTATTTGACAATGAGATTTGAGCTTTATCTAACGCTTGATAAGCTAACTTGAAGTTTTCGATATTCTCTTTATCATCAAGGTCATGTTTTGTAATAATAGGGACTTGACTTGCATTCTCTAAAACCTCTATTTGCTTTTGTATTTCTTTAACTAATTTGACTTGTTCAGTATTTTCAATCTTCTTTATTATTTTAGTTAGAGCTACTATTCCCTCATTGTATTTTAGATTCTTAATAATTGCATGGGCTTCGTCGCGCTCTTTTTGAATTAATTTTTCGCGTTGTTTCTTCTTTTCCTCTTTTCTTATTTGATCAAGTTCTACTTGCTTCTCATCTGCTTCCTTTAAAATTAATTTAAGTTCTTTTTCTTTTTCCACTTTTTTCTGTTTAATAGCTTCTAATCTTTCAGTTTGTTTCTTTTCTTTATTGAGCGTAATCATTAAGTCGTTGTTAACTCTACTTACTTCAATTTGCCAATCTATTTTCTTAAATAAATCGCGCGCCATTATATATTTTTCATAAGATTCCTCGAACTTCTTATCGTCTTTTAATTTAGTTCCTGCTTCTAACAGGTGATATGCTTTTTCAGAAATTTCTTTCTCTTTTTGCTTTTCCTCTTGAATAACAGATAGTTCTCGTTTTCTCTGTTCTTGTTGTAAATCCTGTAAATCTTGAGCCTTAGTAATCTGTTCTTCAAACTGAGCTTCAATTCTAATTTTTTCAAGCTTCTTCTGTGCTAATAATTTTTTCTCCCGCTCAAGTCTTTGCTTTTTCAAATTGATAGCGTTTATAGATTCTTTGATCATTTTAATACCTTCAGACCAATTTATTTCATCAAATATTTTTTGACTTTCTATGTAAAACTTTATAGCTTTGTCAAAATTATTTTGTTTCAACTCTCTTTTAGCAAGGTCCATAAAATTAAAAGCTCGTTCTTTTTTAGATTCGTACTTCACTGCTCTTTTTCTTTTTTCCTCAAGTTCCTTTTTTCTTAACCGTGAGAGTTCTTCTTTAGCCTTTTTTGCCTCTAGTACTTCTTTTTCAATTTGTTTAATTTCTTCTTTTTGTTTAGAAGCCCTTTCTAATTCTAAAACTTGTAATTGCTTATCTTCATCAATTCTTTTTTGATAATAATTAATTGAGTTTACTAATAGATTTGCTTGTTCAATCCATCCAATTTTTTCAAAATCAAGCTTCGCAGATGTGTAAATATGGATAATTTCTTTATAAGGGGATTCGACTTTCAAAATTCCTTCCTTCTTCTCAATTTCGTAATCTTTAGCCATCTTTTCAGCTTGAGATATTCTGTTTAAAATTTCTTCAGATTCATTAGATTTTGCTTCTCTTAACTTCTTTAATTCTTCAATTCGTTTTTCTTGAATAAGTATGTCGTCTTTAGGTACCAAAGTTGGCGTGGTTTTAGATTCTTCTATTTTCTGTAATTCAAAAGCTCGTAGGTTATCGTCTTTTAATCTTTTGCTTTCATAAAAACTTATTGTATTGCTCAATTTTTCTGCTTCTTCATTCCATCCAATTTCCTGTAGCAATTTTCTTGCCTTGGAGTACATATTGATTACTTCTTCGTATGGGCTCTCATAGGAAAGAATATCCCTTTTAAGATTTACTTCATAATTTCTAACTGCTTTTTCAGCGTTGTCAATTAGGTTCAAAGCTTGCGTCATAATTTCATCTGCTTCTCTATTTTTACTATCAAGAGCTTCTAATTCCTCTAATTTCAGTGGTTTAATTTCAGTGGGTGCTTTGAGGGATTCTTCAAATTGTTGTTGTTTTTTGACTTTTTGAATCTCTAATTCGCGTAATCGGTTATCTTTTTGATATTTCTCATTATACATAGTAATCTGGTTTGCATATAACTCAGCCTCGTCTCTCCAACCTATAGCATATACTTTTTTCCTCAAATTTTTATACATCTCAACAATTTCTAAATAGGGACATTTTATATCAAATTGACCTTTCATAATTGCTAGTTCGTACTCTCGCGCTTCTTTTTCAGCTTTATCTACTATTGCATCGATATCTTGTTCAAATAGTTTTTCTTCCTGTTCTTGCTTAGTTAATTCTTCAATTTTTCTTAATTTTTCTTCATCATATATAGTAGGGTCCTCTTTTACCTGCGCTTTTTGAGCATCAATAAATTGTTGTTGTTTTTTGACTTTCTCAGATTCAATTTCTCTTAATTTTTTATCTTTTTCTAGTTTATCTTGATATATTTTTATTTGATTGATATAAATGGGTCCTTGGTCAGTCCAACCTTTTTCTAAGATTTTTTTCCTTACATGAGTATAAATTTCGATTATTTCGAGATAGGGGGATTTCTCAACGAGTTTACCTTCCTTTAACGCTTTCTTCATCTCTACATCGTAATCTCTTGCCATCTTCTCCGCCTCATTTACGAGTTCAGTAATTTCGTTTTGAAAATTTAGCTCTTCATCATCTAATTTTCTTTGAAACTCTAAATCTTTTAGTCTTTCGGGTGTTATGGCACTATCTGCTTTAACTTTTAAAGAATCTTCGAAATCTTTTTGCTTTTGCATCTTCTGAAGCTCAATCTCACGTAAATTTTTATCGTTATCCCATTTTTCCCTATAAATATTAATTTGGTTAGTGTAAATTGAAACCTGGTCCTTCCACCCTTTAGAAATAA
>CAZDTP010000038.1:31820-38491 GCA_964508365.1 uncultured archaeon
TCTCTTGCCATCTTCTCCGCCTCATTTACGAGTTCAGTGATTTCCTTTTGAAAATTTAGCTCTTCATCATCTAATTTTCTTTTCAATTCTAAATCTTTTAGTCTTTCGGGTGTTATGGCACTATCTGCTTTAACTTTTAAAGAATCTTCGAAATCTTTTTGCTTTTGCATCTTCTGAAGCTCAATCTCACGTAAATTTTTATCGTTATCCCATTTTTCCCTATAAATATTAATTTGGTTAGTGTAAATTGAAACCTGGTCCTTCCACCCTTTAGAAATAATTCGATTGCGTATTTGAGTATAAATCTCAATAATTTTGCTAAAAGGTGAATCTTCTATCAATTTACCCTTCTTAAGCCCCTTTTTCAGGGCTATATCGTATTCTCTTGCCATCTTCTCCGCCTCATTTACGAGTTCAGTGATCTCTTTTTGAAAATTTAGCTCTTCAGCACCCTCTATCATTTGTTTTTCTAATTGGATTAACTTTTCAATGTCAACGCTTTCTTTCTGAACTTTATGATAATCTTCAAATGTCTTTTGATCTTGATTTTTCTTAGTTTCAATTTCTCTTATTTTGATATGTCTTTCAGCTAATTCAGAATATTTTATAATCTGGCTTGAATATATGGCTGCATCATCGTGCCATCCTTTTTCCAACGCTTTATCTCTTGCATTAGTATAAATTTTTAAGATTTCGGGATATTTTGAATCAAAATTCAAATTACCCGTTTTAACAGCTTTTTTAAAAGCTACTTCATACTCCCTCGCCATTTTATCAGCCAATTTTACAGATTCATTAAGAGTTTCTTTAAGTTTCTCGATTTCATTCTCTTTTCTCTTCTGTTCTTCTAGAGTTTTTAGAACTTCGGAATCAATTTCAGCAACCACAGTTTCTTTTTTGATTTTTATGCCTTCATCGAATAATTTTTGTTTTTGAATCTTTTGAGCTTCCATATCGCGTAATTTTCTATCTTTCTCTAAAAGAATCTGATAGTGTTGTACTTGATCCTCGTACAATTTTACTTGATCTTCCCATCCTCTTTCCCTTGCTTTATTCTTAACTTCCTTGTAAATCTCTATTACGCGAGGATAAGCACATTCTTCAACTATGATACCTTTGTGAATGGCTTTTTTTAGATTTATTTCATATTCTCTTGCTAACTTCTCTGCGCTACCTATCATATCGGAGAGATTCTTTTGAAAAATATCCTCTTCCTGTTTTCTTTCAAATTGTTTATGTAATTTAGCTGATTGAGCTTTTTGCTTTAAATTTTCTTCGATAACAGAGCGTTCAATTAATTGAGCTTCTTTTTTTTCTTCTTCAAGCTCTTGGTCTTCCCTTGTCCGGATTTGTTGAAGTTCCACTGTATCATTCTCTTTCTCTCTTTCTATTTGCTCCTTCATGTTTTCGATTTTTTTAACTTCATTTAACCAATTTATTTCTTTAAATAACGAAACGCTTTTTTCAAATAAGCTTATCGCTTCATCAAATTGGCGTATCTTTCTCAATTCTGTGGCTTTTCCAATAAGTTCGTATGCTTGGTTAGACAATTCATTTTCTTTTCTTTTCGCATCTTGATATACTTTTATTCTTTTTGCTTTTAACTCTAATTCAGATGTGATATCTTCCGTAGCTTGCATACCTTTATTATTTTCTTCATGAGACGAAGATCTTTGCTTTCTTAAGTAATCTGCTTTCCTGTTGTAGCAATCTTCAATCAATCCATTTACTTTTTCTATTTCGAATCCTTTATTTAATTTCTGAAGTATGATAATGGCGTCATCATAAGCATCAAGGGCTTGATCAAAATTTCTATTGTTAACAAAGCTTATCGCTTCAACTATAAGCGTATCTGCTTGGCTATACAAATTATCCTCGTCTTGCTCAGAGATTATCTCTCCTTGGTTGTTTTCAAATTCGTTTTTAATCTCTAATTCGCGTTTTTTAAAGTTTTCTTCTCTTAGCAAGTAAATCTCTGAAATTTTCCCTTGTAACGCCTCAACTTCTGAATCTCTATTAATTTGAGTGTATAATCCAATTGCTTGACGCAAAATTTCGATACTATCGTCATAAAATTGCGTCTCTAATAATGATAATGCATGTTTAACTAGTTCTAACGCTTCAGAAGCCATTTCCTTCTCAATATTCTCCATATCTGAAAAAAACGCTTCTTTTGTTGGATCTAGATCGTTTTCATTAAAATCTAAATTATCATCCCTTTCCCCATCACGATTTACTATTTTTCATCAACCTTAAGAAATTCCTTTTTTTCTAATTCGAAGAATAAATTTTTAAAATGTAATAGAATATGTAGCGATAAATTTAATCACATTTATAAATAAAAATAATTCTCTAAAGCTATATAAGGATGGACTAAGTCGTTTCAAAGTTCAATCTTACCAAGATTTTTGTTTAAATAATCGTCGCAGACTTTTTCTCCCTCTGCTGTTAAAGTCCAGCCATTTGAATCTTTAATAACTAGACGAAGATCTGCTGAACTTCTCAAAATATTGAGAACTTCTGCTTCACTTTTATTTATGTTGAAATCAATTTTTAGACTAAAAACAATTTCATCCAAAGGAACTGGACCCCCAAGTTCATCTTCCATTACACCCAGAGCTGCAATAATTTGTTGTTGTTCCCCCATTGCGGTCCCTATCTTGAGTGATACTTCATCAAGTAACCAAGGAAATTGTTCTAGCATCTCCTTAATGCCCTTTTCATTACCACTTGCGAAAATTTCATTAAATTCTTCCCGAATTTTTTTCTTGTTAACCATTATAGAGCACCTTATTTCTAAAAAGAAAATACTTTATATTAGTGATTATCTTTTATATTAAAGCATTATATTATCTAAAAAAAAATTTATCTTTTTAATCTTAAGTATAAAAAAACAAATTGAGATTTTAGTATATGGCAAAAAAATCTTGTGATAAACATAAAACTTTTAACTATTATTGTGAAGACTGTCAAAGACTAAATGAATTTTCTGAGGAGAGATTCAAATACAGCCGTTTTAAAGGTAAAGTTAGATACCGAAAATATATACTCTATATAATTGTAATTGTTGCGATAATTACTGCGCTAGCAGTGTTCTGGCTGTGGCCCGCATGGTTTGGGGATATTAGCCTTAATGCACAATTATATAGCAATAAAGCAGGTGGATTAGATTACTTTAATTTCTTTTTCTTAAACTTTTGGTCAACAAATTTCTTATTTAACAAAACTGCCTTAATCGGAGCTTTTATAGGAAGCATAATAATGAGTCTACCTCCTGATAGAAACCTATTAACTCTAATAGGGACAAAATTACGATTTGGAAAACCATCTCGATGGAAAGCTTTACTATTTTGGTGGACTATTGGATTTGTTTTGTTCTACTTTTTGGGATTACTCCTAAATGTTAACAGCGGTGGTTTTTCTTGGACAATTTATTTAATTGAAAATGGAGAAATTGTATTATCACCCAATCTAATCCTTGACGCATTCAATGTAATTTTCAATCAAAACAACATAGATTTTGTAACTATTTACATCTACTCTAACCTACTTGTGCCAATAATAAGCTTTATATTGGGAGTTATCATTTTTCGATTAATCCTAAATGTTGCAAAGTATGTATATCTTCGAAGAAACGATTATTTAGTAATGGGTAATGTTTTAGTTATTATCGGTTTATTATGTGGATTAGGGTTCGTATATGTCCCTACGCTTTCATTGGACGGTATAAATGTGATTCAAATCCTTTCGCTCGTTTTCGGATTCTTCTCGGTTACTGCTCTAGGTGCCATTATTTATATTTATGGAAAAAAACAATATAAAAAAGACTCTAAGAACTACATATTTGCGCGGTATTCCCAAAAAAAACTGATTTTTGTTATAGTAATTGTAATCGTCTTTACAATCTCACCATTGATATTCAGTATTGGACCGTCGTTAAACTTAAATAACACAGCTGTGTGGACAGAACAACAATGGAACAAAAAATATAAAAGAGAGGTCGAATGGACGAGAGTTGCCGCGGGACTAGATATGTTTGAGGAACGACCAATTGTAAACTTTACGGAGTCATCAACAACTTCAGATGCTTTAATGGTTTCTCAAGTTAGGCAATTCGATCAAACTTTTGCTGTCCAATACCTTGCTGCTTCAATTGGTTCCACTTATGAAGGACTTGCTGATTCTGACATCATTTATGTCAACAACAAAGAATACTGGGTTGCTCCAAAAACAGTTAGGTTTTCTGAGATTGCTGGTGACGCCGTCCAGACTAATACAGAATTGTATGATCATGTTGAAGGATTTCTAGCAATGGATACCTTTTCTGGCGATTTAGTAAATGTGACATTAACTTTCAATATCTCTGAGAAATACCCGATTTTTTTTGGGGAAAGTGAAAGTCAAAGATATCTTGAACAGACATTAGGATACTTCGAAGAAGGATCGCTAGGAGCGTACGATTCTGACATAATACTTGGTACAGAATGGGCACTAGGAATTCCCAATAACGAATTTCGATATGAAGGAAATCCAGATGGGACCCTAACTGGCATAGAAGGCTTTTGGAAAACATTAAATATAGGATTGTTCGCCTACGCATTCCAACCTGAATATAAATACCTAATTAACAGAAATGTGAGATCTAGAGTAAGTGATATCCTTCTTCCTCAATTAAGAATTGATAACGATCCATATTTAGTTTTTAATATGAACGAAGGCAAAATGTATTACGCTGTTTCGATATATACCTATATTGAGGTTGGTTCCTATTCCCAATTCCCAATCTTGAGGTTCTTAGGTGTCAGTTTGGTAGATGTGTTAAGCGGAGAAATGACTTTTTATGAAAATCCAACTTTAGAAACATCAAACGATCCAACATATCCTCTCTGGAAAATTTATGTAGATCAATATAACTGGCAAACAACTCCAGATTGGCTAATAGACCAGTTACGATATCCTGAAGACCTGTTTGAATTACAACTCGAAGCAAATTACATTTATCATGTTGAAAATTCAGTATCTTGGAGAAGAGCTGATGATTTCCACGAAAGACCTAAAGACGGTGACTTATTCTACATAGAATCTGATTTAGGAGAGGGAATTGAGTACGTTGGTTTAGATTTAGTTGAATACAAAGGCCTAACAGCAACCCTTCTAGCTGGAATGTACGTGATAAGACATGGCACTCATTTTGGTGAAGCTATTTTTTACTATACCAGGGATTCTGGGGAAAGTCTTGTAGGCCCGAATACTGCCAGAGAAACATATGGATCCGAAGCTACTCAACAAATTTCCTTGATTTCAGGAGCTCGTGATGGAAATACATTACTTTATCCAATTGGTGGTTCTATCTACTATTATATCCCAACATATAGTACCGCAGGTAGTCTTCAGCAATTAAAACTCGCTGGATTCGTGGAAGCCTTTAATAGGAAGGTTGGATACGGAGCTAACGCTCAAGAAGCTTACGATGACTTGAACTTGACAGGCGGTGTAACTCCCTCTAATCTATCTATATCCTATAATTTTGATATGGAATCCTCAATGACTTACCCCGATAATCCAGCAAACTTCATAATTAGCCTTCAGAATATAGATACGAATTTTTCTGCTCCGGGTTTGAATGTAACTGTAAATCTTTCTATCTATAGTTCGACAACCAACAACGTCACTTACAGTCTAATTTTACCGCCTTATCTCTATCCAATTCAGAATACTACTTTTATAGACGGAAGTTATACGGGAGTCAATTTCACAGTCGTTAACACTACTCTCTATTTTGGAGAGGGTTTAATTCTAAATGGATTTCTGAATACCACAAAAGGAAACGTGATAATTTTCTATCAATGGAATTTAATTGTGAACGATGTAACGATCTACGAATCTCCAGAAAAGTTAATATTCGTATTTGAATAACTTTTTTTTTTTATTTTAAGCAAGAAAAATCCAATATAGTGAATTATAAAGAGAAAAATTATTCTTGGATTTTAGCTAAAAATTGCTCTATTTCGTCTTTTGAGCACATGTGGAATTTTCTGTCTTCAGATTTTATATAAGCAAGTCTAGTGTTTTCTTTGGTAGGAGTCTCATTAATTGATTCTTTAAGAGCATTCAAAGATAGATTTACGGTCTCATCAAAAGTCATGCTTTTTTTATAGTTTTCTTTCAGATAATCCCTCGCTGTAGCTTCTCCACTACCTAAAGCATAGGCTTTAAACGATCGATAAATTCCACTAGGAGATGTGGTGTAAATCTGAGTTCCTAAGGGATCAATAGCAATAAAGAACAAAGCACATCCGAAAGGTCTTATACCTCCAAACTGTGTATACTGTTGTTTAATATCTGCCAATGATTTTACCAACATATTTAATCTAACGGGTTCATCGTAAGTTAAACGAAAAGATTGAGCTTGAACGCGAGCGTAATTAATTAAAATTCTTGAATCTGCGTGTAATCCAGAAATAGCTACACCAATATGTTCATCCACCTGAAATAACTTATCAATTGAATCTGCATCAATTAATTTCGAAGGTATTTTAATTTGAGCTGCTAAACACACTGAATCTTTTGATTTTACTGCTACTGCTAAAGTACCCCGTCTTACAGCCTCTAAGGCATACTCTACCTGAAATAAACGCCCCTCTGGGCTAAAAACCGTTAAAGCTCGATCG
>CAZDTP010000039.1:0-38453 GCA_964508365.1 uncultured archaeon
TTCTTCTTTAGTATCCCTTGATGGAAGGTCTAATAGGCTTGTGCCCACCTTTTTTGTATCCTCTGTGCGACCATGTGTAGTTGCATATGTACCTTTGAAGAAATTATTCGCAAAATCAAACGCAAGTATATCCACAAGCATTGCCGCCTTAGTCGAGGTATCATTATCTTGAGCAAATTCCACTAAGTTTAATATTGCCATTAAATCTTGATTGAAATAGATATTTGAATGCCATTCAGCAAATCCAAATCGTGCTCTCCAGTTTATCCACCTGTTGACTAAAGGAAGTGCATGATTAATATGGTCTGTTCCATTCATTCCTGAATTTGTGTAAGTCTCATTAGGGTAGAGTTGCCCTGCTAATAATTCAGCAGTATGAAAGAGAATCATATGATTTTCTGTACACATTATCATGTCATCTTCCCCTGGTTCTGTGAACCAATATTTAAAGTCAAGAATTACATCTTTTGCTTGAGATTTGAAAGTCGAATTTAGGGCGTGACTAACATTATCTAGATACATAGTCCTTAGCAATGAAACTATCCTAAAATCAGCAGTATCTTCTCTATTGTTAATCTTATCAAAAGAACTTAGAAAAGAAGCTTCGTTCACGGACTCGTTTAAATAAACTCTTGTAGATTGAGCATAAAATCCGTTACTATTGTTACTGTCAATTAAATATACATTTTTCCGTGCATCATACCCTATTGAAGCGTTGTAGGAATTTCTTAAGAGATTATAGTTATCAGGAAGATTATTGACCCATCTTCTGCTTTGATTTATTTTTGATGGAATAGAGACTATCGAAGGAATAATGAGCAGAACTGCAACTATTATTAATGCTTTAAAATGTTTTTTAAGTTCGATTTTCATATTCAACAATCTTAATTTTTATAAAATTTAAATTATAATTGAGTTTAATATCAACCGTTTAACTTTTAAAACTTTATGCTGATGCATTTTCATAAATAGACCACTTCCTTAAATCAAGATTTATTTTCTTTAAAAATTAAAATAGCATACCCTCTTTTAATAATTTGATACACAGATGTTGTCTGGCAATGAGGACTTTCCTACTCTTTTAATCAATGCCGTAAAGAAGTATAAAGTCATATCAATTATTGGTTTGTCTAAAAATGTGAGCAAAACCACCACACTAAATCATATAATTAATTTATTAAAGGATAACCATATAATTGGAGTCACATCCATAGGTCGAGATGGAGAACCTTACGATACGATTACAGAACTCCCAAAACCTAAGATTATAGTTGAAGAAGGAACAATCTTTGCTACAGCGGTAGATTCTTTAAAGAATAGCGATATAGAGACCGAACTTATTAAAGGCACTGATTTCACTACGCCACTCGGGATTATCAATATTTATAGAGCAAAAATTAAAGGATATGTTGAATTAGCAGGCCCTTCGATGAATAAACAACTAAAAGTCTTATGTAACGAGATGTTAAAGATAGGTTGCGATGTGATTTTTATTGATGGTGCATTTGATAGAAAATCCTTCGCAACACCGCTTATATCTGATGCAACAATATTATCCACAGGAGCATCTGTATCCCGAAACATGGAAAGGGTTGTTGAACTAACTTCCCATATTTACAATTTATTTAACATAGAGAGAATTAATGACGATAAAATCCCGAAAATTAGCAAGGAGATATTCCTCAATGCTCAAGTAGGAATTATTAACGAAGATTATTCATCTATTAAATTAGAAGAACCTACGGCTTTAGGATACTCTAAAGTAATTTTTGACCAATTAACTAAAGATGCTAAATATCTGGTAATTAAAGGAGCGATAACTGATAGCATTTTAGATGAATATGTAACCAATAAAAGAATAAAATCTATAATTATTATCACTACAGATCCTACTAAAATATTTATTAGCAAGCAAGCTTTTCATAAATTTATAAAAAAAGGAGGGCACTTAAAGGTGCTAGATCAAATTAATTTAATTGCGATTACAGTTAATCACACATCACCACTAGGGTATGAATTTGAAAATAACAAGTTCATGAGGTTGTTACAAGAGAGAATTAAAGTTCCTATATTCAATCTTGGTCCTTGTGACAACTTATAACTTAAATTTTAGATTAATACAATTATCTTTTGAGATGAAACTCACATGAATAAATTAAATTTGGATTTTACATTAGTGGAAAATGCGAGAAAAATAGCGAGAATTATTGCAAATGATACTCAAAAGTTCATTGATAAACACACCACTACTTCGATTGAAAGAACTATTTGTAGATTATTAGGGATCGATGGGGTAGATGAGTTTGGAGTTCCATTACCTAATGTAGTAGTAAATCATGTTCAAAAATCAGGGCTAATCAATAATGGCATTGCATTATACCTTGGGAATACCATTTTGCATACTAATTTATCTCCCCAGAATATTGCAGGAAAAGTTTCTCAAGAACAATTAATATTGACAGAGTTTCCTTTAAGCAACATATCTGAGATAAAAGAAGTATTAAACTCATTAACACAGAAAAGTTTGGAAACAATTAAACGAAACAAGCAAGATAGAGAAGAGTTAATTAATAGATATGGGGAAAAAACGGAACCACTAATATATTTAATTGTTGCTACAGGAAATATTTTTGAGGATATTGTTCAAGCACAAGCAGCAGCAAGACAAGGGGCCGATGTTATAGCAGTAATACGCTCTACTGGACAAAGTTTATTAGATTATGTACCTTACGGTGCCACAACTGAAGGTTTTGGAGGAACCTATGCAACACAAGAAAATTTCCGTCTTATGAGGTCAGCTTTAGATAAGGTTAGTGAGGAAGAAGGTAGATATATCAGACTTACTAACTATTGTTCAGGACTTTGTATGCCAGAGATTGCTGCGATGGGAGCATTTGAAAGATTAGACATGATGTTAAACGATGCTCTATATGGCATTTTATTTAGGGATATAAACATGCAAAGAACGATAATTGATCAATATTTTTCAAGAATGATAAATGCGTATGCAGGTGTAATCATCAATACAGGGGAGGATAATTATCTTACTACTGATGACGCTTATGATGCAGCTCATACTGTGCTAGCATCACAATTTATTAATGAACAATTTGCGAAATTAGCAGGTTTAAGTGAAGAGCAAATGGGTTTAGGACATGCGTTTGAAATGAACCCTGATTTGGAAAATGGATTCGTTTACGAACTTGCTCAAGCACAAATGGCTCGCGAGATTTTTCCAAATGCTCCTTTGAAATACATGCCCCCGACTAAATATATGACTGGAAATATTTTCAAAGGTCAGGTCCAAGACGCATTATTTAACATTATTACAATTCTTACAAATCAAAGAATTCACTTATTAGGAATGTTAACGGAAGCAATCCACACTCCATTCATGTCAGATCGGGCTTTGTCCATTGAAAATGCACAATATATTTTTAAAAATATGAAAGATTTAGGAGACGAAATCATATTTAAGGAAGGGGGGATAATGCAACGACGCGCAAACGAAGTATTAAATAAAGCTCTTGAACTTCTAACTAATATAGAAAAAGAAGGTTTATTTAAGACAATTGAAAAAGGGATATTCGCACAGATTAAAAGACCCATAGATGGTGGGAAAGGATTAAACGGTGTAATTCTAAAAAGCAAAGATTATTTTAATCCCTTCCTAGAATTCATGTCAAAAGAATTACACTTAGGAGGTCAAAAATAATGGGTGGTGGACTCTATTCTACAGAAAAGAAAGAATTTGACAAGAATTTTGATTTAACTAAAATCAAACCTTATGGAGACACAATGAATGATGGAAAAGTTCAAGTTAGCTTTACTCTTCCTGTAGATGACGGAGAAAAAGCTATATTTGCAGCATTAGAACTGGGTAAAAAGATGGGGATAGAAGAACCTTCAGTAGCATATCATGTATCTTTAGATAAGGGATACACATATTTTGTGTTATATGGAAGTCTTAAACATTCTATCGATTATACTAAGATAAAAGTGGAATCTATAGAAATTGAGGCGATGACGATGGAAGAAATAAATGATTTCATTAAAACAAACTTAAAGCGAAAATTGATTGTTATAGGTGCTACAACGGGGACTGACGCTCACACAGTAGGTATCGACGCGATTATGAACAGAAAAGGTTTTGCTGGACATTATGGTTTAGAAGGGTACGAAATGATTGATGCTTATAGTCTTGGCAGTCAAGTATCAAACGAAACATTCGTAAAAAAAGCTATAGAACTTGAAGCTGATATACTTCTTGTTTCCCAAACTGTGACGCAGAAAGATATTCATGTGAGAAATTTAAGCAATCTGGTCGATCTACTAGAAGCTGAAGAGATAAGAGATAAAGTCGTTTTAATCTGTGGTGGTCCAAGAATCTCGAATGAACTTGCGAAGGAATTAGGATTTGACGCGGGCTTTGGTCCTAACACTTTTTCTGAGAATGTAGCAACATATTTTGTAAAAGAAATTTATAAAAGAAAATCTAAATGAGATTCATATAGGGTTATGCCTCACTCAAGTGCTTATTCTGATGATGATTGGAAAAAAAGCAAACCGTATATACTCCCGGAATATGATAAAAAGGCTTATAATTTGATTTATGATCATCATTCTCATACATACTTCAGTGATGGAGTACTTACAATTAAGCAAAATGTTGAATGGCATATTGCTATGGGGTTCAACGCATTGACTATAACTGATCATAATAATATGCGGCATTTAGAAAAAATAAATAAAATTAAGGGAGAATACATAAAAAAAAAAATTCTTATTACTAGTGGAATTGAATGGACGACTACTAGAATCCATTTAAATTTTCTCGGGGTTTCAAAGTGGGACACAAGAGTATCCTATAAACCTAAAGATGAGAAAATTGTTGAAGCAATTAATAAAGCTCACGATCAAGGGGGTATTGTTGTTTGTAATCATATTCCATGGAGTATAAAAGAAGCGAAATATAAAAATCATCCAACCCGGGAAACTCTATTGGAATGGGGAATTGATTATATCGAGATTGTTAATGATGATTCTCAACCGGAAAATGTCTTTGATCAAGAATCCTATGATTTTTGTATGGAACACATGGGAGAAATTGGAATGCTTACTGGGACAGATATGCATAAACCAGATGGATTAGTAAGTGGAGGCGTTCACGGTTGGACATTATTAAATCTTAAAGAATTTACCGAAGAAGTACTTTTTGAAGAATTAAATAAGAAAAAAACTAAAATTCTCTATTCTAAAAAACCCTATATAGATACAGGTATTCATAAATAGAACAATTCTAACAATTTGAACATATTTTACAATAAAAATTTATAACCGGTAATATACATAAGGTATATGATCCAGTTATGTTATTTAATTTCATAAATAATGAAATAAAAAAAAATTTAGACAGGAATATCTCGCTTATTAAAAATAAACACTGATAAACCTACCATACAAGCTGAATATCCCGTTAGAATTAAAATATTTAGTAGCACGTTATCCCACACATGATTTACGAGTAGATTCGAAGTTTCGAAATAGTAAAAGACACTTGCAAATTTCATGCCTTGTATTGCTTCTGGAAACGCTTCCCAAAATATTCCTACAATATAAAAAAATATTATAATTGCAAAGCTAAATGTAAGCGCTCGCCTGGGTCGGAGAAATGTCGAAAAGAATAATGAGGTACTTATTAAAGCCACTAAAAATACAAAGAGCCAAAGGAATACTGTGTATAGCTCGGTAAAGTATATTTCGCTAGGATTTATATTTGGAAAGCTGAAGACACCAATAAGAACTCCAAGAATTGAAAAAACAACAAGGATAAATGCAGTTATGACATGCTTTACATATTTACCTATAACAAATTTCCAACGCTTTATAGGTTTTGATAAAATAATGTCAATCGTTTTATCTTCGATTTCTTTTGGTATATCTTGTGCTGCTTTTATTATAAAATAAAAACCAAAATAAAACCAAGTCATTGAGAAAAGATATACATTTAAGAATCCTCCAAATGTAGTTAACGCAATGTATTCACCCACCATTTGTACTATTGCTTCAGGATAACTCGCAAGTAATGCCTCCATATCTTCAAAGAGCGTAGGATCAAACATAGCCATAAATGCTAAAAAGAATAATCCAAAAAATAATCCCATAATTATAATAGCTTTAATGTTGTACTTTAATTCTTTTATAGTTGTTTGAATTAACTTCAAATAACATCCCCTCCTTTAGAATTAGAATCCTTATAATATTCGAGAAATATATTATCCAAAGTTGAATGAGTAATGTCAAAGTCTTTAATAGGGATACCCGCCCATGTATTTTTACTTAAATACTGTAAAATTTCGCGAGACTGGCTGTAAGGGAGCAAGAATTCAATTCTTTGTTGATATTTTTGTTTTACAATAGCTTCAGGGAAATCTGACAACAAAAATGAATTAAATTCAGTTAAACTTTTATTGTTTTCAAAATCTAGTTCAAATCGTTTTAAACTTTTTTTTTTAAGCTCTTGAACACTAGAAACTTCTACTATTTTGCCATTTTTAATAATAGCAACTCGATCGCAAAATTTCTCAATTTCTGGAAGCACGTGACTAGATACAAATACAGTACAATTAGATTCGGCTTGGCGTTCTGAAATAATCCTATAAAATTCTGATTGCATCAAAGGATCAAGACCTGAAGTGGGTTCATCCATTATCAATATATCGAATTTACCCATTAGAGCGGTTAAAACACCTACTTTTTGTTTGTTTCCTTTACTAAGTACCCCCATTTTCCTATCCATTTCAATTTCAAGTCTTTCTGTGACATTTTTAATGAATTTCCAGTCTATTTCGATGTCAAATAGTTTGGCAAAATATTTAATCAACTGGTCAGCTGTCATATATTTATAAAGACCAAGCTCTCCTGGTAAGTACCCTATTTGGTTCTTAAACTTAACATCTTTTTTCGGGTTAATTTCTTCGCCATTAATTACGGTTATTCCACTATCGGGATTGAGAAATCCTAAAATGCATCTAATCGTTGTTGTCTTTCCGGCACCGTTCGGACCCAAAAATCCAAATCTTGCTCCTTTTGGAACTTTAAGCGAAATTCCGTCAACTGCTTTGATCTTCCCTTTGTTATAATATTTTTTTAAATCTTTTATTTCGATAGCATTCATTTTTCTTTCACCTTTTTTGAAAAATGTATTCTTACCATAATATTAAATATTTTTTGCGTATATAAATATTTTCATTTTTAGTGAAAATGAAAAATGGAAAGTTCATATAATTTGAAAAGACTTAATAATAAGTATTTCCATACCATAATTAAGGAACATAATTTGAAGTTGCTATATTTTATATCCACTATCAATGAAAACAGATTCAGATGAGTTTAGACATATTTTAGAATTAACGAAGGCCATAACTCAAGAATATTTGAGTCAAAATATAGGAGGAAATATTAATTACCTTAAAGAGAAAATTAAAGATTTCCTCATTAATCCATTATGGAACAATGATTCTTTACATCAATTAAAAAATAAAATTAAAGAATTCGATATTAACGATGACAAGGCTATCATTTTATGGAAAGCAATGGAAGAAACATTTGATCTCTGTCATGCTCAGCATTTAAAAAATAAATCGCATATTTATGAAGGGAAAGTGAGAGTTTATGAAAAGCGAGTAATAGATATATTGGTAGAAGCCGGTAAAATCAAAGGTCAGAATGCTGTATTTGGTTCAATTATAGGTTATTTACTACTTCATGGAAGCTTAACTCAATCACAACTTAGAGAGTTAACAGGTTTTTCAAAGGGGGCTATTTCCCAGACTTTAAAAATATTGTCGAGTACTCCTGCAATAAAAAAAGAACCTTTAGAAGGAACACGCGAATATATCTACACTTTTGGAGCTAATATGGCAGATGTTGCTTCAAATATTGGATCTTATAAATCTGAATCTAATGAACTCGCAATTACATTCTTAAAAAGAAAAGTTCAAGAATTAGAAAAAAATAAAGATAAGAGTGGTTATGAAATTCTCTCAAAAAGAGTAATGCAAATGATTAACTTTTTTGAATACAATGTGAAATTGCTAGAAAAAATAAAAGAATCAAGTTTTATAAAAGAACTGAAAGGGGACAATACTTGAATATGATAGAAGAATTCAATGATGAAATAAGAGAGATTGAAAAGGATATTTTTAAATTCCTAATGTTCTACTCTCTTTTTATTGGACAAAAAACTACTTTCAAGACAATTAAAATTTATTTTATTACCCGAAAATCCTTGACTCAAGAAAAATTACAAGAATTAACGGGATTTTCGCGAGGAACGATATCACAAGAATTAAACGAATTAATTTCCATGAACCTTATCGAAAAAACTAGTATTTCTACCACGGGAGAAATTACTTATTCAATGAGAAATCCCATAATAGCCTTTATTCATTCATTCAGCGACCTTACAAAAGGTATCTCAGGATTTGCTGATAGTATTAATGCTATCAAAGATGATATTGAAAAAGAAAAGGTTATGATAGAAAATTTACATGGTTTTGACAAAATTTATCAGTTTGTCAATGCTCTGGCGAATGCCGTCCCTTTTTCTCTCGAATTGATAAAAAAAATCGAAAATGAATTGCTCAATTATCAAGACGAATGATAAAGATATTAATAGCTTTAGAAATTTAATCAATAAAAATATTCATAATTAAAAGTGTAAATTAAATTTTGAAAGAAAATTTTAAATGGGATTTCCCATATCCTTCTAGAAGAATGCCAGTGTTAGCAGAAAATATTGTTTCTACATCTCAACCTCTTGCCTGCCAAGCCGGACTAAGCATGCTAAGAAAGGGGGGAAACGCCATAGATGCTGCCGTAGCATCTGCTATAACGCTTACGGTGGTTGAACCAGTTAATAATGGTATAGGAAGCGATGCATTTGCTATTTTATGGGATGGTAAAAATCTTGTTGGATTAAATGCTTCTGGAAGATCTCCAGCAACATGGACACCAGAGCACTTTTCGCATAAAAAATCTATGCCACTGTTAGGATGGGATTCTGTTACAATCCCTGGAGCAGTTTCAGCTTGGAAAGAATTATCAAAAAAATATGGAAGATTAGAATTTAAAGAGCTATTTGAACCTGCAATAAAATATGCTCGAGATGGATTTATCGTATCCCCTATTACTGCTCAAGTTTGGGAAATCCTTTCTAAAATGTATAAAAAGAAAAAGTTTCCAGACTTTCATAATTGTTTTATGCCAAATGAAAGGGCTCCAATTCCAGGTGAAGTTTTTAAATCACCTGAACAAGCAAAATCTTTACAACTTATAGCTGAAACAGAAGGAGATGCTTTTTATTTCGGAGAATTAGCAAAAAAAATAGTAGAGCATTCCGATAAAACCGGCGGGTCAATAACTTTAGAAGATTTAGAAAATCACTCCTCAACTTGGGAAAAAACGATTTCAATTGATTACAATGGATTCATGCTAAATGAAATACCCCCTAATGGTCAAGGACTAACTGCCTTACTAACATTAGGTATACTTAAGAATTTTGAGATGTCTTCTTTCGATGTTGATTCTACAGAATCCATACATCTCCAAGCTGAAGCGATGAAATTAGGTTTTGCGGATGCTTACCAATATATTTCTGATCCTTTATATCTTAAGTTCGATCCTAAACATTTACTTTCAGAAAAATATTTAGAAAAAAGAGCGAATTCGATTAATCTAGAAAAAGCTCAGAAATTTGAAGAGGGTATAACATCTAATAGTGATACAGTTTATCTAACCACAGCGGATGAAGAAGGTATGATGGTATCTTATATTCAATCTAATTATATGGGATTCGGATCTGGAATTGTAATACCAAATACTGGGATTAGCCTTCAAAATCGAGGAAATGGATTTAATTTAATTGAAGGCCATCCCAATCAAGTAGGTCCAAAAAAGCGACCATATCATACTATCATTCCCGCGTTTATAACTAAAAATGGATCTCCTGTTATGAGTTTTGGCGTAATGGGTGGGTCAATGCAACCACAAGGGCATGTGCAGATGATGTTACGTATCTTTGAATATGAACAGAATCCTCAAACCGCGGTCGATGCCCCTCGCTGGAGAGTACTTCAAGGATTAGATTTAGGATTAGAACCGGGATTCAAACCACAATTGTATCATCATCTGATTAAATTAGGTCATCAAGTTACGAAAGGACATTATTTTGAATTTGGAGGCGCTCAAATCATTTATAAGCTTGAAAAAGGATATTTAGCAGCTTCTGATCCTAGAAAAGATGGACAGGCAGTTGGTTATTAAATTATTTGGTAAAACATCAAATAAACATGTTATTAAGAGGGGTTCAACAAAGTTTTGAAGATGGTACATTCTATAACAAAAGCGTTAAACGATAAAAAATAATTGAAAAAAAAGGGAAAGAGTAAAGAAATGGAAGATAATAAGGCTATTTATAATACTTCTTACAAGGACATCAAAGAACATAATATGAATATAACTTGGCGTTATATTTTAAACAGATAAAAGAAGAAGTATAAAATACCTTAGAAATTATAGTATATTTATAAATAATCACAAAAAGTGAAAAAGCATTATGACTACTCAATATATTTTGTCACATGATTTGGGAACAACAGGTGATAAAGCTGTTCTTTTCGATTTAGAATTGAATGCGATTCATCATGAAAAAATATCCTATCCTATTTATTACCCAAAAGAAGGATGGGCAGAGCAAGAACCCGAAGATTTTTGGAATGCGGTAAAGAAATCTACAAATGAGATTATGCAAAATACAAATATTAATAAACAAGACATTATCGCAATGGTTTTCGACTGTCAAATGAATTGCACAATTTCAATCAATCAAGAAGGAAATGCATTGATGCGATGCATAAGTTGGCTCGATACAAGGGCATCGATCATGACTCATAAATTTACAAAAGGATTAATAAAAATTGCGGGATTTGGTTTGAGAAAGTTACTCCTGTTCATTAAGGTTACAGGAGGGGCTCCTGGTGTGAATGGTAAAGACCCAATTTCTCATATCTTATGGATTAAAGAGCATAAACCAGATGTTTATAAAAAAACATATAAGTTTTTGAGCGTGAAGGATTTTATTATTTATAAATGTACCAAAAAAGCAGTTACTTCCCGGGATTTGGGTCATACTTCTTGGATGATGGATAGCAATCCCGGAAAGTTCGTGTGGTCTGATAAAATTCTAAAAAAATTTAATATCGATAAGGAAAAATTACCCGAGATCAGAAGGTCAGTTGAAAAAGCAGGAGATCTAACCAAGGATGCTGCAGAACTGTTCGGATTGGTGGAGGGAATCCCAGTATTCGTTGGCTCTGGAGATTTGACTTCAGCAGCAATAGGATCTGGAGCGATTTTAGATAATCAACCAATCATTTGCTTAGGAACTTCTGACTGGGTTGCAGCACATACATCTGAAAGATTGAAGGACCTTGTACATTATACTGGAAGCATTAGTTCGTCCCAAGATAACTATTTATGCATTTCCAAGCAGGAAACGGGCGCTGCTTGTCTTGATTGGATTGTAAATCAAATGTTTAAAGATAAAGTGGAAGCTTATACGGGAGATGTAAAAGGATTGTATGAATATTTGAATTCAATGGTTAAATCTAGCCCAGTGGGAGCGAAGAACCTAATTTTTACACCATGGATGTTTGGGGAAAGAAGTCCTCTGAACGATTCTAAGGTCAGGGCGGGTTTTTATAATCTAAGTCTCAACCATACGAGAGAAGATTTACTTCGTGCGATATATGAGGGAGTGGGCTATAACATTAAATGGGCCCTGCGAATTATTGAGAAGCTCGTGGGTGAAACTAAAAGGATCAACGTTATCGGTGGGGGAGCTAATTCTGAAATCTGGTGCCAAATTTTATCCGATATTTTAAATAGAAACATAGTGCAATTGTTAGAACCTGATTTAGCTGGAGCAAAGGGTTCAGCTATAGTTTCAATAGTAGGCTTGGGCATTTTCAAATCCTTCTCAGAAGCGATTCCTTTGATAAAAATTAAGAAAGAATATAAACCAAATTCCAATACTACCGAAACATATCAAAAACTCTTTGCTGAATATATGAAAGTGTATAAAAGAAATAAGCAAATGTTTGAACATTTGAATAAATAAGGTTTTCTCTAATAACTCACTTTTTCTTTTCATTCTTATTTAAAAATTCTGATTAAAAATGCAATTTACCATAGCATAATTCCGTATCGTATTCTATTCTTACTATCCCGTTACTCTGGTACTTTTAAAATAAATTATTCTGTTCTAGGATGAATTGTTTAAACCAGAAATCCACTACGCCAAGAAGGGATATTTATGGCTCCTATAACTGCAAAATTATGGAAGCAACTAACCATAATGAATAAATCATGATACTTCTCCATTACTTAAGACTAGGGAATAAATAATGAAAATAAAATTAAGTAGATAATACTAACTCCAATATGTATTAAAGTCATCACAGAACCATATTTTAATAATGAGGTATAGTTAAAATCTTCTACGCCATTTTTTTCTGCTAGATTTAAGGTTACTAAATCACATGCAGCTCCTTGTGGTAAAAAATTAGAGCCAATATTTATTCCAAGGAGGATTGCCATAATAACAAGGTTAGGAACTTCCCCTATACCATAAATATTTTCCATTAATGTGATAAATACAAGAGCTGTTGGAATTTGGGCTAAAAAACCTGATAATACGCTTATCATCATCAAAATGGTTATAGCAGCTATAAGAGGATTATCCGAGATAAAGCCTTCTACTACATCACCAATAAATATAAAAGTTCCATTTATTTGCATTGTACCCATAAGGAGGAATATTCCTATAAAAAATGTAATAACCTTTAGATCAGTTTTTAGAAGAATTTCTGTAAAGTTTTTTCTATTTATAAGACACATTATCACTGCACCAACAACAGCAACTATATAAGCTTCAGGAATAATGATGAATCCCATAATTATACCCACAAAAAATATTGAATTGAAGATAAATTTCTTTTTATTAACAATAATCATGTTAGGATCCATGATATCAAGAAGAATTTTCCTATAACTCTCAGGAGGGGGTTCCTGTTTTCTAAGCATAGTAAAATCTATAAGGAAAAGGGTATAAATTAGGGTTGGAATAACAATTAGAGAAAAATTAGTTATGAAGTAAGCAAAATTAAGTGAAAAAGCGTTCGCTATAAGAATATTCTCAGCTGAACTAAAAGGAGTATAAATTGACCCGATATTAATCGTAAAACTTAGGCCAAAAAGATAAGGTGCTGGATTAATTTTCAATATTCTACATGCTCGTATGACAAGGGGTACAAAAATAATCCCTACTGTAATATCAGAGATAAATGCTGATGTCATACTTGCCATAATGCAGATTAAAAAGAAGAATTTTCTATGATCAGCTTTCGTCCAATGAAGGGTTTTCAAGATGATCCACCTAAATATTTTATGTTCTTCCAAAATAGCAACAATAATTTGCATACAGATTATAAAAAATAACGGTTCAAATTCGATATAGGTTATAAATTCTGTAAACCCAACACCAAAGATTGTACCTGCAATAACACAAGCAATAACTGCTGACAGTAATGTAAATGAAATATAATCTATTCGCTCATTTGTAAAGATTATCATTATCGCTATAAATAGAACAGCTGATATAATAACTGATGCTATTTCATACATCTTACCCTAATCCTCAATTATTTTAATTAGATCTAGCTAATTCATATTTCTTTAACTTGCTTATTAAGTTTTGACAATTAAAGTCTGATAAAATAAACGTTCTAATGATATAAATTTTATTTAAAAATAATCCCTTTAGGCTAATTTTCTTCTCACTATTCCGGTAATTGTTAACAAGCACCAGTGAAACTGCTATAACAAATAAAAATATCCCAGAAATGAAAAAACGAAGAAATATTATAGTCATAATTGAAATCTCTGAAAATAAACCCTTTACAATTATAGGGATAAAACTCCATAGAAGGTTTGCGACAATCAGATTATATAGATATTTACTGGGAAGCTTCATTCCACATTCACAATTACTACATATTAATAGTAGAAATTAAATTTTCTTTCTCTTTTATTCTTATCTAAGAATATTTATACTTTCTTCCGAGTTCTTATACTATCTATACCCACACATTTCCCAATTATATCCATCATAACAAAAATTACTATTTTATCAAAAAATAATATAAATTATCTGATATACATATAACTAAAATCAATTGTGAAGTTCTATGCCAAATTCAAAAGATTATATAGAAATGGATAATGAATATTGTGCTCATAACTATCATCCTATCCCCGTAGTGATTTCTAAAGCAGATGGAGTATGGGTTTACGATCCTGAGGGTAAAAAATATTTGGATTGCCTATCTGCTTACTCTTCGCTAAATGCGGGACATTGTCACCCAGAAATTATTAAGGCCTTAAAAGAACAAGCTGAAAAAGTTACCTTAACTTCTCGAGCTTTTTATAACGATGTAATGGGTCCCTTTCTTAAACGCTTATGCGAAGTAATAGGACCTCATGTAAATGATCCTAATAAATCAGGTATTATGGCCCTTCCCATGAACACCGGTACTGAAGCGGTATCAACTGGGTTAAAGGTTGCCAGAGCTTGGGGCTACATTAAAAAGAAAATACCTAAAAATGAAGCTAAAATAATTATCTGTAGAGGTAATTTTCATGGAAGATCTATAACAATTGTAGGATTTAGCACAGACATAGAAGCAGTAAGATATTACGGTAATTTTGGACCTTACACTCCTGGTTTTATTACAATTCCTTATGGAGATGCTGAAGAATTGGAAAAAAATATATTGGAATTAGGTCCTGAAAATGTAGCAGCTTTCTTATTCGAGCCAATTCAAGGAGAGGCAGGGGTTAAAGTTCCTCCAGAGGGATTTATTAAAAAAGTTCGAGAAATTTGCATAAAATATAATGTTCTAATGATAGCTGACGAAATACAGACTGGTTTTGGGAGAACCGGAGAATTACTTGCGTGTGATCACGAAAATGTGAAACCTGATGTGATTTTACTTGGAAAAGCACTTGGAGGTGGCGTTTACCCCGTTTCTGCAGTAGTTTCTACTAAAGATGTCATTGGTCCTGATGTTATTAAACCTGGAACTCATGGAAGCACATTTGGTGGAAATCCTTTAGCTTCAGCTGTCGCTATGAAATCTTTAGAAGTCCATATCGATGATCATTTAGCGCAACGGTCCAAAGAATTCGGAACCTATTTCTTGGATGGTCTTCGCAAAATAGCAGAAAAGAAGACAATAGTACCTATAAAAGAGGTTAGAGGTAAAGGATTATTGATGGCGATCGAGTTTGAATCAGATGCAAGACATATAGTAGAATTATTTAAAGATAATGGAATATTAGCAAAACATACTCATTCTACTAGTATTCGTTTTGCCCCTCCGCTAATTATAACTAAGGATCAAATCGACTGGGCTCTTAAAATTATCGAAGATGTACTAGTAGTTTAAAAGTTTTAACATTCAATTATGTTCTATATTTTTTTATTATCTTCTATAAAGAAATGAGTACCTGCCTTACCTTCGAGAGCTTCTTTAATTTTTTCTATTGATGTAATAATAGCTTGCTCACCGCCTGATTCTAAGAAGTTAATAACTGCTTGAATTTTAGGACCCATGCTTCCCGGAGGAAAATGCCCTTGTTTTAAATAATTTTTAGCATCTGTAGTTGAAACCTTATCGAGGTATTTATAATCAACTCTTCCATAATTTAAAGCGACTTTTTCGACATCTGTAGCAATTAAGAGGATATCTGCATTTATCTGTTCTCCTAATTTTGCACTAGCTAAATCTTTGTCGATAACCGCTTCAACACCTTGAAAACGAGATCCTTCTTTAATAACAGGAATTCCACCACCACCACATGATATAACGATAAAATTTTCCCGTATTAACTTCTGAATTTCTCGAGATTGAATTATCCTTATTGGTTTTGGTGAAGGGACAACGCGCCTCCATCCCTTTGAAGTTTTTACATACCCAGGGCGTTTTCTTTTGTATGTCGGCCCAATTGGTTTGGTAGGGCGAACAAAAGCTATATCATTAGGGTCAACTTCAACATAAGTTAAAACTGTTAAGAAATATTTTTCTAGATCCGTACCAAGTCGCATGAGTTCCTCGTCAAGAGTAGATTCAATTAAAAATCCTATTTGTCCTTGAGTTTCAGCGACTAATATCTGCAAAGGCATTTTCGTAATCTCATCAGACGCTTCTTGTTGAAGAAGTAGTGCACCTACTTGAGGTCCATTCCCATGTGTAATAATAATATGATATTTTTCTGATAATTCAGCAATTTGCTTTATAGGCGCTTGTAGATTATTAATCATCTGTTCGGGTGTTCCTCTTTCTCCCGGTTTTATGAGAGCATTTCCTCCAAGCGCAACAATTAGAGTTTTCATTCAAGAGAACCTTTACTACAAACAATATAAAAGCAAATGAAAAATAATAATATTTTACTTATTATTTAAAACTTATCTCGTAAGAAGAGCATTATAGCTTTTTGAGCGTGTAATCTATTTTCCGCTTGATCGAATACAAATGATTGAGGACCATCTATAACTTCAGTAGTTTGTTCATAACCTCTTTTTGCTGGTAAGCAGTTCATAAAAATTGCGTCTGGTTTTGCTGTTTCCATTATTTTTGAGTTAACTTGGAATGGCGTGAATATTATCCGCCGCTCTTCTTCTTTTTCAGCTGGAATGCCGTAAGACATCCAAGAATCGGTATATATTACATCAGAGTCCTTCGCAGCCTTATAAGCATCGTGGATCACGCTTATTTTTGCTCCAGTTTTCTTTGATATTTGAGAAACTTCATCAAGAACGACTTGTTCAGGCGTGTATTCTGTTCCAATGGGACAAGCAACATCTAAAGTCAGCCCAAAAATCGCAGCAATCCGCATTAAATCGTAAGTTACATTATTATGGGCATCTCCGAAATAACCAATTTTAAGATTATCCAATCTTCCTTTTTTCTCTTTTATTGTCAAGAAATCTCCCATCATTTGGCAAGGATGTGCGAAATCATCCAGCATGTTGATTACCGGCACTTCCGCGTATTTAGCTAAATCCCACATATCGTGTCTTTTAAACAATCTTGCTGCTATTAAATTTACATACCTTGAAGCCGCTTTTGCTGTATCCTGGATATTTTCTTTTTTACCAAGAGGAGAATCCTTAATTGAATAAAAAATAGCATGACCTCCTAATTGTTGCATTCCTACTTCAAAGGAGATTCTTGTTCTTAAGGAAGGCTTTTCAAATATCATTAAAAGCGTTTCTCCTTTAAGACTAGATCTAAAATCTTGTGGATTCCTCTTAATTTCTATTGCCTTTTTTATAATCTTCTCAATTTCCGCTTTAGAAAAATCAGAAATTTTTACTAAATGTCGAACCATTTTAACATCATTTTACTTTTTTTAAATAGATATTCAAGGATTAATAGCCTATATTGATCTATTAATAAATATATCAAATAATAATTTATTTTTTTTACTTTAAATCTTCTATTTTATAATAATCACGACCGTAAGCAAGTTCTCCTAACATTTGAAGATCTTTCGAACTTAACTTTTCTATGATTACACGACTAAGAAGCTCGCCGAGTCCAGGTCCAAGCATAAAACCTTGGCCACACATACCGACAGCATTAATGTATCCATCAATGTCATCGATTTTACCAATTATAGGGTTTCCATCAGGAGTCATAGGATATAATCCTCTCCAAGTCCTTCTAATTTTGATGTTTTTTAATCGTGGCAGTAAATTAACCATTCGCTTTGTGATTTGTGGTAAAAATGAGCTAGTTTCGAAACGATTCAATCCGGGAATCTTAGGTTCTGGTGTAAGGCAAAATAGGATTTTTCCTTCTTTATTTTGATAGAAATAGTAATTTTTTGAGTTTCCAAATGTCTTATCTATAGCAGGTTTAATATCTATTATCATCGTAGAAAAGAATTTTTTTACGGGTTCAGTAATCCCTGCCTCATGGCTTTCTGGAACAACAGGTAAATCAATATTAATCATGTTACCAATATCTATAGCGTGAGCTCCTGTTGCGTTAATTACTGTTTGTGTTTTGTATTCTGCTTTATTAGTTTTTACGCCTGTTACATTTTTATTCTGTATCGTGATAGCAATAACTTTTTCGTTAAAGTTATATTCTGCACCAAATTCTTTTGATTTACGATAAAATGCATGAAGTGCTAATAAAGGAGATGAATTTCCATCTTCAGGGCTATATGTACCACCTAATAAATTATCATCATTTATTCCTGGTACTAATTCTTTGATCTTTTCTGCATCCAAATAGTCTATATTTAATCCATATTCTTTTTGCTGGCGAACTGAAGTCTTTAGCATTTGTTCGTGTTCAGTAGTAAATGCAAGAAAGCAATAACCACCTTGTTCCCACCAAATATCGTCTCCATACAATTCTTTCCAAGAAGCAAAAATATCTATTGATCTCTGGCATAACCAAATCTTGCTTTTAAGTGAATGAGTTGCCCTAATTCCCCCAATAGCGTGTTTATTATCGCCTTGAGCGACAGAAGGTAAACTATCAATGACAAGTGTTTTAAGTCCACTTTCTGCTGTGGCTAAAGCAGTTGGGACGCCTATACTTCCAGCTCCTACGATGATAACATCGTATTCCACCAAAACTATTTACCTCCTTTCTTTGTTTTTATTCCCGCGAAAGCGCCCATAGGAACTTCTACAAACATCGGTCGTTTTGTGCCTGGATTAATATTTTCTTGTTTTATCCCTTCTTCTCGGAAAATTCTATTAATTAGCGAGGTGCAAGTTTTTCCACCACAGGCTCCCATCCCCGCCTTAGTTAATGCTTTCAACTCGTTAAAGTCATGCACTCCATAACGAATCCATTTTCGTATCTCCCCTACCGAAACTCTTTCGCATCTACACACTATAATATCGTCATCGGTGTATGGTTGCTGAAAGAGATCTATTGCCTCAGTATAACTTGATTTTATAAGTTTAATACCAACTGCAATTTTTGCAATTTTTGAAGGCAACTTAACTGAAACTAATTGAGTTTTGGGAAATTCATTAAGAAATCGTGCTCGTATAACTTCAAACTCTCCTAATTCCCCATCGTTACTAACAACCATGACTGTTCGACCAACTTCAATTTTTTCAGAAGTTAATTCTAAAGGAAAAGTAACTACTGGAGAATTTTTGTCTTTTCTATAGTCAATTAAAGTTATAGCTAATCCCGGACAAACCGCTACGCATTTTCCACAGCCAATACAATCTTGGTCGTCGATAAAATACGGCAATTGAGTAATTAAATCGTCAACCGTCTTGATTTGCTGCTGAGGACACACACTCGTACAAGGATTGCATGGTATTTCTTGATTACAATGAAATAGTGGAAAGATGCCTTCTTCCTTTCTTATCACTTCCGTTTGAACAGGATCTGGAGGTTTTGCTCTCATTATATTAGCGAAATCTTCTAACTCTTCAAGATTTTCCGTAATTGAAACTCCAATTTCTTTTAAGATTTTTAACGCTTCAATTTTGCCGGTAAAGATTGCGGCAGAAGCTTCAGCTATTTCTTGGGCGTCACCAGCAATCCATACCTTCATATTAAATTCCTGCGCTTTATGGTAAAACTCATTTACAGGATCTAATCCAACTGCGATTAATAGAGTATCACAAGCAAATGTTTTTTCGGATCCAGGTTCAACATCCCAGCTATCCGTTAGCTTACCAATAGTAACGGATTCTAGGTTATCTTTCCCGTTTGCGGATATCACCGTGTGATTCGTATAGATAGGAACACCTAATCGTTTTAATTTGTCTTCATGAACTTTATATCCTCCACATTGTGATAAAGCTTCAATTAAACCTACAACATTTATCCCAGCTTGTATCGCATGATATCCTGCTATTAACCCAACATTACCTCCTCCAACAATGAATACATTTTCCGCTGCTTTTATCAAATCTCGATTTACTAAGGTTTGAAAAGCACCAGCGCCATACACTCCAGGAAGCGTGTTACCGGGAAATACAAGCATCTTTTCTCTTGCGCCAGTTGCAATTAATAAGTACTTAGGTTTAATCAAAACATATTCGTCCATATCTTTGATAATCCCTACTAAGCCATCACTAAAAATCGCTATAACTATACTATTGACCCAAATTTTTACTGATTTAAGATTGGATACTATTTCTCCGAGTATCTTTCCTATCTCTATACCACGTGTACCTGCATATACATCTTCTTGAGACCCAAAAAATTTATGAGTTTGAAGTACTAATTTGCCTCCTAATTTTGATTTATCATCGACTAAAATAACATCAATATTACTTTCTCCTAAAACTTTTGTAGCAGAAAGTCCTGCAGGACCTCCACCTATTACTAAGACTTCAGTATTTATTACATTTATATCTCTGACTTCAACGCGATCATCTTCCGAAGGTAATTCTGGTAAACCATTACAGCTCTCAATTATCATACCTTCAGTTAATGGCGTCATACATGCTTTAACTGGGACTCCATCGGCGATTACATTACATTGAGAACATTGGCCATTCGCGCAAAAAAGTCCCTGCGGGCTGCTATCTTTTATATGATGACCAAAAGTTTTAATTTTATTTAAAAATAGAGCGGAAGATATAACCATCCCCTCGAATCCGTTAAGAGGTTTTCCATCAAATTTAAAACCTATTTTCTTCTTATCGGGAATTTCCAGAATGGGGTGTTTGGTTATATTTTCCATCTAGAATCAAGTTTAAATAATATTTTATTATTGATAAGGAGTTATAATATCAATTATTTTATGAAAATCAATTCCCAACCTTTTTACAATATCAATTGTGGGACAACCATTTTTATTCCAACCTCTTTCTAAGTAAACCGCATCTTGGAGCTTTTTATACTGTTCTTCTCGATGTTTTCGGATAATTTTAATTTTTTCTTCAGTAGATTTGCCCTTAATATCGATTTTCAACTCTTTTAACTGAGTATCATATCTCTCTTCTCGACTCTCGTACTCAAGTGGGGTAACCGGTCCAACGGCTCTATATGGTAAATTAGAATCGTGTTCTCGCAGCCCTTTGCCCAATCTAATATTAAAAATCCTTTGAAATGTGTACACTCTTTCAGACATCTTTATAAGATCTTCAGATGTTGATTGATGTCCTGTAACTGCGGAATAGTATTTAACATAGTTTTCAACGTGATCAGGAATTTTTGCTCGAACTAGTTCTCCCGAAATAGGATCTTTGATGGGATAATCTGCTTGACTCGTTGGTTGGATATCGTTCCATGGAAGTTTGCATAAACCGCATAAACTAAACCAAGTTCTCCAATATGGGAACCATCTTAGAGCTTTAGCTTTATCCTCAAATGTTGGAATCGAATTTCTAATTACATCGTCAAAAATAAGCCAAGCTTCGTCGTGTTGTGGTCCTTTATTTGTTAACCCATATCCTCCTTGTTGAGCTAAAGATTCTTTAGTTACATACTCAGAAAATTCTAATCCCTTGTGTTCCATACCAATATCTTGCACAAATTGTGCATCTGCTCCATAATTTTCGATAAAATAATGTTTCATGTATTTAATACCCTTTCCAACAGTAACTCCAAAGCCCTCACCTCTAGCCATTTGATGAATCAACTCAACCGCAGCTTCAGCGTTTCCAAAATTGAGTTCCAAACCTCCTGTTCTTACTTTATTTAGAATGCCTACCTCATAGCACTCCATTACGAAGGCTATCCCTGTTCCTACTGAAATAGTGTCTAATCCATAAGTATCACAATAGAAATTTACTTCTAAAACCCATTTGGGATCCCATACACCCCAATTTGAGCCACAACCCGCTATTGTTTCATATTCTGGACCATCAACGATTAATTTTTGTCCCTTAAAAGGACCTGTTCGAACTTCATAGCCCTCTGAATAATGAGAACAACTAACTGTACATCCAATCCAACATCCATCTCCTCCCTCTTTTCCAGAGTATATACCTCTCATGATCTTTCTATTGTAAGGAATGTCCTTCCCTCGAATTTCTCGATGAGCTCCGAAGCGATAATTCTCTGTTGGTAAGAGATCTGTAACATTCATAATGTCTGGAAGGTGTCCAGTCCCAACTCTACGCATTTCGTTCTGGATAGGATCGAGTTTAATTATTTCTTGTGTGTGCGCGATCCCAATTTTTCTTGCTTCTTCTAAATTAGCGGGATTGTTTGAACTAACCGTAACTTTTGGTGCTCGACAAACTAATGCTTTAATATTTTTATCGGTAAATACGGTGCCAATTCCCCCTCGTCCAGCTTGTTTACTAGACGCCCATTTTCGGCTAGGAACATACCACGAAAAGTTTAACAACCCCCAATTTGTATGTTTTGCAGCAGGGCCTGTACTTACTACAGAAATTCGTTGTTTTTCACGATCATCTTGTGCATACACCTCAGTAAGTTGCTGGGTCAATTCATGAGAATAATTAGATAACTTTTCTGATTCCTCAACTTCTTTAATTTGAACAACTCCTTCTACGCCATCTATGTATACAATAACTTCTTGTTGAGACTTCCCTTGAATTTCAAGCGCATCGAACCCTGAGAATTTTAAATACGGTCCGAAATATCCCCCCACATTTGAATCTATGATAATATCTGTTAGGGGAGAAATCGTTGTAACAATAGATTTTCCAGATCCGGGATAAAAGATATTCCCTCCTAAAGGTCCTGAAGAAATGCATATTTCGTTTTCAGGATCGTTCCACTTTACAATTTTATCTTGCGGGAGTCCATTCCACATAAGCCAAAGATCGAAACCTTTACCTCCGATAAAATTCTCTTTCATTCCGTCGGTAACGGGTTTTATCTGAATCTCATTATTGGTAAGATTAATGTAAAGAGTTCTGTTAGTATAACCTTTTTGGACTTCGTGAAGTTCGTATTTCTTTTCTGCTAATATCAAAGAATCTCACTCTATTAAGTTCTAATTTTTAAAATAAAAACATAATTTTGAATTATGCTTGATTAAATGAGACTATTGAGTTAAATTTTATTTAAATCAATTTCAAATAAAGATTAAAGAAAAAAAAAATAATTTTTTTTAGAATTTTATTTCATGGATTTAGAACGCTTTTTAATAATTAATGCCATGATTGAACCTAAAGTAGCAATAAGTAATAACACATTATATCCCGGAATACCAGGTGGCTCTGTTGTTGAAGTGTTTTCTATTTCAAAGTATTCGCTATAGGCTAGGATGGATGCATCAGATACATCAATAATTTTTATCTGATAGTCGTCAGAACTCAAGAGTCCCGTGGAGACTACCCAGTAATATTCACCATCATTAGCAGTGCTTGAAATAATTTCCATAACGAACACATCATTTCTATAGAGTTCAAGTTTAATATTCGAAATACTCCCTTTTGAGGACCAAGATATACTCTGAGAAGTACCACATTCCCACGAAGAGGAAATAGTTGGAGTAATAATCGTTAACGATTGATTATCAACGATTACACTAATACAGTTTGATGAAGTATTTCCCATTTGATTATGCGCAACAACGATAAAATAGTAGGTTCCGTTCGAATATCCGCTTAATCCTGAGCTCAGATCGGTGATTTCGTCCGCTAAAAGGGTTAAACTACCGTTAATTTCCGTGATAAAACTGGAGTATTGATATACAGAATAATTGCTTGCACTTGAAGATGTTGTCCAAGAAAGAGTAAAAAGTCCATCGTAATCGGGATCGCCCGCATTCGAAGATAACATGAAGCTTCCCGGAAGTAAGCCCACCACAACAGTAATGCAATTTGATAAGGTCGCACCGTAAGTGTTATTTGCAACGACAATGAAATAGTAGGTTCCATCTGAATATCCGTTCAAATATGAACTTAGATCGGTGATTTCATCCGCTAGAAGGGTTAAACTGTCGTTGATTTCCGAGATGAAGCTGGAGTATTGATATACAGAGTAATTAGTTGCGCCAGAAGAAGCAGTCCAATTTAAAGAAAAAATACCATCCAAATCAGGAACATCGGCATCCGTAGACAATGTAAATGGATAGGGCTCGTTATCAAAGAGATAGACCTTGTTATCATGGCCTCCCGCGGCAATATACTGCCCATCGGACGAGATTGCTACCGAATTTACAGTACCTCCTGTAGTGTAGCTCCATAGGGGGGTAGAACTGGCTTTATTGAAGAGATATACCTTATTATCCCCGCCTCCCGCGGTAATGTGCTGCCCGTCGGACGAGATTGCCACCGAATGTACATCATCTCCCGTAGTATAGTTCCATAGGGGGGTAGAACTGGCGTTATCAAAGAGATAGACCTTATCATCCGTGCCTCCCGCAGCAATGTAATGCCCGTCGGACGAGATTGCCACCGAACGTACATCATCTCCCGTAGTATAGTTCCATAGGGGTGTCGAGCTGGCGTTATCAAAGAGATAGACCTTGTCATCATAGCTTCCCACGGCAACGTACTGCCCGTCGGACGAGATTGCCACCGAATTTATTAGTCCTCCTGCAGTGTAGTTCCATAGTGGTATTCCATAGGAGTAGGCGGAGCTGTCTCTATTAAAAAGATAGATCTTGTCACCAAAACCTCCCGCGGCAATGTACTGCCCGTCGGAGGAGATTGCCACCGAAATTACTATATCTGCGCCACCTTCCATTTCGTAGCTCCATAGTGGGGTGGAGCTGGCTTTAGAAAAAAGATAGACCTTGTTGTAAAATCCCGCGACAATGTACTATCCGTCGGAGGAGATTGCCACCGTATATACAGTAGTTGTTCTAGTGAAGATCCATAGGGGGGTGGAGCTGGTTTTATTGAAGAGATACAGATTGCCATCATTAAAGGGAGTCCCGCTTCCCACGGCAATGTACTGCCCATCGGAGGAGATTGCCACCGAACGTACCCAACCTCCCGTTGTGTAGTTCCATAGTGGGGTGGAGCTGTCTTTAGAAAAAAGATATGTCTTGTTATCCCAGCCTCCCGCGGCAATGTACTGCCCGTCGGAGGAGATTGCCACCGAATATAGGCCATCTCCCGTAGTGTAGCTCCATATGCTATTAGCACTTCTGATATCTCTCTCATTTACCGCTCTTGCTTCATTATGAGATAGGGTTGTCTCTAAAAATATAAAAGGACTTGAAAGAAAAATCGCCAGAATTAATAGTAATGCAATTCTTACATTGATTTTTTTATTTTTATACATTAATTTTTACCCAAATATAAACATTTTTGTATAGGTTTCCTTAGCTTTGTAGCTAATTCAATAGTTGAAAAGATAAATATTTTTGAGCATATAAACTTAGTATAATTTAGGTAAGATATAAGACGGGATACATTCATTAGAAAAGCAGAAAAGAACATGAAGAAATTTATATGAAAAAACTACCTGAAGCTGATAGAAAAGTACTTGTTGATCCTCAAATTCTTTCTATGTTTCTTAAGAACAATGCTGAAACATTTCGCCAAGATAGTAAAGGAGCATAACATGAAGGGAAAATATATGCAAGATCTTGGGGTTTTAACCTAAAAGATATATCTCCCAAACTTAAGGTATATATATGGAATGGAGACCTTTTTCACCATCTGAAAAAAAATAACTTATGAAAAAAGAGGTTTTTGATATCTACCCTTTCTGCATAATAAACTTTAAAATATTATTTTTATAAAAATTTTTCAATAAATGTGTCCAAAGTTTCTTCAATTGTCGGACTTTTGACAGATTCGATATCGTACGAAACTCTAATAATGGGTTTGTTGCTATTAATTAATTTTGCAAGGTCTATCGGGCTACCATCAATTATAAATTCACATTCGGCTTTGTTGAGAGAATCTTCCATGTCTTTAATCTGTTGGTCGTTGTACCCCATAGCAGGAACTATCTGTGTGATCTGTGGAAATTCTTCAAATACTTTCTTCATTATACCTGTGATGTAAGGTTTAGGATTGACAATAATAGCACCACTATTGGTTGCTGCGACAAATCCTGCTCCATAAGACATACTTCCGTGAGTTAATGTTGGTCCATCTTCAACTACAATCACCTTTTTCCCCTTTAAATCGTGATTTCCTTCGATAGTTACGACCGAATTGGTATATATTTTAGTCGCGAGAGGATTTAACTCGTTTAGATTAGCTTCAACAATTTTTACATCTTCTGCTTTTGCGTTATTCATCTTATTAATTACAAATGCGTCAGCTGATCGAGCGTTCACTTCACCGGGATGATATTTCATCTCGTGTCCGGGTCTCAATGGATCTACTACGATAAAGAGCAAATCTGGAACATAAAACGAGAGTTCGTTATTTCCACCGTCGAAAATTATAACATCTGCTTCTTTTTCTGCCTGTCTAACGATTTTTTCGTAATCCACTCCAGAGTAAATTACCAGCCCCTGCTCAATGTAAGGTTCGTATTCCTCTCGCTCTTCAATTGTACAATTATATTTATCTAAATCTTCGTACTTCTCAAAACGCATTACATTTTGTTTAATCAAATCACCGTAAGGCATTGGTTCTCTTATTGCAACTACTTTATAGCCCTTTTTCATTAAATATCTGTAAGTTGCTCTAGACACTTGGCTTTTACCGCATCCAGTTCTCACCGCACATATAGCTACAACGGGTTTATTAGACTTGATTTGAGTAAATTTTCCAGATATTAATTTATAGTTTGCTCCCGCAGATAACACACGGGAAGCTTTATGCATTACTTCTTCGTGAGAAACATCAGAATACGCAAATACCACTTCATCTATTTGATGATGTTTAATAATTTCTTCGAGATGTTCTTCGGGAAGCATTGGGATGCCTTTCGTATATAATTTACCTGCTAATTCCGCCGGATATTTCCTTTGGGTCTCTTCGGTCGTCCCAACATTCTGTTCTCCCGCGATAGTGAACGCGATAACTTCATATTCTTCATTGTCTCGAAAAACGGTGTTGAATAAGTGAAAATCCATTCCTAAAGCTCCAATAATAACAACTCTCTTTTTTTGCATAGACACAAACCATTCTAATAGTGTTCTTTATATTATTATAATAATTAATTTGGGATTTGTAATAATTGTTATTGATAGTATTATGGGAATGACAGCCCACCACTAAATTTGAGCATATAAAAAGTAGAAATTATCAAATATAATTTGAAAACAAATAATTTTTGATTTTAATTTCTAAAAAATCTGAATATTCTAAATATCATAATAAAATTTTAGAGCTCGTTTACGCTTCATGCTGCGTCAATATTCAAGATTGGTTCATACTTGAAAAAGTGGATTACCGCTTGCCCTAACAATCAGTTTAACCACTTTATACCATGCTTTTTCTGATATTATGATAATTAATGGGTGTGAACTACTATATAACGATTATTAAATTAATTTAGTTTAAATAAAATAATAATTAAAATCAAAAAAAAAAGGGAAAATATTTATTTTTTTGCCTCTTTCTGGGCTCTAACATGTTCTAAATACGACTTTTCCTTTTCCATATGAACCTCATGTAGTCGTTCTTTTTTCTTGCTCCATTCTGGGCCACTTAAAGTGAAAAATCTGATAAAGAATGCACTGAGTAAAATTAAGATTGCTGGTATGAGGGTAAAAGCAATCATGATACCCAATTTTGCGGAATCTGTTTGCACTGCTCCAGGGGCGTTATTAAATCCAAATACGGTTATGACGGAAAGTAATATCCAGGGGCCTAATGAATTTGTGGGTTTGGTTAATAAAGCATTCATTCCAGCATAGCTGGTCTCTCTTCGTTTGCCTGTTAATATCTCATCATTATCTATAATTTCTGCCATGACTAATTGATTTGTTATAAAATAACCAGATATTCCGATCCCGATTAATATCATTGCGATAAAGGAAAAATAAAGATTCCAAGCTATTGCGAAGCTAACTAAAAATGAAATCCCTGTAAAAATCAGTATCAACATGAAGATTTTTTTCAGTCCGTATTTTATAATTAATTTACTATATATAGGGAAGAATAGAAAGACAAATATAAAAAAGACCAGTAGTGGGATCATTGCCATCAAACCGGATAATCCGAGCACAAAATCTACCCAATAGAGTACCCCATTTGTTAAAATAAATTGAGCGATTAAAAAGAAGAAATTTGACAGCTCGAATATCAAAAATGGTCGATTTTTAAATGTTTCTATAAAGCTGGCTTTAAAACCAAGTGGTTCCTCAAGTAGGGTGTATTTATTTTCCTTGATATAGTAACTACTCACAAATAATATGATCGCTCCGACTATCCCTAAAATGAACATGGTAAAGAGAAATATCGGCATGTTTGGATCAGTACTAACTGGCTCATTTCCCGTTAGTAATAAAGTAGGGATCATAAAGGACAACAACAAGGCAAGCGCATTACCAATGGATCCAAATACGTTCAATTTCGAACGTGCGGCGCTCGTGATTGCCATTTCTGCAGGTAATGAATATGAGATTAAACCGACCATCGTAAACAATGTGTCAAACAAAAATAACATGACTAACATGTTGAAGAATAATGCTAATTGATTGCCGCTGCTAACAAAAGGGATCCAACTAAGGACGAATAAAGCTGCATAGATTAATCCTCCAAAACGAATATATGGGATTCTCCTTCCATATTTTTTTGACTTCGTGCGATCCTCAATAAAACCAAGTAGAGGATCATTCAATGTATTCCAAATGATAAATATTAACCACGCTAAACCCGTCCAAAACGCATCTAATCCAAGTTTCACATTATAAAAATAGGTAAAAGATGTAGCGATCACTAAATTTGAGAAAATTCCACTTATTAAAGTGATTCCCCCAAAAGAAAGTTTTGAGCTAACAGGTACAAATTCCTCTGTCATGATCTATCAATCAAAATTTTAATAAAATTTAATTATCAATTAGAGTATTAGTTTCTAATTGATGTAATGTTATAAAAATTTTCTTCATTTCTAATTTTAAAAATAATTAATTATAGTCAATCGCCATATATCGGTGCGTGATTTGTATTTTAAAACATTATCTGCTTTAGTGTATACATTGATTCAACTTAAAATTAATGATAATCGTCAAGATTTACTCCAAATTTTATAAAGTGGTCCTTTGTCGTTAAAGCCTCCAGTTTTAACAACTTTTTTTTCTGAATAAATACAAGCCATTCTAATAGTGTTCTTTACATTATTATAATAATTAATTTGGGATTTGTAATCATAGTTATTGATATTCTTATGGGTAAGAGAACCCACCTCTGGATTTAAGTAAAATTTGGTAATAGTTTTTTTAATATAAGCAATTATTTTAGTAGTGGATTATCTCAAGATCTTCAATTCTTTCAAAATGATTTGTATTTTTTGTTATTATTTTCTTTATCCCATTTGATAACATAATACCCGCAATAAGAATGTCGTTGTCATCAATTACAAGACCTTGGGATTCTAAATTATCATAAACCTTAGCTGCCATTTCAGCTTCTTTATATCCTAATGGAAAGATTTCCATGCTGCTAATAAATTCAGTCCATATTTTATAGAGTTCATTATATCTTTTTTTGGATATTTTTCTTTTAGTCCTTTCTAAGCCAATATTGATTTCATACACTGTAATTGATGTAATATGAATTAAATCTTCCTGTTTAGAGATACTTTTTTTAATTTCTTCATTACCATTGAGATAATCAATGCAGGCAGAAGTATCTAATATGATCATTTAATCTCACCGATTTCGGAATCTTTCCAACTACGACCGGGACGATTTGAAATATCTTCCCAAATTTCATTTTTTTCTTTTGCTGAAAGGTTCCAAGTTCCAAAATTTTTTTCCATATTCAGCTTTTGAATTTTTAACAATCGTAAAAAAAGTTCAGAAAAACTCTCATTCTTCCTTTTAATCTTCATTAATTTTTTATATACTTCTTCGGTTATACTGATATTTTTTGAAGTCATATGTATATATGTATACATACACATAAAAAGATTTTTTTAGAAAGCTAATAATTGATATTAGTCCATAAGAAAAAAAAAAGGGAATGATCAGGAAAACTCATCGTTGAAATTTAGTTTAAAAAATAAGCAACACATATCAATTGTAATTATAAAATAGATTTTAAGTTAATGAACTTTTGTTGGTGTTCGCAACTAAAGCTTCTATTATCTGTGGTATAACTTCACTGGGAAAACTATGTCCCATTCCATCCAAAATCAGCAGTTCTGCTCCGGGTATCGCTGCTGCAATCTCCTTTCCCGCTTCAATAGAGTTAAAGGGGTCTAATTCTCCATGAATAACTAGCGTAGGCACTTGTATTGCAGAAATTCTGGGTTTAATATTACCAGGAACAGCCATTGCCGCTAATTGGCGTGCTATCCCTTCAGGATAATAACTACGATCATATTCTTTTGTTCTATAATCTCTACCTTGTTTCTCGTCATAAGTATAAGTGCCGTAAATGAGACTATCGCGCTTGACCATTTCTTCGATATATGCCTCGCGTTCAGAAGGAACGGGTGCAAAGAATTGCGCCATGATTTCTGGTTTCGCTTGGGGTAGATCGGGATTTCCAGTTGTACTCATAATTACCGTGAGAGATAACACTCGAGAGGGATGCTTATATGCTAGAATCTGTGCGATCATTCCACCCATGGAAGCACCGCAGATGTGTGCTTTATCTACATTCAGAGCATCCAAGACACCAACGGCATCATCGGCCATTTCTTCTATAGTGTAAGGCACTTTGGGAATCTCTCCTCGAGCATAGGCAGTATTAATCTCCATAAAGTTCGGCAAACCTGCATCTTCAAATTTTGTTGACAACCCTACATCCCTATTGTCGAACCTAATAACAAAAAAACCATGGCTTGCAAGATTTTCGCATATCTCATCTGACCAAGCGAGTAACTGGCTTCCTAGTCCCGCTATCAATAACAATGGTTTTGAAGTCGGATCCCCAATTATCTCATATTCAATCTTTATATTATTTACATTCGCTTTTGGCATTATATATCTTCCTCATCATTGTTATAATTCATATTAAATATATGAAATGTGATAAATAATTAAAAAACATAAAGCTTTCTTTTATAAAAAATCCTATTTGCTAAGATTTGATACCTTTAATTTAAGTCTGTTAACTTCGTTAAGAAATATATTTGAAGCAATAAATGATGATTCTTTCTCTTCTTTTTGTAGCAAAATTCTGATTTTTAGTTCATAGGCTTTTAGCAGAATTTCTGTATTGAGTCTATTAGTGGCATTAATAATTACATCGAGAATATGAAGGGCAAGTTGCAGCTTTCCTTCTTCAAAAAGGTTTGTAGCTCGTATTAAACACTCCTTCTCACCGCAAATTTTTAAGAATTCGTTTGCGATTTCACTTTTTTTCGCGGGAAAAAGGTCTGTAGGATTACCAGTGTTGTACCATCCATGATATAGTCTATAGACTGCATGTATTGCAAACCTATAGCATCCATACACCTGTGCTAAGATTTCGTGATTATATTTTTCAGGAAATATATCTAACATTTCGTGATATATCTGTTCAAACCACTTTCCTTCATTCATTCTTTTCACAACTTCGTCATGAACGAAATGCAATGCTTCAGCAGTTATTGTAAGAATTTCTTCTATTTTTTCCCTTCCTTCAATGAGAGGTCCTTGACCTGGAACCATATACTCGGGTTTTTTTTCTCTCATTTTATCTAATGCGTGAGCCCAATCCTTAGGATATCTCTGAACCTTATATGGGTTGCCTACATTAGGAAAGCAAGAAATTATAAAATCCCCCGTGAAAAGAACCTTTTCCTCAGGCACGAACATCCATATGTGATCATCTGTTTCGCCCTTATCGTGATATAATTCAAATTTGTATTCCCCACACTTAAACGTATAGTTTTCATTTCCGCGTAGTAGGATTGTTGGATTAAGAATCTCCTGAGCTGAGTTATATTGTTTATTTTTTCCTATTACAGAACCGAATTGTTGATCATGCACCCAATTATTATATTTATCTAGCATCCTGTATTTTTCAAATCGAGTTACGGTGTTTTCATGCGCAATTATTTGAGGCATTTCCCACTTATTTTCTTTTATTTCCTCAATTAAGGGTCCGTATCCGAAACAGTGATCATAATGTCCATGAGAAAATATGATATATTTAATGGGTTTGTCAGTTATTTCCCTAAGTGAATTAAAGACTTTTGAACCGTTTATCCTTGAGGAGATATCGAATATAACTAAACCATCGCTCGTTTCAACAACTCCCACATTTGAAAAAGCACTGATTTTGTGGAAGTTGCCATTTGCGAAAGATCTAGGAGGATATAAACCAAATAGCATTTTTCTATATTTTTCAGTTAATTTCATAATAATTACTCTTAAATATTTTAATTTCTATTGATTTTCTTTCTTTGAACGATTGTATAAATTTTTCGTAAATTACCATCTTAGCTTATAAACTGAAGGCAAAAGCGTATTGCAGGAAAAATATGATAAGCGATTCCTAATATGTGTGGACTTAATGATATTTTAGGATCACCGTAAAACTCAAATTGATGTGGAATTTCAAATTCATTAAGGGTTTCATGAATTCCTTTTGTTGAAATTGCAGAACCCATCTCATCGCTTTGAGCACAATTAATCAATAATTTAATTTGTTTCAGTGCATCCGGGTGGTCTTTAATCAAATTATTTATATTATATTTCATCCAGTTCTTTAACGCGTCCTCGTTCAAACTTATTATTTTTCCATTTTCGTCACGTTTAATTGACGGCAATAAAGGATTATCTTTTGAGAAGATGAGATCGCATGTGTCCAAAATGTCCGCCCATGTTTTCGCTCCCCTTTTTTTGCTTATAATTTCTCCAAAAAGTTCCTTCATGAGAGGAACCACTAGTTTCCAATCTAATAATTCTGGAACTAAATTTCCTGGGCTTAAAGCAGCCGCTGCGATGAATTTTTCAGGAAAAGTAAGGCATATTCTCAAAGTTCCTGCACCACCCATTGAACCTCCTACCAAAACTCTATGTTGCCTATCAGGAATAGTTCTAAAAGAAGAGTCCATATATTCTACAACATCTTTAGCAATATAATCCAAGTAATTTCCAGAGAAGGGAGAATTAATATAATAACTCCCTTTTGTGGCAGGTACACCACGTAAATTATTTGTCCGGTTTATATTAGGAATATGGAGACTTGCATCAGGTTGAGCTAATATAAAAGGTTTTGATTCTCCATTCGTAATTAACTCATCCAATTTTTCATAGGTAATGATTTTATCTAAATGAACTTTGTCTAATAGCTTTTTTGGAATGCGATCTAATGGTAAAACTCTTTCACTCTCAAGATTGGAAGTGATTGTCCAATTATGATTATTTCCTCCATATCCATGTAGAAAATAGATTACTGGATATCTTTTATCCTCAGAGTCAAAATAATTCGGAGGTAAATAAACACGTAAATCACGATCTACTGGACTATTAAGAGGATTATCTTCTAGACTTGCTGATCTAAAATTATCTATAATATATCTTTTATTTTGTTGATTTTTAGACGTAAAAAATCACCAATTCATCAAACTATATATTAGTTTTATTTTAAATAAAAAAGTGAAGTTACAATCCTAATTGCTTTAATTTTTCTGAATTTTGTAGCGCTTCTTCTTTAGTTATAGTGTACATCAGAGTAAATGCAATCATTCCTATGATCACTATAAAGAATGGAATTAAACTGATTTGCATCAGTAATCCTATATATGCATCAGCATAGGTATTAGGGTCACTAGAAACATAGCCAGTGAAGCTAGAAACGATCGCAAATATAAAGGTTTGAATCGCATAAGAAAAAGCTGTAAATACCCTTAATATACCCGTGTAAGAGCCTTCTTCGCGCTTACCTGATTGAATAACTGCTTTATCAATTGCTTCGGCACCTATATAGATTCCAGTTACAATAACTGCTCCATAACCAAACCCTCCAAATATACACACGAAATTCAGGAGTGAAACGGGTAATAAAAATAACATTAGAAAAAACAGACTAAAAACTATTAAACTTATAATCCCACTTTTTCTTGCTCCATATTTCTTAATAAATGGGATATAAAGCAATGATCCGATAAAGCTCATAATTAAAACTATTATTCTTGGAAGCATTGCCTCCAAAGAATCAACATCATAACCAAGTCCGTCAAAGAAGAAAAAAGGTAAACCATTCAAAAAGCAAACTCCTGCAATTGAATACAAAGAGAACATAATAACATACGCCATCCAATTCCTATTCGAAAAAATTCGAAATAAAGATTCTTTAGCTGAAGAAGAACTCTTGCGTTTTCGATCTAATTGCGCTCTGAATGCTCTTATCTCTTTATTTTCATAAGCCCCATAAGAAAACGGAATTAACATAATGTAGGATAAAATTACACTTATTATTACGGTTCCTATATACGCATTTGGATCATCCTGTCCCCCCAAGCGCCCTAAAATTATTGGTATCAAAATTGATACAATTAATACTTGATAAATAAAAGTAATAATCTGGCTCGCTCTTATGCTCTTAGTTCGCTGGCGTTGACTTCGGAATAAATCTGGAAACAATGCAGATTGATTAACTTCGGATATCGTTGATAGTGTCTCGTAAATACACATCATGGCGATTAGCCAAACTATCGAAAGCAATAAATTATTTGGTTCATTTACAACAAAAGAAATTGGGATAAAACATAGAATTAAAAATATTGGTTGTGTAAGATGACCGATTATTATCCAAGGAAATCTTTTTCCATATTTCTCAGTAAATCTAGTTGAACGATCTGCAAAATAACCAATTAGCGGATCGTTAAATGCGTCAACTATGGAATATATGAGATATATTATAAAAATAGTGGTCTGAGGGATTAATAAAATGCGAGCGCTAAAATATTGAATCCTTCCCCACATCCCTACTAATATTAATCCAACTGGACCACCCATTGCCCATGCCCAATATTTCACTCCTTTATGGGGCGATCTCCGAATTAAATCGGTACCATTCTTCACTTCTGACTGAGACATTTTATTTTTTTCACCGAAATTAAATCGATTTTATAAAATTATATCAATCTTAATTAAATATAAATCTTCAATTTTTTTTTTATCCTTTATTATAACACATAAAGAAAAAGGCTTTCAATTATTCAATTGTAGAAAAAGCTATAAAAACCTCAGAGAACTCATTTTCTATAAAGTATAGCACAAAATAAACAAAATAAATTCAAAAAAAATAAAAATTGATTCTTAGTTGTTAAAACTATTCATTTATTGAAATGCTTTCCATTTTTCTTCTAGTTTTGGATCCTACAAGGTACCCATGATATATTTACCGAACTCTTCACCTGTTGCCCCTGTATCTCTCCCAGTAACTTTTAACTTTTTCTCATATAAAGCACATATATCTAATGCCATTTCAAGCTTTTTAGCCTTTTCTATGAACCCAATATGATTTAAGAGCATAGCAGAGGCTTTAATTATACTAGTTGGGTCTGCATATTGAGTTCTTCCCGTGTCTACCATTCTAGGTGCCGTACCGTGGATAGCTTCAAACATCGCATATGGATGATTTCCATCCATACCAGTTGCCATAAAGCTCCACCCAAATGTCTTACTAAAAAGTTTTTTTGGAGGATACGTTCTCAGCGTATTCCACTATTCTCTGAGGGCACTCAGAATATTGTGGATGTAATGAAAGAAAATGGGGTAAAGAGAATTATTATAATGTCTGAATATGCTTACGGTGAGCATTATAGGAATTTTGGATTAATGATGAGAGGTTTAACAAAACTATACGAAAAATTTGGATGTTTTCAAATAGGTGAGCGTAAAAAACAAGATGAAGTAAAATACAATAGTGGATTAAATTGGACCACTAATTGGATTAGAGGAATGAATGATGATGAGGGGAGAGGTGATCTTAAGCTTACATTTGAACCCAAATCAAAATTTAAGGGCATTTATCGAGGAACGGCAGCAGAAAAGGTACTAAACGAATTCGAAACTCCTGAAAATTACTTGCATAAAAATGTTTATTTCTAAATTTTTTTCTATTACTTTTAAAACTTATAAAATTTGATATCTAAACCAAATTTAAATAAAAACAATAGGAAATTTTAGTAAAACCTAAAGAAATATTAAAATAGATTACCTTATTTTTATTGGAAGCAATGTCAAATAATGAAAGATATGCGAGTCTATGGTTTAAACAAGCAAAATTTGATCTAGATGCAGCTGAATCAAGTAAAAAAAATGGGAGCTATGAATGGACTTGTTTTCAATGTCAGCAATCAGCAGAAAAAGCTTTAAAGGCATTTCTTTTTTACAATAGAAAGAGAAATATTATATCTCACTCAATTAGAAGACTCATTGAACAATGTGGAGCTATTGATAAAGATTTCATAGATTTAAGAAAAGTTAAGGCTTTAGATCAATATTATATTCCTACTCGATATCCAAATGGACTTCCTGATGAAGTGCCACATGAATTTTATACTGTGGAGGATGCTGAATTATGTGTAAATTATGCTCAAATGGTAATTCAATTGGTTCAAGCAAAGTTAAAGAATCTTTAATAAATTTTTTACATAAACTAACTGATCAGTTCCAAATTGATCAAATAATTCTTTTTGGAAGCTTTGCTCGGGGTGATTATCATGAAAACAGTGATATCGATTTGATTATTGTAGGAACATTTAAGGAACGTTTTTTTGATAGAATTGGGAAGGTTTTGGAGTTTGCACCTAAGGAGCTTGATGTCGAACCTTTTGTCTACACAAGGGAAGAATTCAATAAAATGAAGCAATATGAAAACCCCTTCTTGTTAAATGCCCTTTCAGAGGGAATATCTCTTATTTGATTCAAGTTTGATCAATTTTTTTGTTACTCATAATTATTTCTAGAAAATGTTATTAACTATTGAGATTGCTTTTTCAATTCCATTTTCGGTTTGAATTTCAGAACCGAGTCTGGCGGCATGTTCGCTCATCTCTTTATCATTTATAACTTCCTCAATAGCTTTCTTAAGTCTCATTACTGATAACTTCTTGCGGGGAATTGGATTTGGTCCAACGCCAAGTTTTCTAATTATGTGCCCCCAAAAAGGCTGGTCTCCATGAAAAGGAACAATAATTGCTGGTACACCTGCTGTAAGGCCAGCTGCAGTTGTGCCAGCACCTCCGTGATGAATAACAGCTCGAACTCGCGGAAAAAGCCATGAATGTGGTACTGACTCTACCATTAAAATATTATCGGGTAGCTCAGTTTTACTTAATCCACCCCAACCTGAATATACGACTGCACGTTGGTCAGTTTTGTTTAAAGCTTGAAATACCAAATTTGCCGTTTCTTCTGGTGCTTTACTGCTCATACTCCCAAATCCGATATAAAATGGAATGGGCTCGTTTTGTATAAATTCAATTAACTCTGAAGGAGGAATCCACTGATCTGGAGGATCCAATGACCAAAATCCCGTGATGTGAATATTTTCAGTCCAATCATTTGGTCGAGGAAAGACTGATGGACTTATTCCATAAATAATTAGCCCCTTTTTTAAGGAATCAGACTTAAATGGGCCAAAAAAAGAAGACTTAGACAACCCAAGCACTTGTTCTCGAACAACTTTATCAGTTGGGCGGTAAGCCTGCCAAACAATCTGTTGTGTAAGACGATGTGATAGTCGATAACCCCCATGCCATCTTGGAAATTTAGGGAGTAAAGCTCCAGCAAAGGCTTTAGTGGGTGTAAAAGGAATATTCAAAGCCTGTATGAATGGTAAATCCAACTTCTCTGCTATAGAATTAGCTGTGAACAAACCGCTTATTCCTGCCATAATTATATCCATTTCACGGCAAGCTTCAAGACTTCTCTTAGCTAATAATATAGCGTTTTCCCTCAATTCATTTCCCATTCGTGCCATGGATTTGAGAAGCTTTCCGCTTTCTAAAACTTCTCGCATTTTTTCACTTCTGATAATATCTTCCATGTTAACCTCAATTGGCCAGAATTCTAATCCATGAGATTCGACTTGTTTTTCATAATTCTGATTGGTTACCAATCTCACTGTATTTCCAGCTTTTACCAAACCCTTTCCAAGGGCGAGAAATGGTTGAACATCACCTTGACTTCCTGGTGCAATAATAACAATGCGCATAATTAATTACTTCTCATAACTTCGATTAAAAAATAAATAAAAAAATAAATAATTGAATCTAAATGTCAAACTTAAATATCTATTGAAATCCTTTCCATTTTTCTTCAAGTTTTGGATCCTTTAGCGTATCCATAATATATTTACCGAAATCTTCCCCTGTCGTTCC
>CAZDTP010000040.1:0-37768 GCA_964508365.1 uncultured archaeon
TTGGTGTTTCAGCATCCGAATTAATCGCAGAAATCGCTCTGGCAATGAAGAACGGGCTAAGTATCCATGATATAACTAACACTGTTCATAGTCATCCTACCTTGTCTGAAATGGTTTTAGAGGCTGCAGAAGATGTCTATGGGCTTTCAATTCATAGAGTAAGAAGGAGAGTTAAGCAAAAAATTGATCTTAAAGAGGATATGATTCGACAATTTGCCTCTAGCGAAAATCTGAAAAAATATGGGCTTATTTCATTAGAACCACTGCTAACTACTGGATGAATTTTAAATAATGAATTTTTTTTATTTTTAGTAAGAAATATCTTATATCTTTGCAATTAGAGATAAAAAGATAATCTTAAAAAAAATCTAACTTTTTTCTAAACATCATAATAATTTGGTTGTTTTCTCATAGAAGTTAAGACATTTTCTGATCTAATAAAAGAGGTTCATAATAAGGGTATTTGCCAATTGTGTGGGGGCAATTAAGTGTTCAAAATTAGACTCATATCATATAGAAAAAATGAAAACCCTAATTACTAAATATTCTAATAAAAAACTTGAACGATTTAATGATTTTACCCGTCAGGAATTATAATTTCCTGATATTATTAAATCTTCCGTATTCTAATATCTTTAATTTTCTAGATACACATCAGGATTATTATTTCAGGAAATGTGGGCTTTCATTCAGTGGCAATCTCTTTCCTATTTTCTTTCAATCATTCCAAAAACTCTTGAATTTCTTAAAGAATACTCGAAAGTATAAAAAAAATATAAAAGAAAAAGGTATTTTTAATTTATATTAATCTATGGAGATTTTTTATAATTAATATAAATAAGCAAAAGGAAAACAGCAGCAGGCGGAAGAAATATTAATGTGAAAATTCCGGCTTCATGTAAACGATAGTATAGTTCTATCATGAGGATGCCAATGTTTATTATAAAAGCTCCTGTTAAAGCTGTGATATAACTAGGTTGTTTTAAGATTTTCCATGTGGTAAAAACATAAAGTAATAATCCACCCGCAATCAAAATGTATGCCCATATTGGAACATTCGCTTCTTGAAAAAAATTGGGAACTCTAAAAGCAGCTTCAACTATTAAAAAGAAAAAAGAACCCGTTATTAGCATCAACGATATGTTATACGCATTTTGATTAGGTAGAATTTCCTTGCTATAGTAATAGGCTATAAGTAGTAAAACAGAAAAAGTAATAGTAGGAAAAATTACAAATTCACTTATCCAATACAAATCTAAAATAATTGCAAAATATGCTATTATAAAAATTTCACCAATTAGTATTACAACTATTCCTATTACTTCCAAACGAAAGCCTTCTATAAGAAATAATCCTGTTAAATAAATACTGAGTCCCGTTACCACTATATAAATACCATATATCCAAACATTTTCTACTGTTAAAGGGATAACTACAATTATATTTATTAAAACGGCTATAAGTACTACGATAGTGGCGATTCCTGAAATGATTAATACTTTTTTTTTATCCATTATATTTCACGCTCTAAGGTTAATAAAGTTAAATATTATTATATCTTTAAAAATGTAAAATGTTTTTTAAAATTACTTGTTAAATTCAGACTTTTTCTAATAAAGTAAAGATTAAAGCTTAATTTTTATCTTTTAGCAAAAAATAGAGAAAAAAAAAATAATTATTCCTTTTTGCTAAACTTTTCTGTTCCTGTCAAACCATAAAGAAATCGTGTAAAGCCGTTAATAAAAAGAGAGGTTGCTATAAGGTAAATTGCAATAATAGTTTCCAAATCTGCTGCGATTACGATAATTAAATTTAGGACAATTGTAATACACCCCACAATTACAAGAAGAATTCTGAACCATTTAATAAATTTCTCGTTTACCACTCCTGTTCCTACTCTAGCTATTCCTATAATAAGTAAACCTAATGTAAGAAAGAAAATTAATAGTTCTGTTGAAAAGGTCGGATCTCCTAAGGTTGTAATAAACACTACAAATGAAATTAATATTATAATAAACCCTGAAACAAATTTTGTGGCTTTTCCTATATTACTTAGGTCCTCATCATTTATTGAAATGTAAACCCGTGAGATACCAGATATTAGTAGGATGATTGTGAATACGTAGATTAAAAATATCAGAGCTGCACTAGTGTAGAAAAATACTATTGCTGAAAGTATCATGATAATTACTCCGTTCAGAATATTTGAAGAAATAATCTCTTTTTTTGTGGATTTTTCACTCATATAATATCACTTTTTTTGTTTAAAAGGCTGATAATAATTTTTTTTATTGCTCATATGCTTATAAATCTTTAGCTTTCTTTTTAAAATAGCCTTATTCAATAAAGTATTTTAGCTTTCTTTTCTTTCATTGAAATTATTACTAATTCACAAAATAATTAAAACTCTTGATAATCAGTGCAATTCTCATTTTAGGATGTTTTTTATTAGTTCTCATTTTTATTTTGACTAACAAATTAAATAGGGCAATTTCCTCATTGCTAGGGGCAGTGATAACATACTTTGTGTTAATTTTCATTGAAGGTTATGATTTTTCTATAATTGTTGAGTTATTATTTGGTACTCCAAGCGAAGAATTTGTAAATCTACATTCTATAATATTGATTATTGGGATGATGATGATAGTTCAAATCGCTCACGAGGCAGGCACATTCCAATTTATAGCCGGAAAATTAATTAAATTGTCAGGAGGAAAGCCAGTACTTCTAATGGTTATTTTTTGTATAGTTACAGTTTTTATTTCAGCAATCTTAAATAATATTCTAACTGTTATTGTTATGATTCCGCTTACAATTACAGTATCGCGGATATTGAATATAGATCCCTCACCCTACATATTAACCCAGGCAATTTTAGTCAATATTGGTGGTACTCTTTTTTCAATTTCCTCAATTCCTAATATTTTAATAGCCACTTATGCAAATATACAATTTTTTGAATTCTTTCTAAATATCGGTATTCTCTCTTTAATTGTGTTTCTATTTACATTATGTTTTTTCATTCTACTTTATAAAAGTGAATTAAAAGTTCCATCAGAGGGAGCAAAAGTATTAAACGAATTTAATATATGGAATGTAGTGCAGAATAAACGAATGTTATACCAATCTTTAATTTCTTTAGTAATTTTAATAGTCTTGTTTATTGTAATTCCTTCTTTCTTAATACCTCCTGATATAATAGCATTAAGCATCGCATTAGTGTTAATTATAATAACAAGATTAGATCCTAAAGACATAATTTCAAAGATCGATTTTGAACTTATCTTTTACTTATTAGGGATATTTATAATAGCTGGAGGTTTAGAAATTACAGGAGTAACTGATGCAATAGGTGCGGCATTATTGAACATAGGCGGAACAAATTTCTATGTGCAACTATTAATTCTGTTATGGTTCTCTGCTTATTTAAGTAGTTGTATTGATAACATTCCAATAACAAAAGTTCTAATTCCTGTAGCAGATACGATGGCAGGAAGTGTTTCATTAATTAATAGGAATAAGTTTTTTTATAGTCTTGCTTTTGGAGCGAATTGGGGTGATAATTTGACACCATTAGGCGATAATATACTGGTTTTTAATATTGCTGAGCAAAACAAGCGCTCTATTAGTTTCAAATCTTTTTTTAAATTAGGTTTTGTCACAACTAACTACCAATTAATTTTGATTTCGCTTTATTACACGTTAGTATTTAATACTCTACTTGGACTCATTATTATTGGTACAATTATTTTTATTATTGTTATTGTTATTATATTACGCAAATTTGGTCCCAATAAGGTTAAATCTCAAATAAATAAATTTACAACAAGAATCAGAAATATGATAGTAAGGTGAGGTAATTATAGTTTTTAAAAATCTAAATAGAATAAAGGCAGCCCTTCCAGAAGTAATTCATGTTGTAATGTTTTATAATAATGGTACTATTTTTCAAACTACATTTGAACAAGATATAAATGTCCCAAAGTTAGGTGAAAATTTAGCAGAACTTTTAAATCGTGTTAGACGTGTTTATGAAATCAGCCAATTCAAAATGGATAATTATAAGAAAATCGTATTTGAAACTGATGATATTTCTGTTATAATTCTAAAACTCGGGGAAGATAGTAATATTGCTTTATTCTTCAAGAAAGAAGAGGAAAAAGATTTAAAGCTAAGTTCAATAAAAAGATACATTACTAGAATAGAAGCATTAATCGATATGAATGAAGAAGAAATTATTCTCCAAGAAATATTAACGAAAGAAGAAGAATTAAAAAATGCACTAAATCTCCTCCAATTTAAGCGGGAGAATATTCAAACCTTGGATGAAAAATTGAAAAATTTAGATGGGATTGAATACCCGGAAGAATCAAAACAAATTGAAAAGGAATTATATTCCCTGAAGGCAGATTGTGCTAAATTAGAAAAAGAAACAAGTGATATTCAAGAGGAGATTTTATGTTTAAAGCAAATTATTGAGAAATGAATCCCAATATTTTCCTTGATCTGTTTTAGCCACATTTAGCCACATCTTAGAATAAAAAGTTGTAAAGATAAGTATGTTTTGAATACTATTAGTTTTTTACCTTATGTCATATCCATCTTTTTCTTTTGAAGTAATACAGCATTAAAATGGCGATTATTACCATTATTAATATTAAGATTGGGTATCCGAAGGATTGGGAAAGTTCGGGCATATATTTGAAGTTCATTCCATAAAATCCCGCTAAAAATGATAAAGGGATGAACGTTGTCGAAATTATAGTTAACACTTTCATAATATCATTCATCCTGTTGCTTACACTAGATAAATACATATCTAACATTCCAAAAATTATATCACGGTAGTTTTCTATAAGATCCGAAATTCTAAAAATGTGGTCATAAATATCCCTTAAATAGACCTGCAAGTCATCAGTGATTAATTTTGACTGCTCTCTTTGTAATTTATTTAATAACTCTCTCATCGGCCAAATAGATTTTCTTAAATCAATTGATGATCTTTTTAAACGATAAATTTGTTGTAAGGTTTCTGGATTAGGATTTTTTATTAGATTATCTTCAATATCTTCTATATTTTCCCCCATTTTTTCTATTACAATGAAATAATTATCAATTATCACATCTATTAATGCATATAAAAGATAATCAGCCTTCATTACTCGTACTTTTCCTTTAGGAACTTTTATTCTTTCATATATCGGATTAAAAATTTCTGATTCTTGCTCTTGGAATGATATTACATAGTTATCCCCTAATATCAGGCTTATTTGTTCATGATCGAATTCATCTAGGTTCTGATTCCAAAATATATTTCTAAGTACGATAAAGATATAATCACCATAATCTTCCATTTTTGGTCTTTGATTTGGACTTAGAATATCTTCTAACACGAGGGGATGGAAATTAAATTGATTCCCTATCTGTTCAAATACATTAACTTCAGCCAAGCCAGAAATATCAATCCACTTAATAAAAGAATCTCTGGTTTTTCCAAGATCAATCTGAAAATCTCTTATTTCCTCTATATTATAGGTATCTTCATTGAATTGTGTCATTTTTATTTTAGTCTTTTCTTTTGGTTTGTCTCCTATATATTTTAAAGTGCCTGGTGGAAGACCAACTTTTTCTTTTCTTTTTGTTGATGGTAATACTTTTTTAAACGGTTTTGTTATTCCTCTCAAATTTTATTACCTTACTTTCTGATTTAATACTAAGACAATTAATATTACCAATAAAGATTCCATTAATTTCTAATGTATCAAATAATTAAAATAATTATAATTAAAATTGTTATTATCTTTAATTAAATTAAAAAGATAGAGAATGAGATATATATCACATTAAGTATGATTCTCAAATTAATAAAAAACTTAGAAGTAAATGTGTTCGTATGAAAAGAATTTATAGAATTATAATATGGATTTCAATTATAGGAATTTTTTTGTTAGTTTATTATTATTTTGGTTTTGAGCTATTATTATTGAATATATTACTTTTAAATATGGTCGCTTATGTCTTAAGATCAATATTACTTGATGTATTTCAAACTTTGATTAAAAACTTATTAGTTCGATATATGTTAATGATAATTATAAATATTATATGGTTAATATTTCCATTTTGGTTGATTTTTATTATTTCACCGATTTATTTTGTAGCAATTATTTCTTTTCTGGTTGTAGCAATATCTTTAACTTTTCAAAATATAATTAATAATATTGCTTCAGGAGTAATGCTTTTATCATCAGAGGGTTTTGAGGCGGGTGATCTAGTTGAAACAAGTGGAACTGAAGGAATTGTGAAAGAAATTACCTTAAACAACTTGAAACTAGTAGATTATGATGGATCTATCACCTATATTCCTAACAGAATTGCCTTTAATTCATCAGTAGTTCGTTATACTCATAAACCAATAAGAAAAGAAAAGAAAATAGAAATTTCTAATGTAGTAAAAAGTCTCGGAAAAATTATCACTGGTGAAAAAAAAGTAACTCGTTACATTAAAGTAGTTGAACTTTTAGGGTCAACAGATCCAGAGCTACTTGAAGAATTATTAAAACCAATATTTGACAAGTATGAACCGATTTTTGGAGTAAGACCATATTACTATGCAAATAATACAGTTAGTGCAATCGTAAATCGATTAGGTATTACCATTCACATTATTACAGAGGACCCCAAATTGATCCTAACATATTTAAATCCCTTAATAAAAGAAATTCTATTTAAAATTTATGATAAAGAAATAAATTATGGATGGAAACCTAATGAAAAAAATGATCAAGAAATAGTATGGAGGTAACTTAAAAATGCCGCCACTTTTTAACACTGATTTAGAAGCGTTAATATATCTTTTAGTTTTCGGGGTAGGCTTTTATCTTTTAAATAAGTTGTTTTCAATAACAATTGGCAAAAGTGAAAAAATACCTCTTAAGCAAAAAATTATTATTAATTTTTCTTTAAAAATTGCTGCAGTTCTTATAGTAGTATTTTTTGTTATTGAAGGATTTCCCCTCATTTCTCTAATTGACCCAACTTATACAGCCGTACTTACTGGAGCAATTAGTACCGCGATTGCATTCGCTTCTAGCGGTATTTTTTCAAATTTTTTTTCGGGAATTGTCATAATGTTAATAAGACCTTTTGAAGTTGACGATTTGGTCAAAATTGAAGGAGATAAAGGTATCATACGAGCAATAAATCTAACAAAGGTGAAATTAGAAACATTTGATAATATAATAATTGAAAAATCAAATGGGCAAGTTCTTTCTTCAAAAATAGTAAATTATACAATCAAACTTGGTAAAAAGAAGTCTTTTAAAGATTTTAAAAGTAAGATCTTTGCCCCTCAAGATATTGGTTTTAAAGGTATTTATGAAGATATTTCGAATTCTAAAAAAGAATTTGAAAATAATCTAAAAAAAGCATACGATTCCTTTTCGACTAAGAACTATCCAAAACTATATAATTTTACTTTTAGAATGGCTTTTCCCTACAAGGGATTTCGAGTTATTATCAATGAAGTAACAAAACTATGTGATTTATACAATCAGAAGAACTATTTTAGAATTAAACCCCAATTCGATATAATTGATTATAATGTAAGTATAATAGTTAAATTTCGATTATTAACATTTAGTCCACAAAAAATATATGATTTTCAGCCTAAATTCGCTAAGGATGTTTATGATATAATTTATAAATATACAATTTTGCACAAAAGTGAAAATTTATAAAATCAAAGTTAAATTTTTTAATTAATCTATCCTAGTTCGGCATAATTAACTGAATTAAAATTTATCCAGGTATTATTTCTCGCTTATATTTTTATATTAATCTATTTTCTTCGAATTTTACTCAGATATTTTTGTTTTTTTTGCTCCAATGGTTTCATATAACCAAGTAATTCATCAAAAACTACATTTTGGTGCAATTGTGGGCGAAAAATAAACTTATAATATTTTTTTTTCCAATAGAAGCGCAGGCTATTGAGATATACTAGAATTTCTGAAATTTGTTGAGGATTTATTTCTGTATAGGAAGTTATTATATTTTGCTCGGTATTAGATTCAATATTCCTTTTTAAAAGACTACCTTCTGTTTTTAATAAATAAATTGTACCGTTCAAATAAGCGTTGTGATCCTCATTATAAGTCAATCCAAGATATCTCGCATATAACTTAAAATATTGAGTAATTTTTGCACCTAGATAATTTTTTTGAATTACATCTCGATTTTTATTTTTTATTAATTTCTGTAATTCTTGGTCTTCCATCTGACTTTTGTTCTCCTGGAGAAATTCATAATATTTAACCTGTAAGGTGGTAAAGATTAACATCTCTACGTCCTGATAAAAATCTTGAACCTCAACTGCTAAAATCCTATCATCTTTAATGTGATCCCATATTATAATGAAGAGCACTGCAACTGAGACTGCTAAACTTAAATATATAAGTATATCCTGTGGATTCATAAGATTAAGATAACCTTTTCTATATTTTTAATGGATTTGTAGTATAATTTAGTTAATTATAGATATTCATTGCTTTTAAATACATCATTCATATTTTTTTAGGGAAGGAAAGCGTCGTATTACAATTATTAATAAGGATAGAACATGGATTCAAATTTTATATATAGGGTATTCTTTTTAAGTTGAGAAATTTAAAAATTTAATAAAATAACTTTTTTTTATTGTTGTATAAATTGGGAGTAGGCAAGTAGAGTAAAAGCATGGTACGAGAGAATAATATATCTGTTTATCTCAATAATCGAGAAAAGCGTATCATCGAAAAAAATGCTAAACTTCACGGGTATAGAGGAGTATCTACATTTTTACGGGATTGTGGATTAAATGTAGATATTTCAAATAAGGGCTTATTAGCCATTCTTTTAGTGTATCTCAAAACAAATTTAGAAAATTATTCTCCTGATAAATCTTTGAATTGGACCAGAACAAAAATCAAAGACGATATTAGAATTGGTGCTATGACTAAATTTGCGGGAATGCCAAAAGACAAATACGAAGCAACATTAATTAAGCTTGAAGAAACAATTTCTCAAGCAACAGAATTAAAAAAAGAGTTGAGTGAGCTATTAGTCAAGAGAGGAAAAATACAATAGATTTTCATTGTAAACGATGTGGTTTGTGGTTTCCAGGAAAACCTAATAGATTAGGTTTATGTGATTTATGTAAAATTACTAAAGAAAACGATAAAAAAATAAATTTGAATGAATGGATATAAATATCTTAAATAAATTAATTATTAATAATAAAAAAAATATGAGGTTAAATTATGGCAAAAAAAGGAGTTCCTAAAAAAGATGGAAGTGGACGTGGCGTACGAGCTAATCAGGGTCGTGGGGGCTGTGAACCAACAAAAAAAACAGGAAAACGTAAAAATAAATAAAGATATACAAAACTGTCCAAAACTACAAAAATAAAGATCAATTCAAAAATTCCTTCCTATAGAATAGAATAGTGAATATATAGTCGGAATAATGTTAAATCAACCAGATAGATTAATAAAATTCCGTGATAAAATTTAATACAAAAATTTTCTTTTTATCTCTTCTTTTTTTTGCATATATTGAATTTAAAGAATAAAGGCTTAATTATCGAATGTTCATTATCAAAGTTTTTTAGGTTTCCTAATTTCTTTAACTTAGACTATTATATTTCAATTCAATAATATAAAATGTGATTACCACTTGTTTGATAAAGATTATTTAGAAAAAATTAGAATAGAAAAGGAAAAGTGGGAAGAAAAGTTAAAAGGATCAAAAGAACGCGATGTTAAATTCGTAACTGATTCTGAAATTCCTATAAAAAGGTTATACACTCCACTGGATGTAAAAGGAGATTATTTAGAAACGGTAAACTTTCCCGGCCAAGAACCTTTTACAAGGGGCGTATATCCATCTATGTATCGTGGTAAATTATGGACTATGCGATTATTCTCTGGACATGGTACTCCCGAAGAGACTAATTTAAGATGGAAATATTTATACGAAAATGGGGAAACTGGATTCAGTGCTGCCGTGGACGCACTTACTTTTAACGGAATTGACCCTACAAATCCCGACGGTGCCCCAGAAGTCGGAACATCGGGTGTTCCGCTCTATTGTATTGATAGCCTTTTTGCACTGACAGAGGATATCCCAATAGATAAGATTAGTGTAGCATTGGTCGTAGAACCTTTTACGAGCGCTCCCGTTTGTGCAATGTATTTCAACATGGCGAAAATGCGGGGGTATGACATAAAAAATTTAATGGGAACAACACAAAACGATATTTTAACGATGACGGTCGGATACATCCCTTACAAGAACAGTCCACCAAATCATTTATTAAGGGTTGCATGTGATTTTATTGAATGGACAGTAGCTCAGAAAAACGTTCCTCTTTGGCATCCTATCAATTTTACAGGATATAATTATAGAGAAGGTGGAATTGATGCAATTCAAGAACTTGGTTTTGTATTCGCAAGTGCTTGTTCTCATATTGACAATTTAATCGAGAGGGGTTGGAAAGCTGATGATTTTGTAGGTAGACTCGCTTTTCATTTAGCTGCTCATAAGGATTTCTTTGAGGAAATAGCAAAATACCGTGCAGCTCGAAGGATATGGTATAAGCTCATGAAGGATAAATACGAAGTGAAAAATCCTAAAAATTTTGGTTTTAGGTTTCATGTACAAACCGCTGGAAGCTCTTTAACTGCCCAATTGCCTATGATTAATATTGTCCGAACAGCTATACAAGGTTTGGAAGCAAATATTGGCGGATGCCAATCTCTTCATACTAACTCTTACGACGAAGCAATATGCTTACCATCAGAACAGGCGGCTCTTGTTGCGTTAAGAACTCAACAAGTGATTGCAGATGAGACTCGAATTACCAATACAATTGATCCCTTGGCTGGTAGTTATTATGTTGAATGGTTGACTGATGAAGTCGAGGAACGAGTATGGAACTACATGGATAAAATTCAAAAAGTAGGATCCATCGATAAAGCATTGTCGACGGGATGGCTCTATAAGGAAATGCGAGATGCTTTCCATAAGAGAAGAACTCGCCTTGAGAACGGGGAAGAAATCATGATTGGTATCAATAAGTACAAGGTACCTTATGATACGGTCACCGATGTTTTCAGAACATCGCAAAAAGCTATCGATACCGAAGTCAATCGGATTAACAAATTAAAAGCAAGGAGAAATAACGCAAAACTAGAGAAAATTTTAGACAAGCTAAGAGTTGTATGCGAGAAGGAGGAGAATGTCATGCCCGTAATAATGGAAGCTACAAAAGAAGGAGCGACTGTTGGCGAGATATGTGATATTTACAGAGAAATATGGGGTATATGGGAACCACCATTAGCTATTTAATTGAGGTGTTAAGATGAGTGAGAGAAAAATTAGAGTTTTAATGTCAAAACCTGGAATTGATGGTCATTGGAGAGGTGGTATTGTAGTATCCAGAGCATTAAGAGATGCTGGTATGGAACTCATCTTCGGTGGATTTCAAAATGTAAACCAGATCGTCGAAGCAGCAATTCAAGAAGATGTAGATGTACTTGGTCTATCGATTCATAGCGGAGCTCATTTCGCATACACTAAACAAATTATCGATTTATTAAAGGAAAGGGGAGTGTTTGAAAACATTTTAATTTTAGTAGGTGGCGTTATACCCGCTCAAGACTTTCCAAAATTAAAAGAAATCGGCGTAGCTAATGTGTATGGTCCTGGCTCAATGACTAGTGACATAACTGAATTTATTAAAACACACGTCAAAAAATAATTAATTTTATTTTCTACATTTTTACAGAATTAATAATAAAAAAAAATTAAAATTATCTTACTATTTTTGGTTCTTTTACAATACTTGGCTCTACACCTAACTTTGGCTACTTCTTTAAATTATCATTGAGTTTGTCATCAATACCTGCAATTGCTTTTACCATTTTTTTTCTGGCTTCAATGTCGTATTGGGTTGTGATGGCAATTTGCTCCATTACAGGGGAACCCCCACCGTGATAACCTCCAACTTGCATGATACCTCCCGATGCAGAGCAAAGCATATCTCCGACATAACGCCAGAATTGAGCTGCATTGTGAGGTGCGATCTTTGGATTTCTAGTGATGTATTTGTTAAGATAATCCTTCAATTCAGGATTTAGGAAGTCTTTTTCGTGGGGGAAGGTAGCCGGAATACCACCTGAGATGTCGCAAATAATTTCTGCTTCCCGATATACATTTTCTCCAGTTAAACATCTTCCAACATTACAATAAATAGAATTAGGTATATAACTTCCTGGACCATAGGGAATAAATCCTAAACCAGGCATGTATACCTCTGGTTTACCTAGGTCAGAAGCTGTATAACCCGCAGCGTAGCCTAGTTCCGTGACCATAATCAATTCCGCTAACTTATGCCTGACATGGGGTGCTTTATGAACATTATTATATTCTGCAGCTAATGCAGCTGTACCTGTTATTAAATCTCCTATTGCTGGCTTACATCCAGAATAACTATGTCGATGAAATAATGCAAATAATAACGCAAGAACGCCCGCATGTTGGTATTCACCGCAGAGAAAAACTCTTTCCCATGGAATAAATACATTATCAAAAATTATATAGGAATCTGTATAACCTGGTATAAAACCTCGTTTGAAATGTTTTCTCTCTCTTAAATTGTGAATTGTGACAACTTGCTTTACACCGTCATAATCTCCAGGGACTGCAAATGCTACAGCATAATCTTTATCCTCTGGTCGTAAAGCTCTTGTAGGGACAACTATTATTTCATCAGACACAGACGCTTCCGAAATGTGAACTTTACACCCGTTCACTATGATTCCGTCGTCTCTTTTTTCTACGACACGAACATACATATCTGGGTCTTCTTGATCAGCAGGACGCTTTATGCGATTTCCTTTAACATCTGTTTGGGCACAGGCAGCAATTAAATCTTCTCTTTGAAATCGTTCCATCCATTTCTTAAAATTTTCATGATAATTTGTTTGTCCTTTATTCATTTTATCCGCTTCATAACTAACATTATAGACTGCATTTGCACCATCGCATCCCATGCACCGTTGAATACACCCTCCTACCTTCTGACATAGTTTACGAGTCATGTCTTGTTTTTTATGAAGGTCATCTGTGCTCTGGTGAATATGCGTAAATCTATTAATGGTTTCGTCAATTAGATGGGACTTAACTTTCATTAGATCAGATAATTCCTCCACCATATCGTAAGTCATACCAATTGTGTTAATAGTGTCCATCTGTCGTTCGTCTAATCTACTGATCTTTTCTCCGTCATAGTAGATATTGTTTTTCATTTTACCTAAATCGTTCATATATTGTTCTTTTGTTCTCATTTGTATACCTCTTTTTACATTTGATAAATTTGTTTACTTGATTAATCATTATTACCTTTATCTATAAATAATTAATCCCTATTTTATGAAAAATATTATGCCTTATAATTATCTTTATAAGTATTATAAATAATGTTAAAAAATAAGTAAATTTCATCTATATTGTTTTCTCCTTGTTTACTCATGAACTTAACCCATTAAACATAACAAAATCTTAATTTTACCAATCATCTGGAGTTGTTAACCCTGAACCTGTAATAAATAGCACCACACTGTCATTCGAATCAATAAATCCCTCGTCTGTTAATTTTACCGTTGCGGCGACTGTCGCAGCAGCTTCTGGGCAAACCATAATTCCTTCAGTTTTTGCAAATGAATACATCGCATTTTTTATTTCCGAATCATCAACAGCAATCGCGGTTCCACTGGATTCTCTGATAGCATTTAGTATTAAATAATCTCCAATCGCTCCCGGAACCCGAATTCCAGAAGCAAACGAGTGAGCATTTTCCCAAGGAGTTGCAAATTTATCACCGTTTTTAAAAGCTCTCACAATCGGTTGACATCCTGATGGTTGAACGGAAACCATTTTTGGACGCTCGCTTCCTATTAATCCTAAGGTTTCCATCTCTTCAAATGCTTTCCACATGCCTACTATTCCCGTTCCTCCTCCAGTAGGATATATAATCATATCAGGCAGAGTCCAGTCAAATAGTTCCGCTAATTCTAGTCCCATTGTCTTTTTTCCCTCTACTCGATAAGGCTCTTTCAATGTAGAAACTGAAAACCAATTATTTTTCATACCTTCTTCTTTAGCAACTCGACCCGCATCACTTATCAATCCTTCAATTAATGTTAGTTCTCCACCCATATGTTTTATTTCTTTTTGAATTAGTTCAGGGGTATCTTTAGGTACAAAAATGTGAGCCTTTACTCCTGAGTGAGCAGTATAAGCTGATAACGCAGCACCAGCATTTCCCGCACTTGGCATAACAAAATCTTTAATTCCTAATTCTAACCCTTTAGAAACTGTAGCACATAATCCTCGAGACTTAAAAGTTCCAGTAGGGTTTTGTCCTTCGTCTTTAAGATAAATTTGATTTAACTTCAAATCCTTGCCAAAATTGTTGAGTTTAACATTAGGAGTCCATCCCTCTCCAAGTGTTATCCGAAATTTATTTTCTTTTACTGGCATAATTTCATGTAGACGCCAAATATTGTACACTTTCCTACTTTGAATATTCTGTTTTGAAAGAGTCTCTTTAGCTTTCTCTAAATCATATTTTGGGTATAACACTTTTCCACATGAAGTACATAGTCCATTTCTTTCATTTGCGTCAAATTCTTTTCCACAATTAGTACATATTAAATTAATGATATATGAGCGATTAGTATCCATCTTTGTAACCTCTAATTGTTATGAAACTTTATTTTTTTTGAATTTTATATCTCTTATAATTTCTATGAAAACATCGACAGAAAAACTAATAATTAAAGCAAATATCTGAACAGATAATGATTGAAGAAAAGATACAGGTTTACGGATATCGTTGGATAATTTTAATCATCTTTATGCTAGTAAATATATTTTCACAGATTTTGTGGATATCTTATGCCACCGTCACATTAGAAGCGACAACATATTATAATGTCAGTGAATTTGAAATTCTTTTTTTATCAACGATTTTTATGATAGTATATATTCCAGTTACATTTATTACATCTTGGTTCATCAATAAATATGGTTTTAGGATAGGTGTGGGATTTGGAGCTCTATTTAATGGAGTTTTTGGGTTTTTAAGATTTTTAGCTGGACCGAATTATCTTTTAATTTTATTTTTTCACATTATTATTGCTATAAGCCAACCGTTTTTTTTAAATAGCGTTACATTACTGTCCGCAAATTGGTTTCCGGAATCAGAACGTACTATTGCTACTGGTCTTTCAGTGATATCTCAACTTCTAGGAATCGCTCTCGGTATGATTTTAACACCAATTCTAGTGATGATATTTAGCTTTGAAGTAATGCTATTTATATATGGGTTGTTTTCCTTAATTATCGGAATATTGTTTGTAATTATCGCTCGAGATAGACCTCCCACACCACCTTCAATCAAATTAATTAATGAAAATATTATATTGAAAGGAGAATTAAAATTACTTTTTTTTAATAAGCGTTATTGGATTTTGATAATTATCTTTTTAGTTGGTCTGGGAGCATTTAATATGGTAACAACATATATTGAGCTTATAGTTGTCCCCAGAGGTTTAACATCTATCGAAGCTGGAAATCTCGGGGGGATACTGCTTCTGGGTGGGATAATAGGGTCCATACTGATGTCCATATTATCAGATAAATTGCGAAAACGAACATTATTAATAAAAATATCGCTTTTAATTGCCGTGGCTGCTTTTTTTGCTATATCTTTTGCGAATAATGCAATTATGTTATATATTTTCGGATTTCTATTAGGATTCGGTTTATTATCTGTTGGTCCTGTAGTATTAGAGTATGCTGTTGAAATTACAGTACCCGTTCCGGAAGCAACTTCAAACGGAATGCTAATGATGGTAGGTGCGGTTGGTGGTATTATTTTTATCTTAGGTTTTGAAGGATTTACTACTCCTTCAGGAGATTATCTCCTTGCCCTGATAGTATTATCCATCCTTTCATTAGTATCATTTATTCTCTCTTTCTTTCTTAAAGATGTAAAAAGAGAATAAAAGCAATAAAACCTTCTTTAAATACTAATCATTTATTGTTAGATAGATCATCCATTTTTTCATGAAAAATATTGTAATGTTTTTATTCGAGATTATGTCAAAAACTAAAAAACATATCTAATATTTTTCTATTTAAGTTATATATTTATACAACAACGAATCTGAGGAAGTCATTTTTTCATGGGGAATTATGATTTAGGAACTTTAATAACTAATTTTAAAAAAAAGGACAAAATTGCTTTAGCAAGATTAATTACACTTATCGAGAACGAACCTGAACGAGCACATGAGGTCTTTAAGCATTTTGAAAGCGTAAGACACGAATCTTATATAATTGGACTTACTGGATCTCCTGGAGTGGGAAAAAGTACGTTAACAGGTGCCATAGCTCAAAAAATGTTAGATGAAGGCAAAACTGTTGGGATTATATCTGTAGATCCAACTAGCCCTTTTAGCGGAGGAGCATTTTTAGGAGATAGAGTCAGAATGACTAATATTTCTTTACATCCTAACGTTTTTATGCGTAGTCTTGCGTCAAGAGGATATAAAGGAGGAATATCAAGAGCAGTATTCGACATAAGTATGTTATATGAAGCTTTTGGTATGGACATAATTATTATTGAAACGGTCGGAGTTGGTCAAGCGGAATTTGATATCTATAATTTAGCTTACACAGTTGTAGTCATCTTAGTTCCTGGTTACGGTGATGTCATTCAGATGCAAAAAGCTGGTATTATCGAGATAGGAGATATCTACGATGTAAACAAAAAAGATTTAGGAGGAGAAGATATAGCCGTACAAATTGAAATGATGCTCGATGATACTATATTTCAGAGTGGGTATCGACCCCCTGTTGTATTAACTGATGCTATAAAAGGTGAAGGGATAGATGAGCTTCTCCAATATATTTGGGATCATAGGGAACATATTGAATTATCTGGTACCATAAAAGAAAAGCAAAAAAATCGGTTTAATTATAAGATAAATGAACTGGTTTTCTCCAAAGTCGAAAAATTAGTCTCAGAAAAAGTTCTCAATAAAATTAAAATTAAGGAAATAGTAAACGATGCGTTGGATAATAACAGCTTTGGAATTTATGATAAAGTACACAATCTTTTCGAAAAGCTGAATTTCAAAATCGATGAAGATTAATACAAATTCCTCATTAGTCTCATTTTATTTAGAAATCATTTAAACTAAAAACAAGTTTTAAATACCTTATTCTCTCAAGATTAATTTTAGTGTTTTTAAAACATAGAAGGTAAAACTTAAAAACTTTTTTTCTAAATCGTGACTATGCCCCATAAAAATAAAAGAATATCTCTCGAGGGGAAAATGGATGATTGGGGTCCATTTGGCAAAAACGAAGGAAAATGGTTGATCTTTTCAATTGGAAATCCCGTAGAAGGTCATGGATATGCATTACCAAGAAATATTGACGATTTACAATCACAACGAATAGCCCATCTTATTTCATGCAAAACAGGAGGGCGATATGTTGGACATATCCCATGGGCAACTGATAGTTTTACCTCAATTGCCACGGATTGGGCGCCAAAATCAATTCCGGTGAAAGAACTAGTTAAAAAGATAATAGATTTCATAAAGTTCCACATTGAAATTTATAAAAAAATGGATTTACCTGTTTCAAGAGTTTTTATTTATTCGGGACATGGTGGAAATAATCCGCTTGTTGATTATACTAAAGAAATACAAGACGCACTACAATTAGAGAGACTAATTATATCTACAACAGAAAATATTGCAGAAGATAATATCGACAGGATGATGATAGAATTAGAGAAACTTTCTCTAGAACTCGCAACTAAGGGTGGAAATCCGAGACAGATAAAAAGAACTTTAATTAAAGTGTTACTAAGTGCAGCACATGCGGGGCATTTTGAGCATTCACTTGGAGCAGCTTTAGGAGTATTGGACGAAGAAAAGCTAAAGATTATGAATGAAGAATTGGAAAGAGATTTTGAATCTGCTCTTAATAAATGGCCACCAATTGGAGGTTTAGGCGGGTTCTTAATGGCTGGCGGAGAATATACAGAAGCTTTAGGGACAAAGGATAACGATAAATTTGGATTATGGAATTGTTTGAAGCGTTTACGCACTCTTGATAACGGTAAAATTAAAGTCTTCAAAGAGTTAGGGGAATTGATTATAAATTTGTTAGTTGAATATTATTCTGAAATAATTTTAAGTAATTAATTTTTTTGTGTATGAATAGTTAAGATCATTTTTGCTGAATTTTTTGCTAATTTCAATTACATATCAATAAATCTTTTGATAAAATATATCTTTAAATTAAATCTTAACGTAAATTCATTTATTCAATAAATTTAACAATAAACAACGTTATCTATTTAAAACGAGGTTATAAAAATGGAAAAAGAAACGATAGAGATTAAACACTCTAAAAAGAGTATGCTTTCCTACGGTTTCGGGAAGTTCATTACTGAATTCTTTAATATGTGCTTTGGGGCGTATGTCTTCTTCTTTTATGAGCGTGTAATTGGTTTAAATGTCTGGTTTACTAGTACAGGATTTATTATATTTGCTGTATGGAATGCGTTTAATGACCCTTTAGTAGGTTATTTAACAGATAGACCGTTTAAATTTACAAAAAAACGGGGAAGACGACTTCCTTGGGTTTTAATTGGAGGAATTCCATGGATCTTAAGTTATCTTCTCATATTTACTCCCCCCGTTGTAGATCCAGTGGACGGTGCTCTAATATTATTTGCATGGATCGTGATTATGACATGCTTATACGATACTTTTGCTTCAATATATGGTGTAAATTTTTATGCTATCTTTCCAGATAAGTTCCGTGAGAGTAGTGAACGCAGAACGGCGTCTATCTTAAGCACACTAATAGGCGCTCTAGGAACTGCCTTTGGAGCGATTATTCCGAGTCTTTTTATAGTGTGGGATCAAAGGGACACATATATTGTCCAAGCAGGAGTTGTAGTTATTATATGTATGATTGCTTTAGCGCTCGCAATTCCTGGTAGTCGCGAGGATCGAGAAAGAATTGATTGCTATATCGAAAAATGCGAGGAAGGAATGGAAAGAGAACCTTTTTTTAGAGAATTTAGAAGCATTTTAAAACATAAGAATTTTATGGCTTATATTATTTCTTTTATGTGTTATCAAACCCTAGTAGCAATAATGATAGGATCCGTTCCATATGTTGCAGAAGCTGTATTAAATGTAGAAGCAGGAAATGTTACTCTAATAATGGCATTTCTTCTCATAGGAATGTTCGTTTCGATGCCTATTTGGGGAAAAATTGCCGATAAAACAAACGACGATCGAAAAACAATGATACTTGCAGCAACCGTATTAACTATTGGTACATTTCCACTTATGTTCATTAACGATTATGTCATAATGATTATCTTTATATTCATTTGGGGTTTTTGTGAAGGCGGTTATTGGGTTATGTTATCACCAGTGTTTTCAAACACAATTGATGAATCCGTAGTCTTAACCGGTAAAAGAAAAGAGGGAACTTATCAAGGGTTTCAAACATTCGTCAGCAGAGCAGCATTAGTTTTTCAAGCTTTAACTTTCTCAATTATACATACAGTAACAAATTTCAATCCCAGTTCTGGAATTCCTGGTGATCCGCTTCCGCCCCAGCCACCTGAGGCCGTAATCGGAATTCAAATACATTTTGCATTGATTCCTATGATTTTCATGTTTATCGCGACTATAGTACTGTGGAGATTTTATAAGTTAACGCCTGAGAAATTAGAAGATGTAAAAAAGAAGTTAGCTGAACTGGGAATATAAAAAATTATATGGGTATATCAAATTAAACAATTTTATTTTTTTATTTCTTTCTTTTGATATTTTTATCAAATTATCTTAAATAAACTCCGATTATTTCATTAGAACTCAAATCTTTTATAGTTTAACAACTAATATCACATAATTACATACAAGAAGCGATAAAAATGAATAAATCGGATATAATTGATACGACTTATGGGAAGATACAAGGTTATAAAGAGAACGGATTAGTAATATTTAAGGGTGTTCCTTATGCAGAACCTCCAATAAACGAACTACGATTTTCTCCTCCCGTTGAGAAAAAACCTTGGGATGATGTATTGGATGCTAGTGAATATGGGCATTGTGCATACCAAGGATATTCTCAGCTCGAAGATTTTACGGGTAAACTTCAACCCGAAAGTGAAGACTGTTTGAATCTTAATATCTGGACCCCTAATGTAGATAATAAGAAGCGCCCAGTGATGTTCTGGATACACGGGGGTGCATTTATTATGGGAGGTGGGATTGATACCATGTATGATGGTTCAGCCTTAGCCCGGCGAGGTGATGTTGTAATAGTTACTATTAATTATCGGTTAGGTGCTTTAGGTTATTTATACATTCCCGGTGTTACGGTCAATGTTGGGCAACTGGATCAAATATTAGCGCTTAAATGGGTTCACGATAATATTGAATTATTTGGAGGGGATTCACATAATGTTACGATTTTTGGTGAATCTGCTGGGGGTTATTCAGTAGTTGCTTTAGCCGCCATGCCCGCAGCTAAGGGATTATTTCATCGTATAATTGCTCAAAGCGCTCCTACTATTGATCCGAAGGTTACTAAAAAACCCACAAAAAAAATAATGCGTATGTTGGGTGTTGATACCAGCGATATTAACGCATTACGAAAGATATCACCTGAAAAAATAATCGATGCACAGAATAAGCTTTTAGCTGAAGATCCCACTAATCTTCTTGCTTTTCGACCTCTTATAGATGGTGAAACATTACCAATACATCCTTTAAAGGCGTTTCAAAGTGGTGATTGTAAGGATATTGAATTTATGATTGGCACTAATCTGGAAGAGGCTAAGTTATTTACAGCTCTTGATCCGGAAATAAGTAAATTGAATAATGTAGATGGCGAAAAACTCCTAATCGGTTTTTTGGGTAGATTAGGTATAGACATTACTAAAAGTAAAACGATGATCGATACATACAAGCAAGCGAGAGAAGGCAATTTTTCGATTGAATCTAAAGAAATTATGAATGCACTTATCACTGACTTTATGTTCCGCATTTCTACAATTCACTTGCTTGAAGCGCAGAGTAAATTTCAATCCAATACATATAATTACCTTTTTACCTGGCCATCTCCAGCATTTAACGGGGAATTAGGAGCATGCCACGCTCTTGAGATACCTTTCGTTTTTAACACGCTAAATAATCCTGCGTTTAAAGATTTCGTAGGTAACAGTCCAGATTTAAATGCTATTAGTCATAAAGTTATGGATGCTTGGATTGCATTTGCTCGTACTGGAAACCCAAACTACGATGGTATACCTAAGTGGCCGTCATATGATATTGAAAAGAGATCAACTATGTTAATAGATCACGAGTTTAAAGTAGTTGAAAAGTTTCTTGATAAAGAACGAGCTGCTTGGGATGATCTTGTTTAGTAAAACTCAAAAATTTTTAATTTTTTTTTATTCTAATCTTTTTTAAGCCATTCTTTAAGTGCTGCTTTAACAGAGCGACGCATTTCCACTGAGTAATCTGCCCCTAATTTACCAAGATAGAATTGTTGCCCCATATTTTCTGCTTCTTTTACTACGATTTTTCTCTCTTCACCCTTTAACATCTCGTTAAAATCCTTTTCGCTTAACCTAGAGTATTTGTCTGTAAACTGTATAAATTTTTGAGGAAAGCGATTCGTGAGGGGAATTTTGTTTTTATCTCCTTTAGGATATCCAAAACATATCAAAGTTATAGAAAATACCCATTTAGGAAGTTTAAACATCTCACGATGAATTTCATAGTTTTCCATAATGTCTCCAATATAACAGGAGCCAATGCCTAACGCTTCAGCAGCAATTACAGAATTTTGGGCAGCAATTAATGCATCACAACAAGCAAGAAGTAAATCAGATTCTTGGGGTGTTTGAAACTCTTTACCTATTTCATTGCATTTTTCCTTGACTTTACTTAATTTAAAGTAATCCCACCATCGCTGCATGTCAGCTAAAAACAACAAAACTAACGGTGCTTTTGCAATATGTGGTTGATTGTCGCAAGTTTTTACCAATTTTTCTTTTATTTTTTGATCAGATACTTGAATAATTGAATACATCATCAAATTTCCCGCTGTAGGGGCTTTTATTGCTCCTTGGATGATTGTATCTATTTCTTCTTGAGTTAGTGGTTTAGGGCTATAGGCTCTAATTGTTCTTCTACTATTAATTAAATTTATAGTATCATTATTTAGCTCAGTCATGATATTAATAAAATTCTTCTTTAATGGGCTGTAACCATTTGAGTTTTCATAATAATTTAAAAGTTTTAATTTTCCAAGGTTTTATTTTTGTTTGATTAGATTTAAGAGAACCCAATTCTTTCAAAAGGAAATCAACTTCTTTTATCTGGTTCCCAACTAAAATTCCATCTATTTTAATATCAATTTCTTCATTAGTTGGATTATATGTCCTTAGATACAATCCTGTTTTGCGTCTCCATAAGAATACTATTGGAAGTGGGGGTTCTATAGACAAGAAGGATTGTTCTTCATCATTAATGCCTCTTAGTTCGTTTATACTAATCCCTAATAACCTAAAATAATAGGAATTCACAAATTCTAAAACCGAGAGGAAATCCCTTTTATCAGTAACAACTATAGCGAATTCATATCTCCCTTTATCGTAAAGAATGTTATTAAGTTCAAAGTTTTCTTGGTTGATCTCAAATCTTTGACTATTTTTTTGAATATAGATAATTTGTTCGCTAATTCCCTTTAGCCATATAAAATCCAATGTTTGTATTTTTCTTCTTCTTGTTTCTTCGATTCCAAAAGGATAATTAATTAGAGATTTTTGTATATTGACTTTCGGTGTGAGAATAACATGATTCTTATTATTAGTTTCAAGGATAATCTCAAGCCTATTTATTCCGCTGAATTGAACTATTTCAACCTTAAAACTCTGATTTTTAGCATTTCCTATAAAAATGTATTTTTCTTCTACATCATTGCGATACTTTTCTTTCAGCTCTAAATCGTATGGAATTAACAGAAGAAATGACAATTCATAAACAAGCTTCTCCTTATATATGACTCCTATTTTTTTAAAATTGTCTAATAATTTTAGTTCATAGAAAAATATTGGCTTTGATTTTGGTATTTTGTTATGCTCCTCACTTGTAGAATAAATTTTATACCCAAATCCCGGTACTTCAGCTATGAATTTTCGATGAAAATTTTTTTGGTGCAATGGAAAGGAGATTATATCTCTTCTTGAATAAGGAGTTGGATTAAAAACAAATAAGGTATTTGGATGTATTTCTGGATTTATTTGCTCTTTAAGAATTTCTTTGGCTATTTCTGAAAGTGCTACATTCATTTGGCTAGTACATGTATCTTGTATTTCTTTATGTATTTGAATACTCCACTCAGAAATAGTATTTGGATTTTTGGTTAGATTTATATTACGAAGCTCTTCCATACTCAGTTGTATTTGCGAATATTCTCCCGATCGTAAGTGAGGGACCACATAGCAATCGTGAGCTTGGTTAGGTAATAATTTTTCCCATAATTGCTCAAAAAATGTATCCTTAGATTCTTTGTTAAAATAGCTTAAGATACTATTCAAGATTTCAGATATACTAATAAGGATTTCAGAATTTTTATTATAAAGGAACAATTTGGATGACAGAAACAAGTTATCACTAAGACGAAATTCATCTCTTATATATTTAAAATCGCCTTCTTTCTCAGTCAATTCAAAGAACTCCGCTAAACTTAAAAATTTTCCAAAAATGTTTGAAAATTTAGACATTCGCCAGACTTCTTCTTGGTAAGGCATGTTATTCATGAAATCTTCAAGACTCGAATATACTATTTTTTTCATAAAAGGACGAGCAACAGCTTGAAATAATAAATTAGGCAATTCTTGAAAAAAAGTACCATGCCAATACTCTCCATTAAATATCCCTGATTGGTCTACGATAGCATCGAGCGAGGTGTTGTCTAATCCAATCCACCCAATGTGCGGTGAGTTAGCTGTTGGATTAATTCCTAATAAGCGAGTTCTTAGTGAGGCATATTTAATATTAAAGTTTTTTAATATTTGAGGAATTTGTGGGTGGATTGAACTTTCTGAGCAATAATACATATTAGAATCCAATCCAATTTTTTTAAGATTCTTTAATCCGTATTCAAAGTGTTTAATATTAGATTCTGGACCTATAATTAAGTTATAAGGTTGAGAGTATGAAGGGTTAATTATTTCACACTTCCCACTTTTAAACAGCTTTAGAAATTCTTCAAAATTTTCTGGATATCTTTCATTCAACCACTCTAAACAACTTACAGCTACTTCTAAATTATAAGGCATTTGATTATCATTAGCTTTTCGTATACTTTTTAATAAACGATCCAAGGAATCGCTTGGGTTATCAAATTCGCAGAATCCAATATCATTAATGATAATTCCTCCATGCCATCCTACGATATATAATAATTCAGGCACAATTACTTTATGGATAGTTGATTTAAGCTTATTTAATAGGTTTACAAATTCTCTGCGTGTAATTTCCTCATTTTGTTGGAATTTTTGCTCGATAACATCCAGCTTCCCCCTAAATTTATCACAATTGAATCTAGGTTTTCTAATGGGAAATTTATTAATGAAAATAAGAAATAAATCAAATATAGAGTTCAAAGCTTTAATATCTTCAAGTTTTATTTCATTTTGCTCATTATTCAACATGGTAAATAGATATAGCACTATTTTTAGACAAATTAAGGTAATTCTTTTTCTTTTTCAATATCAGTAGGATCGCGTCCTTTTTCTAATTGCTCAAACCACCATTTATCTGTAGAGATTATTTCTTTTGCTTTTAATAAAACAGATTCAATATTATTTTGATTAACGATGACTACACCATTAATATCACCAAATATTAAATCTCCTGGAGTTATCACTCTATCTCCACATTTCACAGGTTTCATCACATTATCTAGATCTATAATCATTCTACCTCGAATTGATGAACTTATTACCCCTCTTGCAAAAATTGGGAAATTTAAAGAAATAACTTGTGAAATATCTCGGATTGGTCCATCAACCAAACCTCCTCGAAATCCTAAATCTTGAAGTAACCTGCTTGTGCTCTGTCCAAGTCCAGCAGCAATCATTTGACCTGACATATCAACACACATTATAGGATATTTGGGAAGTTTTCTCATAAATTTGACTAAACGAGCAATAATATTCCTCTCGAGTGGTTCATCAGAGAGTATCATCTTCATTGTCCCTGCTAAGCCGAGTATCCTCGAGCCAGGCCACATTGGTCTTATACCTGCATCAATAAAACCGGGTTCAAGACCTAGCTCATCGATAGCATCTGAAACGGCGCAAGTATATAGTTTTGAATACTCTGCTATTATTGATCTAAGTTTATTCTCGTCCATGATTTTCAGAGATTAAGAAGTTATTTAAGAATATCAAAATATAATATAAAATGATACTTTTTCCATTATAAACTTATATAAATGATACTGCGACTGAAATAAAGAAATAGTAATTCTGTATAAGCTTAATAAAAATACTAATTGGGATTAGGTAATTAAGATGGATAAAAATGAATTTGATCTAAAAAAAAGAAGTAGTAGTATTTTTGAGTGGACAAAAACAACCCCCTTTAATTATGTAACAAGGGGGATCATTAAAGGGGTGGGATTAGAGGATAAAGACATCGATAATAAACCCTTCATCGGTATTGCGAATACATGGAATGAACTCAATCCAGGTCATAAACATTTAAACGAACTTGCTGAGGCTGTAAAGTATGGAATCTTGGAAGCTGGTGGTCTACCTTTTGAATTTTGTACGGTAGGACCTTGTGATGGTTGGGCTAATGGCAACGAAGGAATGCGTTATATTCTACCTCATAGAGAAGTTATTGCAGATTCAATTGAATTAATGGTTCAAGCACATAGTTTGGATGCGTTAGTTACCATATCTAGTTGTGATAAAATTAATCCTGCAGTTTTAATGGCAGCAATTCGATTAGATATACCTACAATTTGCGTTCCAGGCGGACCTAATTTTTATGAGATTAGATTCATGCCTGAGTATACTGGGATTGATCAGAACAACTACGATGACTTTGATTATAAAGTAAAATGCATTACTTGTGCGACACATGGATCATGTGAAATTATGGGAACCGCGAATACATTTCAATGCTTAATGGAAGCTTTTGGAATGACCTTGCCCAATGCAGCTACGATTCCAGCAGTTACACGCATGAAATATACAATCGCAAGAAATTCAGGAAGGCAAATTATCGATTTGCTTAGAAAAGGAATAACTCCCTCACACATAATGACGAAGAAATCGCTTGAAAATGCCCTAATGGTGGACCTAGCGATTGGCGGATCAACAAATTCCGCTTTACATCTCCCTGCAATAGCATATGAAATGGGAATTGAATTTGATTTAGAAATGTTCAACGATTTTAGCAAAAAAATACCCACAATCGCAAATATTTATCCTTCTGGAAATTACGGTGCTGTAGATTTATATAAAGCAGGGGGAATTCCAGCAGTAATGAATAGAATAAAAGAATATCTTAATCTGGATTGTTTAACTGTTACTGGAAAAACATTAGGGAAAATTATTCGAAGAGCTAAAGTATTAGACGAAGATATTATAAGACCACTGAATAACCCTGTTTTTCCCGAAGGTGGAACAGTTATACTAAAAGGAAATTTGGCTCCAGATGGAGCTGTCGTTAAGCAATCTGGTGTTAAACACAAAGATATGCTTAAATTTTCAGGTCCAGCTATATGTTATAATTCAGAAGGAGAAGTTCTTGATGATTTAGCTATGAATAAAATAGACAATGGTTCTGTACTTATCATTCGATATGAAGGTCCAAAAGGGGCTCCTGGTATGCCAGAATTGCTAGCAGTGACAGCAACTCTTATGTTAAAGAAGAAATTAGATAGAGTTGCATTAATCACCGATGGTCGATTCTCTGGTGGCACCTCAGGACCTTGTATTGGACATGTAAGTCCTGAAGCATATGTTGGGGGACCAATCGCAGTTATTAAAAATGGTGATATTATCACTATTGATATCCCAAATCGGAAACTTATTGCAGAAATTAGCGATGATGAAATCAAAAATAGGTTAAATCAATGGAATCCCGTTGAAAAACCTATTAATAGTAAAGCCCTGTTGAAATATAAAAAATTAGTTTCATCAGCAGCTGAAGGAGCTATACTTAAGTTTTAAAAAAAAAAAAAATTAAGAGAAAAAATTTATTATTTTAATTATATTCTTGCTTTTTTAGCTTCATGAATCTCTGCTAGCTTATTCTTAATATTGGCTAGATTTTCACCATGTAAAGGATATTTCCACATCGCTAAAATAATAACTGTTAAAGCTATTGCGGGAAATACGAAGGCTAAGAATTTTAATCCTAAAATTTGCTCAGGGGTAATCGCTGAAACTTCAGGTTCGTGAATTCTCCATCCAACATTGGTAAATACAAGGCTAATTGCGAGAAAAACGAATATATAGCCTACTCTCAAGAAAAAAATATAATTACCGAAAAAACTTGCATCTCTTCTAGTTCCAGTTTTCAGCTCATCTTCATCAATAATATCTGAAACAATTAAATCCTTAGAATAAAGTGATCCTCCTAAACCTATACCAACAAAGAAAAATACGATAAAGGCTAAAATAAGATTTAAATCAAATATTAATGGTAATAATGTAACCATCCAAACCGCAGAAGAAATCATCCACATTTTTCTTACACCGATCTTTGTTGCCAATCGTTTCCATATTAATGTAATAGATAAAGCTGCAGCGATAAAAGCCAGACCCAATAAAAGTGAGAGAATTATCCCTTCCTGTCCCAATACGTATTTTCCATATAGAGGAATGATTGTTGGGAGAATTGTATCAACAAAAAAATCACCCATAAAAGCAGGTATTGCCCATCTAAATGATTTACTTTTCAAAGTTGTTTTAAATGAAGTAAAAAAACCGGGGACTTCCTTATGATCTTGCTGGAACTCTGGTCTTTCTCTTGGTGTAAACTTTAAAAAGAGTAAACCGACAATTATAATTATAACTGTTAATGTAATTCCAAAAAAGGCGTATTCAATGACATATTTGGGATCTGAATAGTCTTTAATAAAAAACCCTGGAAGAAGAAACGCAAAAATTAAACCTACTATAGCAAAAACTTGTCGTATATTGTTAGCTTTCAACCGAGCATCCTTAGTGATAAATATTTCTGGAAGCATGGAAGTGAGATTGATGTCGTAAGTTGTATAGCAGAATTCAAAGAGTATAATAATAACAACAAAATAGATGAAGTTGATTGTAGTATCAGTGATTCCATAAGAAAAAGGTGGAAAAAACAGGAAAAACATTACAACGGCTAATGGAACTAATAAAACCATGATATACGGTCTTCGACGTCCCCATCGTGTATGAGTTCTGTCACTTAGAAAACCCATTAATGGGTCGTTGAACGCGTTCCATACTGACCATATAATAAACCCTAATGTAATTAAATCTAGAGGAATTCTTACTACCGTGAAATAAAATGTAAATATCAAAAATGTAAACGCTTGGTATGATGTTATGAGAGATATCTGACCAAAACTATAACCTACTGCTCCTTTTGCAGAATAATCGCTAGATAAATCATTATCCACAATAATCACTTTTTTAAAAATTAAGTTATAATATGTTATAGGACAAAAGTATTAAAAAAGCTTTAAGAATTTGAGGCAGAAAAAAATTAATAATAGTCAATATTCAATTCTGTCAATTTTTCCTTAGTTGGTATCCCGTTATTATCCCAACCTCTAAGGTTGTAATATTCTTCAAGCATATTTTCAATTTTTACAATTTTATTCTTAGTAAGACCTCTTTCCAATGGATACTGTAGTCTTGGTGGAATTCTATCGTCTTTTCGCGTAATACCGCACTTGGTATTAAAAAGTCTTTTTAATGTGAAAATTCTTTCCCCAATCTCTAAAAGATCACGAAGATTTAAGCGAATGCCGTGTAAATAATAAATAGAATCTAATATTAAATCAAAGATTTTATCAACGATTTGCGAACCTGAAGATATTGTTTGTCGGCAAATCCCTAACGCATTGTTAATTTCAGATATATTTTGAGTTATAACAACATCATTGGCAAATTCTGGTCTATCAACCGTCCTTTCTCTTATAGATATTGGTTTTGTAATATCAAAAGTTTTTTCGAAACCAGTGAATCCAGAATATGTATCATTAGCAAAACCTCGTAAATGACAAGCACCACGGTTAGATGTTGCGTATTGTAATCCAAGAGGAAATATAGCGCGTGGGTCATGCATCGGAGCTTCAAGGCCTTTGACTTCTGTTAAAAAATCATTAGATCCTTTTCCAATATGTTTTGAGGCTTTTTTTGAGCCTTGACCTAATAATTTGCCAATTCCTTCATTTTCACATATTAAGTTAGTCAATCTAATAATCGCTTCAGTATCACCCCACACTAGCGGGAACCCAACCTCACTTTCAGTTAAAATTCCTTTTTCATAGCAATCAAGTGCGAATGCAATCGTACAGCCTGTTGAGATTGTATCGACACCCATTATATTACAAATATGGTTTAAATATGCGATTGCTTCGACATCAGAAATTAGACACATCGATCCAAAAGCAGCAGTTGTTTCATACTCTGCTCCCGCTGCGTTTTCTATTTTATAACGCCCTTCGTTAATCTCAATTTCTCGGCCACAGCTAAATGGACATAGATAGCAGGGTTTATTCTTTACATGTAACCGATCAAAAACTACTTCTCCCGAAATATTTGATACTTCTCGCCATTTGTGTAATGTCCAATTCTTATGAGGAACATCACATAATCGTTCAAAATACGAAATATTATTCGTACCAAATTTCCGCAAAATTTCCGCCATAGGAGATTTTTGAAATGAAGTAAAAAGTTTCTTCGCAATTTCTTTAAATTTCTCCTCGTTAAAGTATTCGACTTTTTTAGTGCTTTTTAATGCGATTGCCTTTAAGTTTTTCGAACCCATTACCGCACCCATGCCAGTTCTTCCTACAGCTCTATGATGATCGTTAATTATTGAAGATAAAGGTACTCTTTTTTCTCCAGAAGGTCCGATACAAGCGATCTTAAACTGACTCCCCAATTTGGACTGGAGGTTATGGATCGTCTTATCTGTGGTCATTCCCCAAATCGAGGAAGCATCTTTAAATTCGTAATGATCATTATCAATTACTAAATATAAAGGGGAGTTGGATATATTTTTAAAAACGATACCTGTTAAACTTCTTCTTAATTCGGCTCCAAAGAAGCCTCCTGACATCCCCTCTCCATAAATATTAGTTAAAGGAGACTTCGCAGTTACGGAATAAAATCCAGAACATGGATATGCCGTACCTGATAAAAGGCCTGTCATAAAAATCAAGGGATTATTTTCATCTAAGGGATCATTCTGATATCCTTTTTCCTTCATTAGGAGATCGATAGCAAAACCAGGTCCTCCTAGCAAGGAAGTGATGCATTGCTTGTTAATAAAACTCTCTTTGAAAGATTGATTCTTTAAATCTACTTCTAGAATTTTACCTAGTACTTCTTGTGCCATAATAATACCAATAAAAATAGATTAGTTATAACATCTAAATAAGGATTATAGTTCTAAATGGTAATTAATGCTCATTCTTAAGTTTTAAGAGAACATGTTAGATGGAAAAAAAAGTCAATAGATTAATTTTTCTTTTATTAGAGCTCTTTTGGTAATTGATTGCTACATGGAAAAATTCCAATTTTGGGGGTGTTCCCATACATTTGTTCTAAATCTTTCACTAATTCTTGAAAATTAGTATGAAAAATTGTAGTGTCAGGATAATAATGCAATACATCTCTTTTATTGATGTTTTGAGAAAATATGCAAAACTTCTTCTTTTTCAATATCCCCTTAAATATGACTGTATCTCCCCAATTTTTATAAAGTTTTCCACCTGTTTCTCCTAACAAGGAATGAAATCCTCTTCCTTCACTAGCCGCAGTTAAAAGTACAATTGCCCCTTCCCGTTTAATGAAACTTTTTGATTTTAAAAAGAAATTTAATCCCTTTAAAGCTTGAGATAATTCCGTATCTTCGGGGTATAGGTTAAAGAATCCGATATCGAGGTTTAAATCTGGTGGTAAATTCGTTGAGTAAACATTTTTTGCTAATTCCATAGCCTTTCGATGCGCCTTTATAAAATCCCCAGCAAAAATCCCTCCTACCTTTCTTGTCATTGTAGGTATAAGATTTATGGAAAAATCTAACCCTACTTTTTTACATGTATCCTCAATATCTTTCCTTAAATCTGTTACAATTCCCAACCCTATTCCTACTCCCCTTACTCCTGCTTGATGATTTGCCTCAAGGGTTTGAATTCCACATAAACCTGGAAGAACCACTTTAGCTCCCCCCCCATACCCTGCCAAAGGATGTGGTATTACGCAACCAATCGCAATTTTTACCTCAGCATCATAATAGGTTTTGTTTATAAAAATCGGAGTATCTTTGTATGAATCTCCGATGTAAACAAGATTTTCATAGGGGTGGTGATTTTCTATTTTTATTTTGTCAACAATTTTTAGACCAACTTTTTTGATTGAATCTTGTCTATTCATAGGTCGGTGAGCGCCCAGAGCATATATTAAAGTAATGTTATCATTTGTTATTCCAGCCATGTTTAATTGGTGTAAAACTATTTCTAAGATACTTTCTGCTTGAATTGGTCTTGATATGTCTTCAACCGCAATTACCGCGTTACTTTTCCCTTTCGCTATTTCTTGAATTGTAGAAGTCCCAATAGGATTACTGAAAGCTGTTTTAATATCTTCTTGGGATAGTTCAGAAGCATCTTGCATCTTGTAGATATTGACATCCCAAGTATCTGGAAATTCAAGTTTTAAGTCTTTATCCCCGTACCAAGCTGCCCAAGGAACATTAAAGGTTTGTACCATTCTTATTTCTCACATTTTTAGAAAAGTAATTAACTCTTTCCCTTTGATAATTGAGTTAATATTGATTTTTGAATAATCCTTTATTAATCTATTTAACGTACTCTTTGAGAGCGAGAATTGTTAGAAAAGTGCACCTTAAACCTTTATAAACAGAAAATTTTCTTATTCTGTAGAAATAATTAAAAGTTGAATGGTGAATGTGAATGAGTCTTAAGAGAAATAAGATCATAAGTAAAATTACTTCGATTTCCACAAGTATTACTTCTTTTCTTATTCCTTTTTTTCAATATGTCCCTTGTACGGCAATATGGTTCGGTATAATGAGTGTCCCATTACTATCGTATTTAGCATTGTTTTTTCAGTACCCTAGCATTCTATTATATGACTTAAGATTCTTAGTCGGAACTTATGGATTCAATATCATAATGTTTGGGTTAATATTATACATCTCCTGTTTAATCTATCAATTATCACACAGGAGTCAATTAATTAAAAGGGGACCTTATAGGATTGTAAGACACCCTCAATATCTTTCTTTTATTATCATGACATTAGGGATGACAATAGTGGCATTTCAGACATCGCCAATTTTTGAATTCCCAGTTTCTTATGAAACTAGATTTAGCTTTTTAATTTTTATTTGGATTGTTGAGGTATTAGCTTACATTCTATTGGGGAAAATCGAAGAATTTGCCTTAAAATCAAAACATGGAGATGAATTCCTAGGGTATAGAAATAGAGTAGCTTTTATTATTCCATTCTTAAAAATACAAGGCAATAAAATTGAAAAAGAATAATTCGTAATAATTATACTGGAATCTAATATGGATTTTAGAGAAAGTAAAATTAAAAAAAAAATTGAGGCAATATCTACGAGAATTTCTTCAATATTCATCCCAATTTTTCAATACGTACCTTGCTTATCCGTATGGTGTGGCATAATGAGCGTGCCATTAATAACTTATTTAATTTTATTCTTTCAGAATCCCAAAATTCTCTCAAATGACCTTTATTTTTTATTTCAAGCTCCTAGTATTTATTTTATTTTTTTTGGTTTCTGGCTTTTTGTTTACTCATTAATTTTTCAATTAGCCCATAGAAAGCAGTTGATTCAAACTGGACCATATAAATATATAAGACACCCTCAATATCTATCGTTCATTTTAATGACATTTGGAATGACACTAGTAGTTTTTCAGACATCACCAATTTTTGAATTCGCAGTTTCTCATGAAAATCAATACGGTATTTTGGTTTTAATTTGGATTGTTGAAGTAGTAGCTTACATTCTATTGGGAAAGATCGAGGAAATTGCCTTAAAAGCTAAATATGGAATTAAATTCCTAGAGTATAGAAATAGAGTCGCTTTCATTATTCCATTCTTAAAATTCAAGGCAATAAAATCGAAAAAGCATACATTATAATGGCCTCAAAAATGTCGAGTATCACTATACAATCGGATAAATACAAACGCAATTTTATAACGAAGATTATCCTTTTTATTTTTTCTCTTGGTTTATTATCGATTATATCATACTTGTTAATTAAATTGTATGAAAAACGATCTTATGATCTTGATATAATCGCTCTCAGATCGCTTTTAATTTTTCTTTTAGTACCAACTCTTATCTTCGTTTCAACACTTACTGCTCTCACAGTAAAAGAATATAGAAATTATTTTATTCGACGGAGCTATATTAATGAAGGAAGATCTTATCTATCTCTTGCGGATATATTTCAAAACGAAAATCGTTTAAATATCTTAACTGAAATCCTCAATAATCCCGGTATTCATCACAACGAATTGCTCCGAAGATGTAATTTGAATAAAGGTCAATTGCAATGGCATTTAGACACATTATTAAAGCATTGCATTATTAAAAAAGAAGAATATGGGCAATATGCTATTTATTTTCCTATCACATCGTCGACAGAAGCAATTGAAGTTTTTAAAAATCAATTTGCTAAATCAAAAACTACTTTGGAAATATTGGATACTATTAAAAAATATCCTGGAATTAATTCTGCCGAGATTTCCCGCATTCTGAATCTTTCTCGTAATTCTATCAAATATCATGTTGATAAACTACTGGAAAAGCACTTAATAAAGTTAGAAAAGAAAGGACGGATTAAAGAATTGTATTTATCATATCCCTAAGATAGTAATTTTGGAAATCACTGCTTCAATGTAAAGATTTCAAAAATTACAGATAAAATAAAATCACTTTGATAATGGAACAACTTAATTATATCAAGCTTGTAAGTATTATTCATTAGATATCTCTAAACCTTAAATTCCCATTAACCATTATGCATATTCGTGGATTACTCTTTGGATTAGATAGGTGTTGCAACTTTCAGGTACTGATTTTAATTTCTAGGGTTTCGTTTTTTTAAAGAAAATTACAATAAAAACAGTTAGAACTGTGATTAAAAACACCATATTATAACCAGATATCACAGCGTTAGATTCGTGATCAAGATCTTCACAAGTATTATTAAAAATAATGTTCCCGGTGCATTCAACCTCATAAATGCATTTTTCATAAGCTGACAAAAAATTTACACAGACTGTATTTAAATCGCTGTGATTTAAATATATACCATACTCATTATCATCGGCGGTATTGCCCCTTAAGCTGTTATTGGCGGATTCTAATAAATAAAATCCCATCTCATTACTAGTGGCATTATTGCTCATCAATGTATTATTGGCAGAGAATGCAATGTTGTAACCATAATAATTATCAGTGGCATTATTGCCTGTCAAGATATTGTTGTTAGAATAATACTGAATGTTGAATCCTGCAGCTTGATTAGTAGCTGAATTGTTTATCAAGACATTATTGGCAGAATAATGAAGATAGAAACCTTGGTAATTATTATCGGCAGTATTATCCTTCAAGATGTTATTGTCTGAATACCGAAGGTAAAAATCATAATAATTATTTATAGCGGTATTACTCTTTAGATTATTATTAGTTGAATAATTGAGATAGAAACCTCCACCATTATAAGTAGCAGTATTGTCCGTTAAGGTATTATTACTGGAATAATGGAGCGAGAAACCACGACCATTATTAGTAGCGGTATTATCTGTCAAGATGTTACTATTAGAATTTTGGAGGTTAAAACCAGGACCATTGATATTGGCCATAGCAGCGGTATTGCCCGTCAAGATATTATTGTGTGAATCTTGGAGAGAGAACCCACTACCATAATTAGAAGCATTAATGGCGTTATTGTTGATCAAAATATTATTGTCTGAATGATTTAAGCTAAAGCCTTCGTCATTTATAGTGGCGTTATTTTCCATCAAGATGTTATTAGTGGAGTTTTGGAGGTTAAAACCACAAGTATTATTATGTGCAGTATTGTACCTTAACTCCCCGTTTGAAACATTGTACAAATAAAATCCATCGTTATCATAGAGCGTACCGTTAGTTACCGTCACATTTTGAATGATAAAATACAGATTAGTGTTCTGAATATCAATCCCATTGTAATTCGTAACTGTATTATTAATTATATAATTCTCAATAATGTATGGATTACTTTCCGTTCCATTTCCAAACCATCCTTCTATCCCCACTAGAGTTTTAAAGTCATCATTACCGTTAATTAAAATGGGTACGTGAATTGCCGATAACTTCGGACGTTCCGCGAAATAGCCCTTATCAGTTTCCTTTCCCATTTGGTGTGCATCGAGTGTATAAAATAAATTTGAAGTAAATATTAATGATCCGAAAACCAAACATAGGATTATAGATATTCCTATTAAAAATGATATCTTTTTAGCTATTTTTTTCACCTTTTTTAGATTCCTAAGTATGAGAAGGAAAAAGCTTATATTTAAATTTAATCCCCTTAGAATTTTTCATTTCGAAGTTTAATTAATCCTCCAAATAGGGGAGATATTAAGTTTAACTAGTTAGTAGTTTTGGAAACTTCTGCTCCATCGCTAATTCTTTCTGGATGATCTCGTTCAGTAATTCTTCTCTTTCTTTACCAGATAATATTTCCAACTTTCTAATTTTTAATGGATCTACTTTTTCTCTCAATACATTTATCTCTTTCAATGTTGGAGGTTTTGTCGTTTGAACATGGTCGGAAATGATCAAATCAAATCCGGTTGATTCTTTAATATGATCAATATCAACGCCAGGATGAATTGATGCTAACCTCATTCGTCTGGTTTTTTCGTCAAAATCCATATAGGCTAAGTTAGAAATCATACATTGTGGTCCTGCTCCACCACATATAGAATTTTCACCATTAGGGAAGCCAACTCCGGAAACAAAATCTAATTTTTCGGTTGGAACAAATGTTCTTGAATCGTGGCGAGGTGTATACAGAAAAGATCCTCGGGCGTAAAACATACTGAAGTCAGCTATCCCCGCACAACCCGGTAATCTTATTTTTGGTTTATTGTAGTCTCCAATACAAATATTGTTCGTGTTGCCGTATTGATCTACTTGTGCGGGTCTAAAAAATTCAATGGTAGTAAGCTTATCCGAAGGAAGAGATTCTAATGTACATTCTCCAGAATTCTGAAAGCGATAAGCTCTAGCTGTATTCATTTCTAAATAGAGCAAGGAAACTTGGCGAGGTTCGTCCACAAAAGTATTCCCCATAATATAATGAAATATTGAGTTTGGTGCGTGCGTCATTTTTGCTAATGTAAACGCTGCCCATGCGCAAGGAGTCGCAACTCCAACGATCATAACATCATTATTTCGAACTTCTCTTGCCATTAAAACTGTTATCATTTCATCTATAGTATAATCTTTAGAAAAATCAGTCATTACTCATCCACTCATAAATTGAGAATTTTAGTGTAATACTTATTTGGTAGAAAGAAAACATTTAAGATTTTCTAAGAGTCCACGATGTATCTTTCGAAAATGTAAAAATTGAAAAACTATTTGATATTTACCTTAATAATTATGTACATTGTCTGTTTTGATTTAGAGGGTGTTTTCACTCCTGAAGTGTGGATTGCTGTAAGTAAAGCTACTGGAATCGACGAACTTAAATTAACGACTCGAGACATTTCTAATTATGATACCCTAATGCAAAATCGCATAGCTATTTTAAAAAAAAATAAGATTTCTCTTAAAGACATTCAGGAAATTATATCGAATATGGATCTATTGCCAGGTGCGAAAGACTTTTTAGACTATATTCGTTCTGTAGCTCAATTAGTAATTGTAACTGATAGTTTTATAGAATTTGTCATGCCTTTTATGAAAAAATTAGGTTTTCCTCTGTGTTGTTGTCACAATCTTCAGACCAACGAAGAAGGTATGATTACTGATTATAAGATTCGCATAAGTGAGATGAAAAAAAAGACGGTTTTAGCTTTAAAAGAGTTAAATTACGAAGTGATTGCGGCAGGTGATTCCTACAACGATGTATCCATGTTATTAGAAGCAAAAAAGGGGATTTTGTTTAGACCGCCGAAAAATGTTATTAATCAATTTCCAGAGCTTCCGGTTGTTAATGAATACGACGAATTTAAAGAGCTGATTTCTAAATATTTAGGATTGTAGAATATGGTTATAACTATGTGCTCTAACCTTGAAA
>CAZDTP010000041.1:0-36492 GCA_964508365.1 uncultured archaeon
TTTCCTAATGAAGCATATCCAAATCGACCTGTTCTTATTTTAACTCCACGATCTTCGAGATATTTTGATTTGTATCCAACAGATCCGATTTCAAATGCAGTAAAGATTGAAGCCGGGATTATCGTATAATCTGTAACTACGGGAAAAGTATCAAACCCTCCAATACTGCTAAGGGCATTAAATACTGCGATATTTCCCTCATAACTTGCCACATGCGCTAACAAAATTCCTCCAGTAACATCCCCTACAGCATAAATTCCATTCTCATTAGTTTCTAAGGTATTTGGGTTCACGACTATTTTTCCTTCATTAAGTTCAATTTTAGTATTTTCTAGCCCTAACCCTTCAATACATGGTTTTCGTCCTATTGACACAAGACAAAGATCCGCTTCATGAAAAGATTTCTCAGCAGAATCAATTTGGTCTTTAGGAACCTTTGAATCACAAGTTGTTGCGATAACTTTTGAATTTACCTTTTCTATTTTTAGTATATTACGATTTTCATAGATTTCAATACCCATGATATTAAATTTCTTTTTTAATTCCCGAACGACCAATTGTTCTTCATTGGCGATGATTGAGGGTAGATAGTCAAATATTTTTACGTTCGACCCAAATCTACTGAAGATATTTGCGAATTCACAACCAATCACTCCACCACCTACAATCAATATAGATTCTGGGACTTTATTGAAATCTTTAGCTAAGATGTCATCACTTGTAAGTATAAATTTATGATCAATATTAAATGAGGGGACTAAAGTTGGTTTTGCTCCAGTTGCAATTATTAAACGTTTTCCTTTTATCTGGTTTGTATTCTTACCTTCAATATTAATTGTTATTCCATAATCCAAGGACGCTTCAAGAATCCTGGCAGCTCCATAATATAAATCAATTTTTCTTTGTTTAATTAAAGTCTCAATGCCACTTATTAATTCATTCACAATTAAGTTCTTACGATTTACGGCATTCTTAAAGTTAGGTCTTACTTCTCCAATTATATCCACTCCAAAGTCCTTTGCATTCTTTTCAATTTTTTCAATTAATTTTGCTGAGCTAAAAAGTGCTTTTGTTGGAATACATCCAATATTTAAACAAGTTCCCCCAACATTACCTTTTTCAATAAGAGCAACTTTTGCGTCATATTGCGCAGCCCTAACAGCTGCATGATAACCTCCTGGTCCTGCACCAATTATTATAAGATCATAGTTCATTTCAAATTTCACCTAAATTTTTTTTATAATTTATTTAATCAAATATTTTATTTCCATAAATTTCATAGGAAGAAGTATAGTTATCATCTTCATCATCTTTAACTCTTCTATCCGTCTTAAATTTTTCTTTTTAATAATTTCCATTTCATAATCTCCATCATTCTCATCTCCTTAAGCTATCTTGAAAGATTCACCATCAAAGCCATTCTCACACCCGTATCGAGTAAAAGGGCAGTATGAGTTCCTAAAAGCAGATATATGTTAAGCGGATCATTAGTATAAACGGGATGAACGAGTGAAATATTTTCCTTAATAACATATAAGTAGGGCTTATGTTTTGAAATTAGAAAATGGTTAGATCCTTTACTCATAATTCAAAAGAAGCATGCTAACCATTTAACTATAACTAAATATGTCTAAATTGGGACATGATCCCAATGGAAATGAGTGTTAAAGACTAGAAGTTCCCTATTCTCAACTAATTCATTTACTATTGGTTTTATAGGGAATAATCCACACTCTGTATCAAGTAGCAAGGCGGTATGAGGCCCTAAAAGTAAATACATATTAAGAGGATCATTTGTAAATACAGGATTAACAAGAGATATGTTTTCTTTTATAACATATAAATACTCTTTGTGTTTTGAAATTTTAAAGTGTTGACTGCCTTTTATCATAATTCTTATTATGTAAAAATATAATTTAACGCTACACCGAAAATTGACCTATAGAAATTTTATATACATCAAAGATAGATATTATTTATGAAATTTGTAGAATTTATAAAAAAGTATTCACTTACTGTCTTTTTTGTATTAACTTATCTGATAATGATTACTACTGTTGTTCTTAGATTATTTTGCGATTTATCCTTTATTGTTTATTGGTTTTTGTCAGTTTGGAATCCAACCATATCAGCTATAGTTGTTTCTTGGCTAATTGGAGGTTGGAAAGAAGTTAAAAATTTATTGAAAGGATTTTTAAAGTGGAAGGTAGGTTTTAAATGGTATTTAGCCGGATTTTTGTTGATGATAGTTCCACTAATTTTTGCCGGGATATATCTTTTACTTGGAGGGACCGCCCCTGGTGTAGTATTAGGATTAAATTTTCCCTTATTTTTATTTTATCTGTTAACTACACTATTATCTGGTCCTTTAAGTGAGGAAGCAGGATGGAGAGGCTTTGCTTTACCTAGACTTGAATCAAAGTTTAATGCTTTATATTCTAGTTTGATTTTAGGAGTTATTTGGGCTTGTTGGCATATCCCTTTACACTTTGTTGAAACTCGGTTACCATTTTATATATTTATTTTCCTCAATCTTGTAATTTCAATATTAATAACATGGGCTTATAATAATACAAAAGGTAGCTTGATCATCACTGTAATTTTCCATTTTAGCTTTAATTTTAACGGCGCATTTATTACTGGATATCTTGGATTATTACCTCAAATGGTATTCTATATTGGTGGCGGAATATTAATTGGAATATATTTAATCATTGTTATAATATACTCTGGCCCAAAAAAATTGTCTAGAAAACCAGATTCAGAGATGCCGTTTGAAATTCTCAATTAAATTCTTATACTAATACAAGTTCAGTTCGATTATTATTGGAATCTTAAAGGATATTAGCCAAAAGATATTAAATTACGAAAAAATATAATATTAATCATGGTAGATTTTAAATTCTGGCTTACTAAAGTAGAGGATCACATCTTTTGGCTATACCTTAATAATCCTGATAAAAAAAACGCTTTTGATACTGATGTTGTTAGTGAATTAGAACAAATCTTAGATAATGAGATTAAGCAAAAAAGCGAAATCCGAGTTTTGGTCTTCTCCACTGCTTTAGATGATATTTTTACTGTCGGACTTGATATTAAATGGCTAGTGACATTGGAAAATTCTAAAGCAAAAGATATGACGAGATACTTACAGAAGGTATTTGCTAAAATTGAAAATTTTCCAATTCCAGTTATTGCAGCTATTAAGGGATTAAACTTTACTGCAGGTTTTGAGCTTATGTTGTGTGCTGATTTTATCATTGCTGCCGATAATGCGAAATTTGGACAAGTCGAAACGAAATGGGGGATGGTCCCTGCTGGCGGATCGACTCAAAGACTTATTCGTTTAGTAGGTCCAATGAAAGCAAAAGAGTTAATTTACACTTCAAGGATCATTACTGCTTCAGAAGCTCTCAAGATTGGTTTAATAAATGAACTCGTACCATTGGCAGAACTTGAAACAAGAGTAAAAGAATTAGCTGGCGAAATAGTAAAGTGTTCAGGTAGAGCTATTGCATTAAGCAAGAAATTGATACAAATGGGAATCTACAACAACGAGGAGGGATTTCAAATGGAAGGAAAAGCGTTTCAAGAGCTGTTTTCTTCTGGAGAACCAAAAAGAAAATTAAAGGAATTTTTAGAAAAATAGTAAATGTTAGTGTTAGAATTTGAAATTCTCTATAACACGGATGAATTTATCTTATAGGATAATTTAAATTATAGTATATATTTAAAAAATAAAAAGAAAAAGACTTAGTAGTGATTTTATGGAATTTTCGCTAACTGAAAAACAACAAATGTTAAAAAAAATTACCAGACAGTTTGCTGAAGAGTACATTGTCCCTGTTGCTCGAGAGAGCGATGAAAAGCAAGAAATGGATGATAGGGTCTTTCAAAAAATGAAAGAAATGAATTTCTTTGGTAGTTGCATTCCAGAAGAATATGGAGGAGCAGGACTTCATAACGATACAATAGGTTTTAGCATCATTATAGAGGAAATATCGCGCGCGGATGCTGCTTGGGGAATTATAACAGCGGTGCACAACGGCGTTGCTGCGTATCCTATCTATAAATACGGTACAGAAGAACAAAAACAAAAATTTTTAATTGATCTCGCAAAAGGTAATAAAGTGGGAGCTTTCTGTCTTACCGAGGCTAATGCTGGTAGCGATGCTGGAGGAGTCCAATTAAATGCAGTTAAAGATGGAGACGAGTACATACTCAATGGAACCAAGATATTCGCGACATCTGGTGGTATTGCAGGGACCTTACTTGTAGTAGCTAAAACTGGCGAAAAAGAAAGTAGGAAACAATTGACTGTTTTTATTGTGGATTCTAATACGCCGGGTTATTCCGTGGGAGTTAAAGAAGACAAGATGGGAGTTCGAGCGTCAAATACCTCAGAACTCGTGTTCCAAGATGTGAGAGTACCTCAGGAGTATATTTTAGGGAATCCCGGAGAAGGGTTTAAAATGGCGATGAAAATTTTGGATTTCGGTAGGATAGGTATAGCCGCTCAGTGTGTCGGCTTAGGACAAGCAGCGTTAGAGGCCTCAATTAAATATGCAAATGAGAGGGTCCAGTTTAACAAACCTATCGGAAGATTCCAAGCTATTCAATGGAAAATTGCTGATATGGCGTGCGCTATTGAATCGGGGAGATTATTTACTTTTAAAGCAGCCTATTTACATGATAAAGGAATGGAATTTGGAATGGCTAGTTCTATGGCGAAATTAATAGCATCCGAAGCCGCAATGCAAGCAGCTCATAGTGCTGTTCAAATACACGGAGGTTACGGATTGATGAAAGCATACCCAGTAGAACGATATTTTAGAGATGCAAAGATGGGTGAAATTTACGAAGGGACAAGTGAAATTCAAAGATTAGTAATTGCAGCTAATTTACTTAGAAAAGGAGCGTAGCTGATTTAAATGAGATTTATTATTATTAAATAGCTAATTTTTCTTTCATATTTTTGTTTTAATATCGGAAAATTTATTTTTCTTGAATAAATTATTCGTTTTAACAAAAAATTGATAATTTTTAATCTAAAGAGAGTTAAATAAATAGGGATTTCGATTTGAAAATATTTGTTTGCGTAAAACAAGTACCAGGCGTAGCAGAGGTAAAAATAGACCCAAAAACCAATACGCTTGTAAGAGAGGGGGTATTATCTGTAATCAACCCTAACGATCGAAATGCTATTGAATTGGCTTTAACTTTAAAAGAAAAACATGGTGCTGAAGTTTTAGTTCTCAGTATGGGACCTCCTCAGGCGGAAGAAATACTGCGTGAAGCGTTAGCGATGGGGGCAGATAAAGGATTTTTATTAACAGATAGAGCTTTCGCTGGAGCAGATACGCTTGCTACATCGTATACTTTATCATTAGCAATCAAAAAAATTTTGAATGAATCCAACTCCGAAGAAAAGTATCTTGTTATTTGTGGTGCTCAAGCAATAGATGGGGATACTGGACAGGTTCCCCCAGAATTAGCAGAAGAGTTAGGAATTCCACAAATTGCGTATGTTTTAAGTATAGAATTAAATGGGGATAAAATTGTTGCTGAAAGAAAATTTAGAGCTGTTGAGATAGTAGTAATTGAAACGAAATTACCTGCATTAATATCTGTTTTAACCGATATCAATAAACCCAGGTATCCAAGTATGATTGGAATTATGAAGGCACACGATGATTCCAAAATTATATGTTTTGATGCCGACGCTTTAAATGCTGATAAATCGAAAATAGGATTAAATGGTTCTAGTACTGAGGTGTGGAAAATTTTTGCTCCCGAAAGAAAGGGTAATCGCGTTATATTAAGAGGAACACTTGAAGAAATTGTTCAGCAATTATGTCAAAATTTAAGGGACGATAAAATCATTTAGGAGGATGCTTTAATTGAGTATTATCATTGACGATGAACTATGTACTGGGTGTGGAAGTTGTGTAGACAGTTGTCCCTTTGGAGCAATTGAATTAGAGAACGATAAAGCAAAAATATTACCAGCTTGTAATTTATGCGGAGCTTGTGTAGAGATTTGTCCTGTAGAGGCAATAAAGTTAGAACGCGATGGAAATAAATCAAAAAAAATTGACTTTTCTCAGTTTAAAGGCGTTTGGGTTATTGCTGAACATTATAAAAGTAAGATTCTTAATGTAGCGTTCCAATTATTAGGAAAAGGACGAGAATTATCAGATTCATTAGGCGTGAATCTAACACTCGTTATTTTAGGAGCTAACTTCGACGAGAAATTAGGAGATTTTAGTCAATATGGGATGGATGAGATAATTTATGTGGAATCACCGGTATTGAAAGATTACTATTCAGATTTATATGTTAAGGTAATTTCAGAGCTAATTGTTGAGCATAAACCAGAAATAATATTAATCGGAGCCACTCCTACAGGAAGAGATTTCGCTCCAAGAATAGCTAAAAGACTTAATGCTGGTTTAACTGCAGACTGTACCGGTTTAGATATAAATCCTGAGACGAAAAATTTACTTCAAACACGCCCAACTTTTGGCGGAAATATTATGGCTACCATTAGAACTCCTTCGAGTAGACCTCAAATGGCTACAGTAAGACCTGGGATTTTTAAAGCGCCTATACCAGTAGAAAAAGAAGTATCCATTAGGAAAATTGAATATTCATTTAAAGAGAAAGATACTGTTTCAAAAATAGTAAAAATTATCAATACAAGTAAAATAAAAGTAAACCTCGAGGACGCAAAAATCATAGTAGCAGGTGGACGAGGAGTTGGTTCAAAAGATAACTTTAAACTTCTTGAGGATTTGGCAAATGTATTAGGGGCAGAGCTAGGTGGGTCAAGAATAACCGTTGAGTTAAATTGGCTTGATCCAGAGAGACAAATTGGTCAAACAGGTGTAACAGTTTCTCCAAAGTTATATATTGCTTGTGGTATTTCCGGAGCGATCCAACATATTGTTGGTATGGAAAATTCACATATTATCGTAGCAATTAATAAGGATCCAGATGCTCCTATCTTTAATTTTGCTCACTATGGGATTATAGGGAATCTCCATGAAATTATTCCTATATTGATTGAAGAAATAAAGAGAATTAACCTAAATAAAGAATAAAAAAAAATAAAAAAAATTTTTAAAACTCGGTTGCCATTTAAAAATATTTGATTTCTTTATCCGATGTTGAATACTTTCTTCTATAAATACTATAAAAATATTATTAACAAACATTTTTTCAAAAAATGCAGTCTAAAATTGAATAGAAGATAGTCGAAATAAAAAAAAAAGTAATGGAATGCAAATTCTTTTAGCAGGAAAAACTCATTCGTGGAGGAATAAATTACGGGCCAAAATCGAAACATTCCACTACAAATTTTGGACAAATAGAAAATCGAAATTTTCTAACATAATATAGATCTTTTGCATTTTTAAATTTAACGAAAAATTCGTTAATTTTACAAACGCTCTATTTGAATATTCGATAAAATTACATGATAGTAGCATATTTGAAATAACATATTTCTTATTTTAATTATATAATCTTAAATTTAAAAATAACTGCTACTATAATTCATAATTTTAATTTAAAAAAAAAAAAATTCTCGTATTTCTTCAGTTAAAAATCGTTTTATTTGAAAAATATTGCTCAAATTGATGTGTAAAATTTTAAATTGATATGCAAAAACAAGTTCAAAATCTATTTTTATTAAAAACTTAATAAGCAAAAAGTCTACATCTAATGACATGTACAACTCTAATCTTCACTAAATAGAACTCAATTTAAAATGTTATAGCCTTTCTTAAATATTACTACATAAATCTAAATAGGTTTTCGAAGATTTTAGTAATACCCTTTTTTCATTGCTTCTCTACTCCAATCATAATTTTAATAGTGATAAATTACACATTTTTGAATGGGTTTCACTTAGAAGTAATCCTAAGCTCAGAAAATTTTCTTATTCTAATGATATTAACCCATCCTTAAATTCGAAAGGTTTACCCATTCATTTCCCATTATCCAACTTAATGAATAATTTAATTAAATTGAAGTTACTAATTAAAACTAAAGAGAATAGAAAACGCTTTATTTTTAATGCGAGCTAATTATTGAAGTGAAGAGTTATAGTTTATTGAATGTAGGAGTAGGAGGTCAAGGTGTAATTCGAACCGCCCAAATTCTCTCTTATGCAGCATTATTAGAAGATTATAAAGTTAGAACCGCTGAAACTCATGGTATGGCTCAGAGAGGTGGTTCAGTTGCATCATTTCTTCGTTTTGGAACAGAAGTAGAAGGTCCATTAATTCCTCGGGGAAAAACAAACACTATCTTGGCTTTTGAAGTAAGTGAGGCTGTTAGGATTTTCAATTATGCTGGACCAGAAACCGTGTTTCTGATAAATGAGAACATACAAATTCCACCAATGATTCATCAAATGGGAATGGATTATCCAAAGTTAACAGAGATACGCACTTTTTTAAAAGAAGTGTCAGAACACATATATTTTATTGAAGGTATAGAGATTGCTACAAGTTTGGGGAATGCTCGAACTATGAATGTTATAATGTTGGGAGCCTTAATAGGATTAGATGTAATACCGCTTAAAAAAGGAACTCTTGAGAAAGCTATCTTTAGTTATCTACCTTCAAATTTACATGATATAAACAAGAAAGCATTTGAAACTGGAATTGAAAAAGGTATAGAACTAAGAGGGAGTTCCAATGATTAGACCAGAATTTGCTGAGGAGAATCCAGGAAAAAAAATAATAATGTTGGGGAATGAGGCAATTGCCAGAGGAATTCTAGAAGCGGGAGTTGTAATTGGTGCGGGTTACCCAGGCACACCTTCTTCAGAAATATTACTGACTTTAGCAGAAATGCAAAAATTTTATCCCTATCTCAAATTAGAATGGAGTGTAAATGAAAAAGTAGGCTTTGAGGTAGCGTACGGTGGTTCGATGTCGAACGTACGTTCAGTTGCAGTTATGAAGCATGTTGGGGTCAATGTTGCGTCAGATGCTTTCATGACAGCATGTTATGCAGGTGCGAGAGGTGGAATGGTTTTGATCTCGGCAGACGATCCTAATTGTTACTCCTCTCAAAATGAACAAGATAACAGATACTTTGGATTACATGCTCTTGTGCCTGTGTTTGAACCTTCAACTCCACAGGAAGCAAAAGACATGATAAAGTATGCATTTGATTTTTCAGAAGAATATCAATCCTTAGTGTTGTTCCGCACTACAACTAGGTTAAATCACGGGAGAGCAGATGTAATACTTGGAGAAGTGAAGGTAATAGACCGTGATTATGGGTTTGATTGGGACCGCTCCAGATGGGTTTGTTTACCTTCTCACTCCCGAATATTGCGTCTGAGGCTGTTGGAAAGATTAGAAGAAATTTCCAACGATGCCGATGAGTTTCCGTTTAATTCACTAAAATTATCGGGAGAAAAGATTAACGGTATAAGATATGGATTTGTTGCAGCGGGAGTTCCATATTCTCAATTGTTAGATGCCCTTAATTACTACGGTATTATTGATAAAGTTACAATTTTAAAGCTTGGATTAGTTTATCCTCCACCTAAAGAGTTAATAAAGAAATTATTTGCTTCCTCCGATGAAATCATAGTAGTTGAAGAACTCGAACCTTTCCTTGAAAATATCATGAAACAAATTGCGTTTGAAGAAGGTTACTCAAAAGAGTTAACTATTCATGGTAAAGATATTTTTCCTCAAAATGGAGAATTTTCTGGAGAAATCTATCTAGAAAATATTGCTCGGTTGATTGGGTTATCTTATAAGAAAGTTCCTGTTCCTGAAAACATGTTAATCATCCCTCCAAGGCTTCCCATTTTATGTCCGGGTTGCGGGCATCGATCAACATTCTATGCGATTAAACAAGTAGAAAATAGGATGAAGACTAAATTTGTGAACTCATCTGACATTGGTTGTTATACTCTCGCAGTGTACAAACCGTTAGAGGGAATAGACACAGAAGTGTGTATGGGAGGCTCAATTGGCTTAGCAAACGGAATTGCAAAAGTTCAAAGTTCAGATAATCCAGTTCTGGCAATTTTAGGTGATTCTACATTTTTCCATTCAGGGATTCCGGCTTTGATCAATGCAGTATTTAACAAAAATAATATACTAGTCGTTATTTTGGATAATAGATCAACCAGTATGACGGGTTTTCAAGATAACCCAGGTACAGGCATTACCATCACTAATGAACCAGGTACGCGGGTTGTCCTAGAGGAGCTTGTGAAAGGGTGTGGCGTCTCTCCCGAAAAGATATGGGTTGTAGATGCTTATAAATTGAATGAGACAATTGAAAAGTTTGAAGAAGCAGTCAAGGCAGAGGGAGTTCGAGTTTTCATTTCTCGACATTTATGTTCCTTAGTAGAGTCTAAACAATTTCGAGCTCAACAAAAAATACCTCCCTCCATAATGGTAGATCAAGAAAAATGCATTGGGTGTATGATATGTGTTAATAATTTTGGGTGTCAAGCGTTAAATTTTAATAAGGCTGAAAAAAAAGTTTCAATTGAGAGTTCTGTTTGTAGGGGGTGCAAGGTTTGTATAGACGTTTGTCCTCAAGATGCGATATATGAGGAGATGGAATAAAAACATGATTTCTCTTTTTTTTTTCCCCAAAACTATTGCAGTCATCGGAGCGACTGCTAATTCAAAGAAGTTTGGAAATGCTGTTACCATAAATATCCTTCGCAACAAAGACCTTGCTAGTGAATTATATCTTGTAACTCAAAATAATAAGGAAATTCTTGGAATTAAATGTTATAAAAGCATATTAGATATTCCTAAAGAGATCGATCTTGCGATAATTTTAGTTCCTGCTAAAGCAGTAGACGTTGTAATTGATGAGTGTATTGAAAAACGTGTAAAATGTATAATAATAATAACTGCAGGGTTTGGAGAAATTAATCAAGAAGGGAAAAGAGCTGAAGAATTAATTGCACAAAAGTGCAAAAAAGCGGGAATTCGAGTTATGGGCCCAAATTGCGTTGGAATACAAAATCTTGATATAGGACTCAACGCTTCTTTTATACAAGCAGCACCATATGGAAATATTAGCATGATTAGTCAATCAGGTTCATTTAGCTGTGCCAGTTTTTACGCTATGGATCGAGAAAATATTGGTTGCTCTAAATTTGCGAATATTGGAAATAACATTGACGTTTCATTTGATGAAATTCTTGAGTTTTATAAAGAGGATGTGAACACAAAAATTATATGTATCTACATGGAAACCGTTGAGGGAGGAAGGAGACTATTAAATACACTGAAAACAATTGTTCCTATCAAACCAGTTATTGTTTTAAAGGGAGGGAGAACTTCTTCTGGAATGAAAGCTGCAAGTAGTCACACAGGTTCAATAGCCACAAACTATAAAATGTTGAAAACTTCTATACAACAAGCAGGAGCAACATTGTGTGAAAATGCCACTGATTTTATTACCGCATTAAAAGCGTTTTCATTTTTACCCAATGTTAAGGGTGAAAGAATAGGAGTTTTGACGAATAGTGGTGGAAGCTCGGTTTTGTTCAGTGATAAGGTAGAAGAGTTTAATTTGACATTGGCTAAGTTTTCCGCTGCTCTCATAGAAAAAATTCAACCCTTTTTGATTTCGCTTGTTAAAATTCAGAATCCTCTTGACATGATAGGAGTAGCTGCTGAGAAACAGTATTACGAGATAACCAAAGCCATGTTGGAAGATGCAGGTATTGATATAGTTGTCCCATGTTTGGTTATTCCCCCATTCTTAGAAATGAAATCTGATGAACACTTTAGGGGAATGATTAGAGCTTGGAATGAAACGGGAAGGTTAAAACCATTGGTGCCTTTAGTTTTTTTTGGAGAAAACTTTAAAGATCTAAAGGAAATTGCCAAAAAAGAGGAAGCACCCGTGTTTTATACTCCAACGGAGGCTGCTTATGCGATAAAAGTGTTATTAGATCGCAAGAAGTTAATAATATAGGATTTAAATTTAAAAAAGGGTAATTTAAGCATTAAAAGTTATTTTAAATCTTCCAACACTTCAAAACCATGCTCTTTTAAAACATTTATCCCTTTTTCGTTATCATCTAGTCTAAGAACGGTCATTGTACTTATTTCTGACGACTTTTCTGCAAAAGTATACATATATTCGATATTTACATCGTGATTTCCAAGAATTTTAGCAATATTATACAATTGAGTGATATTATCTGATAACTTTACAGCGATAACTTCCGTTACTGAATGTAAATAATCTTTATCTTCTAATAATTCAATACATTTCTTATAGGGGTTAACTAATAGTAATAATAATCCATAATCTTCTGTTTCAGCAACAGTTAATGATCTTATGAATATTTTATTACTCATTAGAAATTCAAAGAAATTCGCTAGTTGCCCGGGTTTATTTGGGAGAAACACAGATATTTGTTTTAACAGCATTTTTTGTTCGCGTGGATTGTATTTTGTTTAGTATTTCTATCTTACAATGATATTTTTACTTAAATTATTTGAAATTTAGATTGTTTAAAAATGATTCTGAATGAAATTATAAAAAAGAGGAACATATTGCTAATTATTTATCTGCATAGTCTTTTTTCATTTCTTCAAATAACTTCTTATATTCTTCGATATACTTTTCATCATTAGTTTCTTCAATCTTCTTGAGGAGTTCGACAGATTTATTTAATGTGGTAGAAGTTTTCTTAATCTTATCGAAATATATTTGTTTAATTTGTTGAGATTTAGCATCTCTCAAAGAATTTTTGTATCCCTTAATAGAACTTTCAATTTCTTTTTGAGATTCCTTAACAGAATCTGCAAGTTGCTTTTTTCGCTGTTCTAACCTAATACAGTTATCACATACCAAATTATCGGATTTTTTTTGTCCCTTTTTTATCATAAAAGCATTTCCACACCGAGAACATACAACGAGGGCAACAATCAGCTTATCTTCGTTAGAGTCGGGCATAAATGATAACTATTTTATTTTAAAATAATATATTTACTAATCTAATAACTTTTTTATAATTTAATAATTGATTTTTCTTTTAATTTTGTGATAAAGATTCTCTTTCTTATTATTAAAAATATTTATGATGAATGTGTAATTTACTTGCCTATGGAATTGTCTTTCTTACTAATTTCTTTGTTACTTATACTGGGATTATTATTTGGTGCTATTTCTGCTATTGCGGGTATCGGAGGAGGAGTATTCTTTGTATCAATAATGACTCTTCTTTTTTTTATCCCTATTAACATCGCGATCGATACGAGTACTTTTATAATTCTTTTTTCTTCTTTAGCAGGCTTTATAACCTATTTACGACAAAAGAGAACAACTTTTAAACTTTCTTTAATTTTTAGTAGTTTCTCCATACTGGGCAGTATATTAGCCTCTGTTATCTTTTCTATTATAGTTATCGATAATTCCATCTTAAAACTATTATTTGCAGCAACAATACTTATTGCTGGATTAAACATGATATACAAGGCTAGAAAATCAAAGAATCAAAATAATATACAGGAAATTAACCATGCCGAGTTTTCCTTGAATAATCAAGATGATAAATTAAATTTTAAGAAATCCATACCGCTATTCATCTTAGCGGGATTTATAGCAAATTTATTAGGTATTGGTGGCGGAATCATAAACACGCCTTCGCTCAATATAGTTCTAGGTTTTCCTATTCATAATTCTACAGCTATCTCGACATCTATAATATTTTTTACTGCAATTTATAATACCGTGATAAAAAGCTTCTTTGGTCAGATTGATTACTTAATTGGGTTAATTATTGCTATCGGCTCTATACTTGGTTCAATCCTAGGAGCCAAAATTTCCAAAAAAATACCTAAAGTTTTACTACAATACTTCGTGGCTGTTGTGCTGATAGCTTTAGCTTTAAGAATGTTCTTTTCTTAGAATTTAATAATTTTTTAGTGTTTTACAAAATTGATATAATATTGAGAAATTTATTTATTAATTAAAGAAGAAAAATAATTGGAGATTTATGATGGAAAGTACAGTTTTGTTAGATATAAAAGATAATATCGCAATCGTAACTCTAAGTAATCCTGAGAATTTTAACCCTTTAAATAAATCGACAGGAGAAAAGTTATTAGAAACTATTGAATCTTTAAAGGATAATAAGGATGTCAGATGTTTGATAATAACGGGATCTGGAGAAGCTTTTTCTGCGGGAGGTGATATAAAACAGTTTAAATCTAGCATTGAAAACGGAACCTCAGGTCAAGTTATGGACGATTTAACGAAGGATCTTTATAAAATCGCGCTAATATTACGCGTTTATCCTAAACCGGTGATAGCGGCTGTAAATGGATGGGCAGTAGGGGCAGGAATGAACCTCGCTCTTTCCTGTGATTTGATAATTGCTTCAAAAAAAGCGAGATTTAGACAATCGTTTAGTAAGCTTGCGTTAATTCCTGGGTTTGCTGGAACTATTTTGCTTAGTCGTCAACTCACCTGGCAGCAAGCCTGTCAAATGGCGTTTTTTGGAGATACATATACAGCAGAAGAGATGAAAAAGCTTGGTTTTGTTAATGAAATCGTGTCTCCTGAAAAATTGGAGGAAGTTTCTATAGATTGGGCTCAAAAAATTGCTAGAGGTCCGACATTAACATATGCAAGAACCAAGAAACTATTCTTTGACGCTCTTAGTACTCCGTTAGAAGAACATTTAGAGAATGAGCGACAAATGCAAATTAAATCGGCAGAATCCGAAGATTATAAAGTAGGGGTATTTGCTCTAAACGAAAAAAAGGAACCGAAATTTGTTGGGAATTAGTAAAATCCTAAATTTTTTTACTTTATTAATTATTAATTCATTATAATATATCTTAATGTGATACTTTCTATGAGTAATGGATTAAAATTATTGCGAATTGAATATATCTTTAGCGTTTTAGTACCTTGTTTACTAAGCATTTATTTAAATAATTACGAGGTCATTACTCACATTTGGATATTGGCGGGATTTGCCTTTTATGCTATTACTGGGAATACTCTGAACGATGTTATAGATATGAAGGATCCAGACGAAAAAGAAACGCTCAAAAGAGTCCAAGGTTATAGTCGCAAAGAAATTTTAACAATTTCGTTAGCAACTTTCTTAATAGGGACCCTTTGTTTTATGAATAGTATTATAATATATCCAATTTTAGGCATTTATTTAGTAATTATAGTTATTATGGTAATTTTTTATTGTCTGTTCAAATCACTCGTTATTGTTAACCATATTATATTAGGTATTTCACACATCTTTTTACCATGGTGGATGATTAAAATTAATGCTGGTGATGTAATCTTAGGTATCTTCCCCGATCTATCTGTTTTTGAGTTATTAATACTACTTTCAGTGGCATCCGTAGGTTATACGGGTCAAATGCTACATGAGTTAATTGATGGAGATTCCTTATCAAAATTATCTCCAAAGGTTTCTCAATTGGTAATTTGGATCGCTTCCGTAGTATCGTTAACAATAGCGATAATCTCGCTGATCATTACGCAATTCATTATATTTCTACCCATAGTTTTCTTTCCTTTTGGAATCATGTATATATTCAGGAAACCACGTAAAGATTTATTAGGCCGAACCTCGCTAAAGGATGTAGGAATTATACTAGGAAATCTGATACTTGTCTATATAGTCGTCTTAATTATAGCACCATAGTATTAATCTAAGCTGTAAAAGTAACATTGATTTGTTAAAGGCTTAAACCAAGTTTAAATAGATGAATTTCCAATATTATCTTAATCAAATTTTTTTAACTAAAACATTTGATATACTTTATATAAAAAAGTAATCGAAAAAAGAAAGGGTGAAAATAATAAAAATTAAAAAAAAAATAACACCATTAATAGTAATTAGTTTATTCATATTGCTTAGCGCATTTAATATAAGTTCTGGTATTGCGATTCATATGCAAGGAGACGGAGCAACATTTAACCTTGATAAAGCGGATCCGGTAGGATACGGAGTTTATATTCCAGCACCAAATATGTATACTACTATGTCGATAAGTGGGTCAAATCAAGGAGAATTTGTTGCAATGGATTGGCTTGGAGGAACATTACACACAGAAACCGTAAATCATCCAGGAAATGATGTGAGCAATGTATATCCGTGGTACTTTGAAAATTATTTAATTGATAGTACGACTAATAATAACTATATTAACCCTTGGTCAGTTGAATGGCTGAATGTAAGTGCAAATAATGCAGAAAGTGATACTTTATCACCTTTTACTTTGAATAGTGTGTATAACTACTATGTTATGGCTGAAGGAGGCGAATTAATTGCGCCTATAAATAATTCAGTACCGATGCAAATTGATTTACTTATTGATAGTGGAGGACCTAAAATTTTAAAATTTGATTGGCTAACTGATAATCCCGCGGGAGTAGCGTTTAATTATCAATTAGTATCCCCTTCAGGAAAGATAGTGATGACAGATTATCAAATTGCTCAGAATGCATTCTTTGGAGCAGTAAATATATTTAATTATATTGCCTTTGTTGCAAATAATGTTGGTACATATCGATTGTTGGTATATGCGACATATACCGTGCCTGGTTATTTAAATCTGAAATTTTTACCTACCCATGTGTCTACCTTACCTTTAAACCAAGTAACTTTTGGAGGAGTTGGTGATGAGAATCCTAGTTCACAAGAGATGTGGGATCTAGAGTGGCAATCTAACTGGTTTAAAATTACGGGACAAAAAGGAGATTTATTTAGATTAGATCTAGGAGTAGATTATGTTGGTGCATTTCCTGTGATGCATGTGTGGTTACCTTGTGAAAATCGTTATATTATAGATCCTAGTATTGCACCGGGAGTTTACGAACTTTACTTACCTAGCAGTGGTGACGCATATGTTTCTTTCAATGACGCCCAATATGGTATGTGGTATAGATTTTCGTTAGTTTTGAGTGAAATTGAAGTTGTGGATTACGATATAGGCGATCCCTTAACCAATGTGGGAATTTCTATGCACGATAGGAAAGCAATAGAATTTACATTAGCTGAGGATTCGTTTATAAGATTCAATTATACTGAATGGGGCGACGGAAATGCCCTAGTATCTTCAATGGGAATAAATAACGGTTTTATTTTTCAAGACGCAAAAAAACTTAATTGTTTTGAGGTTATAACTCCTCTTGAAACTAAAACAGCGGGTAATATGATTTTCTATTACTACTATTTCCCTGCGGGGGTGTACAAAGGTTTAATAAAAAATGGTGCTCCTCTTGAATACAGTGTCTTACAAGTTAGTTCTAAATATGTAGATTACGCAAACGCAACAATTCCAATAACCAGTTTATCATATCCTTTAACTGATCCAACATCATCTGTAACTGCTCAATTTGAACCTGACGTATTTTATTCAAGTCTCAAACAGGGTCAATGGTTAGATATTAATGTCGCAGAAACGGGTCAATATAGGTTAAATTGGTCAATATATGCTACTGATAATTTAGCACAAATTCCTACTGCAGTTAACCCATCGGTTGTTCTGTTGTATAATGATACTTCAGGAGAATATATTGACTATACAACAAAATCAGTAACTTATCTTCAGTCTTTCGATTCTCTTGAAAATCCTGGTGATTTTCTATATATAGCATTCCCTTCTAAATGGCATGATATAGAATTTAATCTTACAACCGGAGGTTCTGGGGGAGCTATTAATTTACAAATCCTTAGATCTGGTTTTCCTTGGGGCAATAAAGGTCATGCTGACAATACGGGGGAATTAAATAATAATGGCTCATTAGTAATGACATTATCCTCATGGTGGGAAGATTGGATTAAGGGTGTTGATAGTGAATTTGACATTGAAGGTATTGATGAAGATGATTATTATTGGGTAAGACTTGAATGTTCGGATGATTATCAGATTACAATACCAGAAATCGATCTTATTAGTCTTTCGAATGTAACCATTCGCGGAGATGTAAACTTTGCTCTGGTAAGGGATAGTGGATATGAATATTGTGATTTCTGGACGCTAACTGCTCCATCTAGTGAAACGGGTATTATTATAAACCAAGAATCAGCCTATGATTCAGAATCTTATGAAGAATGGCTTTTTGGTGCTACAAGTGATCCCTACATTATAGGATTAGAAGAAGGCAACTATAAGTTATTGGTAATTCCTGAGCAATGGTCACATCCAGGATCGTTAGGTATTAGATTTTCTATTGAGGACTATTGGGGATATCATGTTGAGCAATCCTACACAATCGATCAGAATCCTGTTGCCCATTCATGGCAAATTGGAAATATGGTAAATGTAGGGGATTCAATTTTATATAACTACTCGACTTATCCTTATGATTTCAGTATTACTTATAACGACACTGAAGTAAGCTGGGCAGTGGGAGGAAACGAAGCATATGTTGCAATTCAATGCTCTGGAAAACCATATAGTTGGACACAATTAACTGTTGGGAGTGTAAATGTCTCTGACTATAACCTTTATATATTGCAGGATCTTCCATGGCTTAGTAATAGTGGTCCATACCAAGAAAAAATGTTGATAGATAATAACATTGGTGATAATAATACTATTGAATTTGGAGTAATAAGAGACAACTTTACTTTACTATTTGAAATTAATGGCAATGTAAGTCCAAACGAAATGGTTACATTAAATATTGGGATAAGACAATATAACACAACAGCATTATATGCCAGTGAAATCACCGCAACATACACTCCTCCTGGACCAGATCTAGGTCCACTTATTTTAACTTTATTGATTACAATACCCGCAGGTGTAGGAGCCGTCGTTGTTGTTTATGTCTTGAAGAAGAAGGGAAAAATTTTAACAAAACATCCAACTTAAATTAATTAAGTAATTTTTTTTTTTGTTTTATATTGATAAACGCACATTCTTTTATGTACTCACTGTCTTTTTAAATAATAAAGAATGATTTCAGCACACACGAAACAAAAAAGCATATAAAATAAAAAGTAATAAGATATCTATTTGATTTTAAATTAAGCAAAATAATCTGTGCTATACTGTTTCAGTTAATGATATCTATAATGTAAACACTATAAAAGATTGAGGGAGAAATTATGAGTGAAAAAATTTCAAAAAGAATTACACTAAGTGTAATAATGATAACTCTTGCAGGTCAGCTTGCTTGGGGAGTTGAGAATCAATTTTTTAACGTATTTATGTACAATGTAATAGCTCCTATACCAATATTCATTTCTATTATGGTAGTGGCAAGTGCTATCACTGCAACTATCACTAGTATAGTTATGGGGGCATTAAGCGATATCAAAGGAAAAGTGTAATTTATCATAAGTTCTTATTATGATGTAGACGCAAATTAACTGAGTTTCTATCCCTCAGAATAATATTATACAATTCACTTTTTCTTTATTCTCTGGATTTATATATAGATTTTCAAATGTAATAATACTGATGTTTATTACTAAACATCTGACATAAATTCAAAAATCTAACTTTAAAGGTTTTCTATATGGCAAAGAAACCCGTAACTAGAAATAATCAAATTAATAAAGATCAAAAAGAAACGAAAATAGCTCAAACTAAAACGACAACCAATAAAACCACGACTCAAAAGCCTACTCCTAAAAAACTAGCGCCACAAAAAGCTAAAGTAAAAGTACTAGACAATCTTGAAATTTTGAAAAGTTCTCCTTATATTAAGCAAAAAAATGAATCTAAAACAACTCAGAAGCAATCATCTCTAAAAGATTTATTTGAAAAGAATTTGTTTTCTCAGCAAGAAGAAAAATTAGAGATAGTTTTAACTGGACAGTACGAACAAGCTCTTGATTTAATGTTCGAAGCTGATGCTTCTAACTTATATCCAATTCTCGTAGGGCCTCCAGGAATAGGTAAAACTACGCTATGTAGATATTATGCTCAGTCACGGGCAGAAATCACCGGAAATGACTCGTTTGAATGGATTACTTTTGACGAATCAACAAAACCAGCTCACCTGATCGGATCTTTTAATCCCGCAACTACAATTCAGAAGGGATTTTCTTTCGAAGCGTTTAATCCCGGACCACTAATCAAAGCAATGTTAAACGGTGGCTTGTTTTTAGCAAACGAAGTGAATCGTGCTACGGAATACACGCAAAACTCACTATTGGAACCATTAGAAGAAAAAACAATTTCAGTCCCGCATATAGGACGTGTGAAAGCATCGTCCGGATTTTTCTTTATTGGTGCAATGAATCCATCTGAATTAGTAGGAACACACCGACTCGGTGAAGCTTTAAAAGATCGGTTTAATGTCTGGATTGAACTCGATTATCCAGATAAGAAAACGGAAATGAAGATAATCGAGCATAACAATCCTTATTATAAAGTGGATGAAAGCATCTTAGAAAAGATATATTTGATTATCAATAGAACACGCACCCATCATCAAATACAGACACCTGCGAGTTTACGAAGTGGAATCGCGTTAGCTCGACTGACAGGTGTAGCACAAAAAAGAAATAAAGCGGAGGAACCAAATAAGATACTTCGAAATCTTGCGAGCAACGTACTATTTGGAGCAATACAAACTAAACCTGGTGTTAAAGCTACAGATGTTATTAGCAATATTATTTCTCAGGTATTAGGATCTGCGTAATTTAGCATAATTAATATTAATCTTAGGTATTGATTTGGATGATAATTTTCCCCCAAAGCCCGGTTTGGTTTTCTCTTAAGTTCATAAATGCTTTAAGGAACCATGAGAAATGTATGTATAAGCCATCGGTTCGTCAAGCGATCGCTATATGCAAATTAATTCTAGCGAGGTTTATGAATAAAGGGGTTTGTGAAACCAACGACTTTATTGAAATTGCTGTTGTTACCAGTCCTCTTGAAAACCAAGCTTTAGCCCGTAAAATTGCTACAGATCTACTAACTTATAATGATCCCACAAAAAATCGTATGTCTTCTGATGCGATAAAATCTGATATGTTTGGGAGTGAGACTGCCCAAGATTTAATCGACGATTTAGGATTGGATCTAAGCGAATTAGACGATATTTTTGACGATTTTGAATTATTAGATAATTTTTTTAATGAATTAGAAGATATTGATTTAGATCAGTTAATGGACGAGAGTTTAACCGATTTTTTTGATAAATTTAGCGAAGAGCTGGAAGAAGATCCATATAAGACAGCTTTAGATGTCATTGACAAAAATGCTATTGCTAATTTCAATCAATTTAAAGATTTAGAAGCTTTACTCGATTACGCAAGAGATTTATTAAAAAAGAAAATAAACCATTTAGAGTCCGAGGATATAGATGCAGCTGAGAAATTAGATTTGTTAGATGATATAATTTCGAAATCTGATTCGTTAAAAGAAACGATAATGTCGCAACTCGCAAAAGACCAAAATTTGGACAATTTTAAGGAAAGTCTTTCTAAAGCTTTAAGCGATAATTCTTTTGAAGGATTGAACATTGCTGAATTTGCCTTGAAATCTAATAAGTTAAACCAACAAGGTCAAAACATAGTAAAAAATCTTTTGAAACAAAATCTTTCTAAATCTAACAAAAATCTAAACGATATTTTTAACACATCAAAAGTCTTAGGATCAAATCCTAATATAGCGAAAAAAAAAAGGAACAATATTTTAAATACCAGTTTGAACCTCCCATTTAAAGACGCATATAATAATGCAAAGAATTTTGATCAATATTTTGGAGACAATTTGAGCGAGCAATATCTCGATGAGATTAATGAAAATTTTGATAATTTTAGTAAAGGAAAAGACTCAACTGACATTAAAAAAGAATTAATCAACAACCCTATAAAGTCTCCTGCGTGGCGAAAATTAATGACAAATATTATTGATAAAGATATCCAATCAATAAACGATGAAAATAGCGATAAACAAATGGTTGATGCCCAGATGAGGAATTATATTGATAGATTAGTTGATTCTAAAAAAAATTGTAGTGATCTTTCCTGCCAATCGCAACTGAACAATAAAGTTTCTGAATTAGTTGATAATGCGGTCGAAAATGCGGCAAGTAAAGGTTCGTTAAGTAATATGGTTAAGGATTTTAACAAGATGGGCTTTTCTCCAAATATTAACTCGATTAAAAACGCAGGCGAAAGGCTCAATATGACAGAAACAGAAATTCTTAACTTAATTGAAAAAAGCTATAAAATTTTTAAACAATTAGTCAAGGAGAATCAATCGAATTACCAAATATATAAAGATTATCTCGAGCAATTGGAATTATCTCCCGAGCAGATTGACGAGATTGTTAAGTTAGCGTTGGGAGGAGTTCCCCAAAAACAACCGAATTTAGAAGTTCTGAGCGCATTAAGCGAGAAATATTTATCTCAAGTATTAAACTCTGCTGAACAAATGGGAGACGATGCTCTTGATATGGCTTTTTCCTCTCTGGGTGCTGGCAGTGGTTTGGATTTATTGGAGCAATGGTTTTATTCAAGGCATAATGTCTCAGCCAAAATCAAGAAGAAGTTGAAAGAGATCATTAAACAAATTATGATTGATTTAGGAATTAATGCAGCAAATTCTTTAATTGGTACTGCCAAATCCGGACCTCTTGTAGAAAACATTGTAATCCCTTACACTTTAGGGGACGATTTTGAATTAATTGATCTAGAAGAGACCATAAGTAATTTACTAGAGGGCGGGAAAACCGTAGAGACGATTACTAACGACGATTTTTTAGTATCAAAAACTACCGATGGTCTTCGATGTTTGGTTCTTGAATTGGACATAAGCGGAAGTATGACAGGAAACAAGTTAGCTCAAATGGCGTTATGCACGACAATGTTAGTATATGCTTTTAAACCAGAAGAAATCGCTCTCACTTTTTTTGAGTCTAACACGCATAAATTAAAAAATCTTGATGAAGATGTTGAATTAGAAAAAGTTGTCGACGAACTACTCGAAATTTCCGCGAGAGGCGGCACATGTATAAAACACGCCCTTAAATGGGCAAACCTTCAGTTTGAAAAAAAAACGCGTTCGAAATACAAACTAAACATATTATTCACAGACGCAGATGTTTTTGATTTCAACAATAGCTTAAGGGAATTAAAAATAATGAAGGAAAAAGACATTAGATTCGTTATGGTCGTTCCGAAATTTGGATTTTCTCCGGTAATGGCAAAAAAAATGGTAAAAGAAGCTAATGGAGTTCTTTTAACTTTAAATCAGTGGAGAGATTTTCCAAAATTAATATCTGACATAATTACCAATCAATAAATTAATTCCACTTACCTAATAAAGGTGAACAGTATAGATCTTATAAATTATTTTCAAAATGGTGATTTATTCAAAAAACACGTAATGGGAGCTAGATTCAATCGAGGAAAGAGCATTCCAAATAAAAACATAATTAATTTCAGTGTGGAAAAGAGTCCAAAAATAAAAATTCTAGCTAACATTCAAGGTTCTGGAAACTCAAAATATGTAGTAAATATATTTCAAGACGATCAACGGGTAAATATCGTCCACGATTGTCCTGATTTTAAAAAAAATACTAAATTCTGTAAACATATCGTTAAGGTTTTACTTCTCCTTGAACCGGATATATGCAAAAATGTGTGTCAAGATATAAGAACTATAAATTTTTCTGCAAATTTTAACCTAGTGAAGCAAAGTAAAACTGAGAACTATATATTTAAGGCAGAAGAGTTAATTAAAGAATCGAAATATTATGAGGCAATAAATTTTTTAGAACAAGCTCATAATGAATCTAACAATTTAGATTACATTAAGAAGATCGCAGATATTTCTCTTAAATACGAGTTATACGACCAATTCGTAAAATACGCGGTAAGATTTAAGGAGTTAAGAGATTATATTACCGATTATCCTAAGTTTATAAGCTCGACTTTTAATAGCATTGTGGAATATGAATTATACAGAAAAATTGATACATTTCTCAACTTACAAAGTCTTTTACTCAATTTTCCTAAACATATTGTTTTTGAAACTATTAAAAAAATGAATGTAACTGCTGTGGAAAATCCAATTCTTAGATATCTATTACTTCATAAGTTTGCGCAAGGAATATATTTAGACGATTTTTTTAAAGAACTTCCCAAGAGTTCAAAATTAGATTTAACGGGGCAAATTGCAGAATTAATTTTAGAAAGCGTTAACGAAGCAATTTTGAACATGGAATCAGAAGATAACATAAATGGTTATTTAGCTATTGCAAGTAATTGCAATTTCAAAAATAATAGCGCAATCTATTCTCAGATCGGTGTTTACAAGGAAAAATTGAAAGATCTTTATTTAGAGGGGCTTAAGCAGAAACACGCGTTTCTTAGATCTTTAGTAATTGCGAACACACAGTCTGATAAACTTAAACAATTGAAATTTAATTATAAATACAACTATCCTATGCTAATCTGGGCCTCTTCTTCTCGATCTGAAACACCGTTGTATTATTACATTTTAGAAAAGTGTGGCCTCGAAAGACACCACTTAGAATATCTTGAACAAAGTTATTTTATCGAAAACTACCCTATATTTAACGAAATTTTCAACGGAAATAATCCAGTCAGAAATTTAATTAAAGATTTCTGGGGCGGAGAGAATCCAAAAATAAAAAATACAGTATATATCGACAAAGTTATTGACTTAGATTTTGAAGTAAACCTTAAGGAACTTGAAAATTTTACTTTAATTGAGTGGGATTTAGCCCAAAAACCTATATTAGGGAGTTATGTATGTCAATTTTCCGATGGCTTCTTGATACCTGATGGTAATCATCCCTTAACGCATGAAATTAAACCATTTGATTTGATTTTGTGTATGACAACTCCAATCGCAATAAAAGCGGGGAATATTAAAATTATAAGACCTATAAGAAGAATTAACATAAAAACAGCAATAGAACTTATATGGAAAGGAATAGAATTCGTCTCAACATACATCCCTTTCGAAATTATAACCGAACTAAAAGAATATCAAATTGACGAGTTAGACGCATACGACAAAATCGATGAGAGGTTTAGAAACAGTTTTTTACCAAAAAAAGAAAGCGTCCGGAAATATTTTAGTAATTTTATTCAAAGTAAAATTCTAAAAGAACTAAATAACACTTACTTAAAGATAATACAGAAACCAAATTATAAAAATAAAGTCATGAGAATAATAGGTTTTGAGCGATATTCAAAGATTTTCACAAATCCATCTTATCTAAACGGATTTAAAAGTAATTCCTTAAAAAAGCAATCATTACAAGAATTAAAGTTAGATTTTAAGAAGTTCGTATCGTTAAAGCTAAGCGAACTCATTAAAAACAATCAATTTGATTCTATTAACATTAAAATTCTGAAAAAATTTCCCTCCTTTAAAAAATGGACCATTAAGGTGATTTATAACTTAAAACAACAATTATCAAACTGTCAAATATATCAAAATGATAATCAAACTTATGATGTTTGCGAACTTTCTGAAAATTATTATGGAAAGAAGATTCTAAGTTATATCGAAAAAAGCTCAAAAACTCCTTTGCAATCCAATTTACCGATTAAAAAAACAATTTCTTCTGAGGATTTTAATAACTTATTAGAAAGTTATAAAATGCTAAAATTAGATGCTCCGAAGATAATTAGAGCAGAAGCTAAGAGTTAACTTGTTTTTTCAAAAATATTTTTTCAGCCAATTTATAGTTTCTCTAATAAAAATCTCAAGATGTTCCTCTACAAAATCATGAGTTGCGTCTTGAACTTCCACTAATTTATGGTTTTCATCCTGGGGCATCATACTGAATGCTTTCTTTGTTAATTCTAAAGGAACTTTATCATCCATAGTTCCTTGGACTATAAGAGTCGGGGGATACAATTTCTTCAAAGCAGGTCTCACTTGAAATTTAGCAATGTCCATAACAAAACTCATATCAATAATAACAGGACCACCTTCTCCAGATGTCGGAATTTCTACGGGTCCCTTATCTATATCCTTAAACCAGTCAGCTTGGTCTCCTGTTGTGTGAAGCAAGGTAAGGGGAGCCCAAAATACATAAGATATAATTCCAGGTAATTTTGCCTTTAATACAGTCTGACCGCCAAAAGAAAGACCCAATACAGCAATTTTTGAATATCCTTGATTTTTGACCCAATCATAGACATTTTCTAGATCACTAGCTTGTTTAGTTAAATTTATCGGTTCCCTCTTATTTTCTCCCGAACCAGAAAAATCAAAAATAAGCACATCATAGCCTTCTTTATTTAAAGCTTTCGCTGTTTCAGGAAAGCGCCCCCACTCGTACTTGTCACCACTAAAACCATGACACATTATTAGAATGGGTGATCTGTCTAAAGCACTTTCTTCTAAAGCAAAATATAATACTCCATGAAGTTTATTATCATTCACAGAAGGGAGTAAAACTCTTTTTTCTTCTATTTTTCTCACTTCCTTTAGTATTTAACAAATTAGAAGTAAAGTTTCTAAAGTAGAATTGTTTTTAAAATTTTTTCATCAAGACTAATTAAATTACCTTTCCGATTTTTACTGAAGAAGAAATCTTAAATAAAACTGAATCCTAGTTAAACTAAATATATAATAAGTATAATGTGTTTAGAAATGACAGAACAATATGCTGATGTTAATGGAGTTAAGTTATGCTATGAAGTCTTTGGAGAGGGCTACCCCCTATTTTTGATTCATGGATTTGGAGCGAAAAAAGAATCGTGGATTGCTCAAACACCCGAGTTATCAAAGCATTTTAAAGTAATAAGCTTAGATAATCGCGGAGCAGGAAAATCTGAGAGGCCTCAAACAGATTATACAATGGAGATTTTTGCAGATGACATTAACGCTCTTATGGAACATCTAGGTATCGATAAAGCAAATATCGCGGGTTGGAGTCTTGGAGGAATGATCGTTCAAAATTTCATTCTTAAATACCCAGAAAGGGTAAATAAACTCATATTGATTAACACTAACTATGGCTTCCCAGACGAAGGGGGCCCAGAAGTCTATAAAAATATGCGATTAGACGAAATAAGGATGAAAAAAGAGGATCCTGTTAAAGCATGGTGGTCCGGTGCTCGTTCTAGTTTCTACATTAAGTTTAGGAAGGAGTTAGAAGCTGATCCTTCTAAAAAATGGTATGGCCTTTGGTCTGCAGAGGAACTGATAGAATTAAGTACTATTGACCCTCCAACAGAAAAAGATATTAATTTACAAGCTGGAGCGTTAAAAACTCACGACACTTTTGAGAGATTAAACACAATAAAAAGCCCAACTCTTTTAATTACTGCCTCTAACGACAAGTTAACACCAAAGATCGCTATGGAAGGAATTCACGAAAAAATACCTAATAGTAAGCTTGTAGTAATAGATAAAGCCGGTCACAGCAGTCCTCTCGAGAAAGCCCCAGAAGTAAATCAGACAATCATTGATTTCTTAAACGAGTAAAACTCATACTTTTTTTTATTTCTTTTAAGAATGATTTAATGCATTCTTTGAATGATTATATTTCTTTTTCTCTATTTTCCTCGTAGACATAAGAAGTGCTGGTAATGCGATTAATGAAACTACTATCCCTAACCAGTACGGTGGAAGCGTATCAAGTATAAAGGGTCCAATAAGGGGTCCTAATATTTGAGCTACGCTATCCAAAGCGGAAGAAAGTCCATTAATTTTGCCTTGTTCCTGAGGAGATGCTGTTTGGCTAATTTTGCTATTCATAGGACCCCGAGTTAAGGAAGCTGCAAAGCTAATAAACATAAAAAGTATTATGACAGTGACTACATCTGTAGAAAACCCTATTAGAAAAAAGCTTACGAAAAAAATAGCTAATCCTAATCGTATAGCATTACTCTCCCCAATCTTTCTTATTGTGGGCTTAAAAAGTGTAAATCTCACTCCAGCCCTAAAGATGCCAGATATCATAAATAAAAAGGACATTTCAAGTGGTTGGAGATGCAGAACGCTAGCACTAAAAAAGGATATAGAAGTCATAACAATTGTGAATGAAATTGTATGAAAAGCCCAGAGAACTAACATGAAAAGAGCATTTTTATTCTGTCTTATTTTAAGTGAAACTTCAGGTTTATTTTTGTGGTTTTGAGCTCTATCTTCTTTAGTCCATGTTTCCTCCAACATAATAAAAGTAACTATAATTGTAATAACTGTTAATCCCGCTGCAAATAAACCAGGTCCTGCAATCCCGAACCATGTAAAGAAAAATCCACCGATAGCTGGGCCGATTAATGAAGCTAAAACATGTGCAATTCCTACATTAGCCATTTGAATACCCCTATCCTTTGGTGGAACTTTATCGCTAATAATCGCTTTAGCAATAGGGAAATTACCTCCAAACATACCGTCAATCATACGCGCAATAAGCAACATCCATAAATTACCTGAAAAAGCGGTTAAAATAAAAGCAAAAAGTGTTCCAAATTGAGAAATTAATAACAATGGCCTTCTTCCATATTTATCACTGAGTTTTGCTAAAATAGGCCCAAAAACAAAACCAAACATAGCATTTACAGAAAAAATAAAACCAATCATCGTTTGCGAAGTGTTGAAGGTCACGCTAAAATATCCTACCATTGGAAAAAGAATTGTAAAACCTAAAACATCTATAAAAATCGCAATCCATAAAGGTGCTAACATTCGGTATTTGAATACTTTTCTATTGTTGTTCTCATTCATAAAATAATAACCCTAAACAATCTACAAGAAGAATAAGCTAAATATAAACTAAAAATCCCTAAACTTAACGAATAAAATAGATTATGACTATTAAACTATACTAAAAACCATAACAAGCATTACTTACATAGTGATAGATCACCTATTCTTTGGAATTGTTTTGTAAAATACCTATTAAATAAAGCATCAATTTACCAAACAACTAATTCAAAAATTGCATACCTAAAGGTTCTTATACTAAGCTCGGTATGGAATTAAAATTCATCGATAGGATATTATTTAAGTTAATAATGTTTAATATTTATTGTAGAAACCTCAAAACTGTATTTTATGTATTGTAGATAATACTTATTTATATTGAGTTTAAATGAAAAAATTAAAAATATTTCTTGATACATCTGTATATAGCGCAATTTTTGATCAAAGAGATCCAAATCGCCAAAAATTAACACAAGATTTTTGGAATAATATTGGAGATTATGATTTGTATTATTCCGATATAACCACAGAAGAAATAAGTGCCGTTTTAGATGAAAAATTGAGAAACAAAATGAAAAAGCTATTAGAAAAGGGTAAATATATTGAAATAACAACAGAAGTGAATGAATTAGCTAAAGTTTATGTTAAAGAAGATCTTATCCCCGAAAGGTATGAAAACGATGCTTTATTAATTGCTTTAACATCTGTCTATTCATTGGATATTTTAGTTAGTTGGAACTTTAAGCATTTAGTTAAAAGAAAAACTCGCATAGGAGTTAATTTAAGTAATCTTAAAAAGGGTTATAAGTCAATTGAAATTTTAGCTCCACCAGAGTTATAGAGGTATTAATATGTTATATGACATTGAAGAATTATTAAAAGAAGTGAATCTATCAGATAAAGAAAAGGAAGAAATTATTAAAGATATAAGAGATGAATTTCCTCAAGACGAAATGCTTTTTGAATTACATTTATTCCGTGCTATCCAGTTTTTAAAAAAGCAGAAAAATAGGTAATCCTTTAAAATCTATTGAAAAAAATTTGTAAATATGTAATTCATTAGAGTTTTCTCATTTTTAAATTAAAAATATAAATCGTAATTAATGATGTCTGAAACTTTTGAGAACTTTATGATCTTCGGACTAGAAAGTACCGGAGAAAAAGTAAGGTTAGATATTTCTGAAGATACCTTTCGGTTGAATAACGGTCAAAATATATTAGACCCTAACCAAGTGTTAATTATTGTCAAGGAGGGTATAAGGAGAATCTACATCTGGAAAGGTATCAATTCACACGTCAGGAAAAAATTTATAGCATCTCGGATTGCTGCTGAATTACAAAACGATTTGGTTGTTGCTGGGCATTTTCATCGGTGTAAAATTATCTCAGTAGACCAAGGAGACGAACCTAACGATTTTCTAAGAGCATTTGGTTTTACGACAGTAGACTTACCAGAATTTATTGATCGTAATTCAAAAGAGTTCAAGCAAATTCATTCCACATCTGAAATAACGGCGCCAGAATTAGACGGAAAGAATGTTCACAGTTGGAATGGCCCTCCTCCTTCTTTAAAAGGAGATATAGCGTCTCCAACCATTACTCAAACTTCGATGAAAAGAACAAAAGAAGAACTTAAAAAGACAATTAAGCCCTTTAAAACTGACCAAATGGAAATAATTGAGAAAATAGTTAAAAATAATGTCCCCGCTGATCTAAAAAGACAAAACCTAATCTTAGGTAATTTTCAGATTTTTGGTGCTGCGATTAAAAAAGCTAAAATATTTGGCAAAGAACTAGAAGAAGTCAAATGGGAACCAGTAAACTCGCTACCAGAAGGAATCATTGAACTAACTGATCGCACTCTAAGAATTTATGTAGATGCTATATATAAGACTATTGAAGGAATAGAAATTCTCCAAAAACTCGATATGTCTAAAGCCGTAGAACCGATGATTGAAAAGGACGAATTTGTGGACTACAGTACTTGGACTGTTAAACAATTAAAAACTTATTGTCAAGAGTACAAAATAAAAGTGCCTGTATCTTATAGAAAAGCACAAATTATCAGCCTCATCAAAAAAGATTCCCCCCAAGAATCCATTAAACAAGAATCAAATTATAAGACTTGGACTGTAAGGCAACTGAAAGAATACTGTAAAAAAAACGATATCCAAGTGATATCTACATACAGAAAAGCAGATTTACTTAAACTTGTAGAAGAACATCAAAAATAGAAAGAATTAATAAATAAAAAAATAATAAATAAAATTTACTTAATCCTGAGAAACATAGAAATCGTCGAAATTTTCTTCTAATTGATCAAAGTATAGCTTTCTCTTTCCAGGTATAACTTTTTCTGTCAGTATTTTTGCTTTCTCGTAGCAGGTAGATGCTTCTATACGCATTCCTAAGTGTTTATAGGACTTGGCTAATTTTAGAAAAGTGTGAAATGCGAACCAACCTCGTGGGTTGGCTTCTAAAGCTTGCGTAAATTTCTCGATCGCACTTCTATAATTTTTTGAATTCATCAATACTTCTCCGTATGTATCATACAGATTTGCGTCGAGAGGATCGAGTTCGATGGCTTTTTCAATTGTCTCAAAGGCTTCATCGTATTTTCCGAGATTACTCAAAGAAATGGATTTATTGTTTAATAACCCTGGTGAATCCGGATAAAGTTCTAAGGCTTCGTCAAGAGTCTTGATCACTTCCAAATCTTTACCCATTGTATAATAGGTAAATCCTCTCAGTTGATACAATGCCTTACACTCCTGTGGAAATTTTTTCATCATTTCATCGATTAAAGCCATTATCTTATCTCTCATATTATCGTTCGTGAGAAACAAGTGAATTTTTGCCTCGTAGATATCGTAGTGGTCAGGGCTTAATTCGATTGCTTTTTCAATTTCAACTAAAGCTGCTTCAGTTCCATCTGTCTCATTTAAAATATAACTATACAATTGATAATACCTAGACAATTGTTTTTTATTCGACCCCAATGATATCGCCTTCTCAAATTCTTCAATAAAGAGCTCTTTATCTGCTTTACTCGCATTAAAATTGTGCACAATATTAAATCCATGAACTAGTCCAGTAATAATATGAGAAAGTGGGTGATTTGCGTAATGAAATTTCACCTTATTGACGATATCTAAGGCTTTTTCAAATTTTCCTCTTGCTAAATACGAGAAAGATAGTATCAAATATGCTGCCGTATCAACGCGGGGATTATGTTTGAGTAAATTGAATCCTACTACATGTTTAATCCAATTTTTACCCTCTTTATAATTATTTGTAATCGTATATAATAGAGCTTTCATTACAGAGATTTCCAAGTCCTTAGGATTTGTTTCAATTAAAGAATTAATAAGCTCCAAAGGTTTGTCAATTGCTTTTGCACAGCATTCTTTATCTGTTAGGGCGCACAGGAATTTAGTTCGTTGGAGAAAATAGTTATCAGGGTATTCAGTTAATGCCTCTTCAACAATGCTTAAAGCTTTATCGTGGTCATAATTAATCAATATCTGTGCTTTTTGAGCAATAAGCGAGGCATCATAAGTTCTGCTTAACCCAGATTCGATGACTTCTAACGCTCTATTGAATTTACCCATAAAGAAATAGGTTATTGATTTAAACAAATAACCTATGTATTCGTCAGGGTGTTTTTTGATGATTTCTTCTGTTTGTCCTAGCGAATCTTCCAACTCTCCATTGTAAGTGTAAAATAAATCTTTCAGAAGCAATATCTCGATATCGCTTAAATTCTTAAGATTCTCTGTAAGCAAGTCGTTTACTTTAGATAGTTTTCCCTTCGATAATTCACTTTCAATGTCCGTTAAGAATTCCGAATTCTTAGGAAAGTATGTCTTTTTGAACTGAGATGTTCTAATAAAGTTAATTTTCGTCAAATAAAAAATGTCCAAGGTATCGAAAATTCTGTTGTGTAAGAAATAATACGCTTCACTATCGGCTGATTTGTTCATCGTACTCGCCGTTTCGGAGGTACTGAAATTTTGAATTACTTCGAATACATTTTGGAAAGCGATACCCTTTATTTTATCTGTATGGTTGATCAAACTCTTCTCGCTCTCAAATTTATATGCTAAATGCTCGATATACTCAGGAATGAATTTCCTGAGAGCCGGTTTCAAATCGTCGTGGAACAAATTACTACGCATTTCGCTTGTTATATCTTCAAGTAACTCATTGATATCGGGTATTCGATATTGAAGTCCACTTGCTTTCTGAAATTTACTCAAATACGTAAACTTCCTAATGTAATCCTCGATAATTACATTGAGCATTTTCTCTAACCGCTCTTCTGCCTGAATGTAGTAGGTGCAATCATTGCTTACATTTAATTTAAAGAAACGTATCGGATAGTTGTTATCTTCAACGATCTTCTCGATAAAGAAGTTCAGTGTCGTTAGCTTTATATCGTATTCTATTGCAAAATCTTTAGTTGTGATGAATTTAGGGTACTGATCCGGGTGATTAATAGCGAGATAAAGCAAAATTTTATCAAAATCCGCCTCGTCAGACAAAGTGCTTTCAAATTTAGTATAATCCAACCTAAGCACTATGTTCAAAAATCTATATTTTATCCCATCATCAGCGATATCGTAATCGTTAAAAAACTCAGTTACCTTGTCTGTTATTACATCAACTCTCTTGCTCTCTTCGTCTAATATTGATTGGCGATCTAAATCGTATTTTTTTAACATATTGAAATATTCGAGTTCACCTGAACTAGTAATCTGATAGTCGCGGTTATCTTTTTCAATAAGATTACTTTCTAGTAAAATATTTAAATTCTTTGACAATGAAGATTGATTAATTGAAAGAGGATCCTCAAGGAAGTCTGACCATTTACAATGGTGGTTATTGTACAGCATCCATAGAATCCAATCATCGTAATTTCTCTTATTTGTTATAATCTCAGGTGGATAATTCAATGTTTTTTCAAGCCCATCTTTAACTTGAAGTTCAGCATACTGTTTTCGACCTTCAGGTGTAATTTTATATTCTCCCTTCTTCTCCTTCTCAATATAACCGCTACTAATTAGGATTGTAAGATATTTCGACAAAGTTGCTTGGCTTATATTTACGGGTTCTGATTTAAAATCAGACCATGAACACTGGTCGTTATTATAGAGCATCCAGAGGATAATATGCTCAAAATCTTTGTTGATCTTCATAGGCATAATTATTCCTTCAGGTGGAAATTTTACTATACTCATATTTAAATCATATTCGAGTAACTTTATAAATTTTATGTTCGCGCTATACTTCGAAGTTCGTTCGAACTTCTTAAAGTTAAACTATATAAGAACCGCGAAGTTAATAAAATTAAAACAAAAAAAAGAACTAAAAAAAACGAGGTAAAAAAAGATGGAAGAAAGTGAGAAAAGAACGATAATAATCAAAAACGATGGGTATATTCCTGACCTTTTTGGTATGTAAATGAAATTAATACATTTTTTTAATGATTGTAATAATTAAAAATTCGCAATTTAACCACAAACAATAAATTAACATAAAATAAAACTAAAAAAAATCAAAACAAAATAAAAAAAACGAGGTAAATAATATGAGACGAAAAGAGAAGGAAGCCCAAAATATCCTAAACCCGACGGGATATCATATTACCACATTCAGATTTTAAATTAAATTAAACTTTTTTTACTCTTTATTTTTAGAGCAATTGCTGATTTTGTAAACTCTTTATTTTCTAATGCTGATTTTAAATTTCTCGTTTAAGGTTTTGAAAATTCGTTTTATTTGAGTGATCTTAAAGCGTATACGATTGCTCCACCTGTGATAGAAATTGATCCTATAATAAGAAGTCCTAAGCTCCATATGTTCGAAATGAGAAAATCGTTAAATTCTAATTCCTCAACTGATATTACAATCAAAATTATTATTCCTATGGTGATAAATACGAGTCCTAGAAGGAAGAACCACTCCGATATACTTTTTATATCTTCCATTTCTTCGTTATTTTTCTTAGCGGGATAATTTACCATATATTACACCAATCTCCTTAAATCCAAACTATAAAGTAAAAAGCTTATTTTATATATATATTTTAAATTTTTCCACATTCGTCAAGCAGATTTCATTATTATATAGTAAATCTTAAAGTATTAATTTTTTGAGAATTATTTGAGTTAATCAGAAAAAATAAAATGAAATGAATAATTTAAATAAAAAAACCTAAAGGTGTTTAAAAATACCAGCCACACCGTTGCATTACCCCATCGCATGGGGGCTCTCAAAATTAGACAAACGATTGAATCTACCAGGTTTGATTGTTGGTTCATTTATACCTGATATTGAGGTGCCAATTTTAATCATCTTTTTTAATGGAGTACTCCCAGATCATTTCATCTTGCACAGCTTGATTGGTGCGCTTACTATAGGAACTATTATCTCAACTTTGGTTACCGTTATGCTGTATCCGATTTTGACTTCGTGGTTCTTTCGCCTCGATAAAGTTAAAATAAAGGAATTATGTAGGTTAACCCCGATTCTTGTGTTATCCTGTATGCTCGGAAATGTGTTCCACATTCTGTTAGACATTCCAATGCATCCATTTAATCCTGTCCTGTGGCCTTTTGTAGATCCATATAGTATTGTTGGAATTCTAGTCCTTGTCTTTGCCGTAGATGGGAATATAAGTTTGGGATTTTTAATTGCGAATATTCTGATTAATGCGATAATGGGATTATTTACGCTTGCCATATTAATTAAAAGTAGGAGAAATCTGTGGGAGCAAACTTTAATAGGAAAAAAAAGTTCGTAATCAGCTTTTGGGAAGGAAAATTTACACTTTTAACTTACCAGCCGCTTGGATCGAAAAAGCTGTTATACTTTTTCAGCCAATTAAAAATCGTGTATTTGGAGTAATCTTCAGTTATTTCTTCTCCAATTTGGATATCTCGTAGAGCTACTGAGCAAATACCAGGTTCATCTTCAGGTTGTCCCGAGTTAGGATTAAACGAATGGTTAACATATCTATTATTATCCAAAATGAAAATTAAAGCGTCGATATCACGCTCGCAATATGAGTAGTTGAGTAATATAGTCATAAAGTTTTCAATTTGCGGCGATTTAATAGAAGAATCAAACATAATGAATTGTTCTTTGGTAATAATCATCACATCTTGCTCACGAGCATGCCACCAAACTGTTCCCTTAGGAATTAATTTCTTTGCAAATAATCCCAATCCATGAATTTTACTTGGTCTTACTACGGCATATTCTTCAATAGGATTAATTGAACTACGATTGTATCGTATTACTATATCGGTCATTAAATTGTGTTAAGTTAAAAAGCTATTAATATTTTGTATTTTACTTCTATATCTAGACTTTATATATTCATAACGTTTATATAATCTATTTAGTTAGTATAAAGTGAATAACGGATTATAGGGTGAATTAAAATGGATTTCATTAAAATATATACAATGTTTCTTACAATCGTAGGTTTTGCGGCTCTATTTGCGGTAGGGTACGTATTAGTAAGTTTTGGAAGTCTATTTTTTTAGCTCTTGGTATTGCACTCTTGATTCCCGGGATTGTCGGAATAGTTAAATCCCGAGCAAATAAGGAATAGTTATTCTTTCTTCTGAATTATTCGCTCTCCAAGCTTATAGAAGTTATAATCGCCACCTGTGACCCAAAGAATTGGATGTATTTTCCTCCAGTCAAGTTTGCCCTCAGTTAGGTATTGTGAGTCTGCATACGATTTTACAACCCGACCTATTATTCCTTCGTTAGGATTGTAATCAAGGATTTCGGCTACTTCACACTCAATATTGAT
>CAZDTP010000042.1:0-35659 GCA_964508365.1 uncultured archaeon
CCCCCATAAATTATGTGCAATTAACCAATGTCCTTGTTCTTCATAGTGCCATTTCCCTATGTTCCCGTCTGCAATTTCTGGACCTAACTCTTCTGCTTTATTTTGTAGAAAAATCTTATCTATCTGACTAACTTTCTCTTCAAGTTCTTTTTCTGAGTTTGCTTCTACTGTGTAAAACATTGTACCTCTTTTTCTCTTTAAGTTTTCCCATAAGGGAAAAATTCCTTTTTCTGTGCCTACTCTTACTAATAAATCCATAAAGTACATCGAATCGTAAATATCAATCCCTTTACGCCTAATTTCTGTGAAAATTTTTGCTGATATTTCTTCAGATTTTCGAGGCATGAGAAATGTTTTATAATTCGCAAATGGAGGTTTTGGAAAAATTTGTAATGATGCTTGGGTTTTCACTCCAAAAATACCGTTATCACCACAAAAAAGACTTGAGAAGTCAGGACCGTTTCCGAATCTATTAAACGGAAGTTTTGAATATTTGTTTGCTTGCGAACCTGTTTCAATTATTTCCCCCGTTGGTAGAACGACCTCTAAAGAAACTAATTGATTCGTACATGACCCATATTTAGCACATCCCCCACCTCCAACTGATTGATGAGAAATACCACCTCCAACTGAAGCTGTCAGTCCGGATCCAGGACCTAAACATCCGGTATATAATCCAAAATTGCATAAATAATCGTTCAATTTTCCCCACGATATGCCTGCTTCGACTGTAACGATAAGATTTTCTTGGTCTAAATTAATTACATTGTTCATTCGCTTTAAATCCAAGACAATTCCATTATCATCAATGGGCTTGCTGCCACCGAATTCGCAGTCTCCACCTCCACGAGGTATCACAGCTATATTCTCCTCGTTAGCAATCTTAAGAATCTCAGAAACCTCTTGAGCATCCTTTGGTCTTATAACTATCTCTGGTACGCCTTGTAATACTGGATCTACATTCCTCGAATAAGCGTGTCTTACATAAATGCTATTTGAGATGTACTTTTTTGAAACTATTCCTTCAAGCTTTTGATATAATTCTGGCAAGTTTTAAATCCTCAATTTTATGGAATAAAATAATATATATTGGAAAGCTTCAACTACTTAAAAGTAACTCAATTATTACTTATGGTTTAAGAAAATTGGGATTGAGTAAAAAATATCTTACTATTACCTTAGCAGTAATAATACTAATATTACCATTATTTTTTGGCATTTACACAGAATTCCTCATCATAAATGATTTTACTCTTTTTAGTTTGGCATACTTACTAATAGGATTTGTATTCCTTTTGGTTTTAGGAAAAGTGATGGAACATTTTATGTTCAAAGGAGTAAGCAAAGAAAATATGAAACAACACGATGTAATTAATGCTTTATTGAATAAGGATGGTAAACCCGTCTTATTTATTTTTTTTCCTCTGACTATGATAATGGAGGAATTTATCTTTCGTTATTATCTTATAGGTTTTTTAATTAACCAGTTAAAATTAGAGATAATATCAGTAATTTTAATATCGAGCGTCATTTTTTCTCTTTATCATATTCATATCTGGTTCAGGTTTAAAAATTTTAAAATCTTTGTAGCTTATCTTATTTCTTCATTTTGCTTAGGAATTTATAATGGTTATATCCTCCTATCACTAGGAATATTTACGTGTATCATAGCTCATTCCATTTTAGTATTTCTATTATACTACAACCTTTATAAAAAACTTTCTTAAAGTTCTCTGATTATTTTTTTTATAATTACTTTATTTAATATTAGTTGATATTATGAAATTATTCTTCCGCGATTTAACAGAAAAGGATATACCAGCAATTTTAAATATCAGTAAAGATATATGGGAAGGGGATGATTACATACCCGATGTTATAGAAAGATGGTTAAATGAAGATGGAAACTTGGCTTATGGTGCTTTTCTTGAGAAAGAAATGAAGGAATTAATTGGACTTGGAAGAGTAAAGATGTTTTCTAATGGAGTAGCTTGGTTAGAGGGTGGTCGAGTGAAAACATCTCATCAAAAACAAGGAATTGGACGCGATTTGATGAAATATGCTATTGATTACGCAATTCAAGCAGGCGCTAAGGTTGCTCAATACGATACATCTTCTAGAAATTTTGGTTCGAAATCTTTAGCAAAATTCCACGGATTTAAAGAGAAAAAAAGGATGGAAGTCTTAGAATGTAAAATTGGAGAGTTAAAACTAAAAAAAAGCGATTTCTCTCAAATACGGAAAATAACTAACGAGGAAGCAAAAAGTAAATATAAAAAAATGGATATTGGCCCTGGAGATGAATTAAATATCGGATGGTCATATATACCCTTATCATATTTAGAGGATAAAAATTCATTATGGTTGACTAATTCTGAAGCAATTTTACAAAAGATAGATATCAAGAGCCGAGCTCAACCAGAAAAACCTAGAGAAAATGAAGTATGGATTATAATTTACGGTGATCCATTAGCCGCATGTAAATTAATATCTTATACATTAAATTTCGAAATTAATAAAGATAAGATCGATATAGTTGATCTTTACTGTAAGACTGAAGCAGTAAAGTATGTAAAAGAATTAGGGTTTAAAGATGCCTCTTGGGAAGATGGACCCGTAGCGGTTGTTCTTTTTGAAAAAAAATTAAATTAAAATACTAATTTATTGAAAAATAAAAAAAAAAAAAGGAAATTATCTATTTCTTAAAGCTTTTTTATCAACTTTACCTATTGTAGTTAACGGTAATTGATCTAAAAATTCAATGATTTTCGGAACTTTATATTTTGCTAAATTGTCTTGAGCATATTTTAAAATATCTGCTTTAACTTCTTCTGAAGCTTGGTATCCTTCCTTAAGCAGCACATACAATTTAACTATTTCTGAACCTGGACGATCTGAGTCAGGGATTCCAACGGTTGAACATAACTCAATTGCGGGATGCTTATTCATCTTATCGTCAACTTCAACACTAAATACTTTAAATCCACTTACAATTATCATGTCTTTTGTTCGATCAACTATTGTAAGATATCCATCCTCATCCATCACACCTACATCACCAGAATAAAACCAACCATCTACAAGAGCATTTTGTGTTTCTTTTGGTTTATTCCAATATCCTTTAAATATTTGAGGTCCTCTAATAGCAATCTCACCTGGTGTCTCTAGAGGAACTTCCTTATTTCGGTCAGTAACATCTACTAATTTTACTTCCGTGTTAGGAAACGGAACTCCTACAGTTCCGATTTTCTTCTCTCCAAGATAAGGGTTCATAGTTACTCCTGGAGATGCCTCTGTCATTCCATAAGCTTCTACAATTTTTCCTCGACCTACAACATCTTCAAATTCATTTATACTTTTAGTAGGGAAAGGAGCTGCGCCAGATATATATCCTATCACAGAACTTAAATCTAATTTTTTAAATTTCCGATTTTTTAGAAGCATCATATAAAGAGTTGGAACATTATACATTAATGCAATTTTTCCTTCATATTCTTTCATTTTACCAGTCATATAATTTGTATCTCGTGGATCAGGAACTAAAATTTGAGCGCAACCCATAAAAGTGCTCTGAAGGCAAAATTGTAAACCCGCCAAATGGAAAAAAGGAAATCCAGACATGTAAATGTCTTCACCGGGATTAGCACTAGGTTCAAACCAATGAAATACTATTTGCATTAAATGTATTAAATTTCGATGAGTTAGTATTGCCCCTTTAGGAGGACCAGTCGTTCCACCAGTATATTGAAGTAATAAAACATCTTCCGGACCTATTACAACATTAGGTGATTTATCGTTTGGATATTTCTCCACAATATCTTTATAGGCAAAATATTTTATGCTATTAATTGGTTCAACTTTTCCATAGGGAATTTTCCCTATTTTAATTAATTGTTCTTTCATAGAGGGTTCTAAATCCAAAACATCAGCTACATTAGTAGTGATCACAATTTTTACATCTGTGTCCTTCGTTTGGAGCGCTTCTCTTACTTTTTCTTCGTAAAAAGAGTCAACAGTAATTATCGCAACCGCTCCGCTGTCTTTTAATTGATACCTTATTTCACTTGGCTGCAATAAAAAGTTCATCCCTGAAGCAGCACATCCTGCGTAAAAAGTTCCAAATAGCGCAATAATAAATTGGGGAAGATTTGGTAAATTTATTACAACGCGTTCTCCTTTTTTTACACCATTCTCAACAAGAAAGTTAGCAAAACTGTTAATATATTTTTCTGCTTCTTTATAAGTCGCACAAGAACCTTGAAAATCGTAACATAAACTATTGGGGTACTTAATAACCGTACGTTTCATCATTTCTGCTACAGAATAATACTCTAGATCAATTTTTGGTTTTACATGAGCATCGTAAGATTTAAGCCATATTTTTTCCGAATACGGACTATTTTTGGCATTTTTGTTATTCATTTTTTATCAAATTTTAATATTATTTCAGTATAATAAACGAAATTCGGTAATTACTTTATTGTCACAACAATATTTAAAATTAATCATCAGATATCTTCCACTAACAGTCACAATAGTTAATATCGGGAAAGCTTATTGAATAAATAAATAAAAACTTGAATTAAGATATTATAATCTTTTAGATCATCATTAACTCATTTAATCTATCAAAATCCTCTTTAAAATGAGATAATCTTTGTAATTTATAGTAAAAAAAAGAATTAAAAAAAAAAATTAGTATTGTTCTGCTTCAACTTTAGTAGATTTGTATCCTTTTCCACAATACACACAATAAGCAAGTCCAATTTCTCTCAATTGTTCAAGCATTCTCTCGGTATATTGACTCCCACACTCACTGCAAAACACAGCATCAGGCTGTACGATTAGAATTTCTTTTTGCATTGGTTTAATAATCTCTTGTTCCTCATAAGAATTTTGAGGAGCTTCTGGTTGCTCGCAACATTTTTTATCAGAAGGTTCCTTGATAGGTTTAGGTTTACCAGAAATCCCATAATAGATTTCTTCAAGGAGCTTATAAAGTCCAACGAATATTCCTTTTAGTAAAAGAAATACTCCTTTTAGTATATAGTAAATTAAATAAGCTACACCTTTAAGGATATAATATACAATTATTACTGATAGGATTAGCACTCCAACTGCGAACATTATTACGAAAACTTGAGAATAGATGGGTAGAGCCAAAAACCAAGCCATAAACTCTTGTAAATACAAAAGAGCACGATCTGCGATTTGTTCCCAATCAACCATTTTTCATCACTTCGTTAATTCATTTTTATTAATAATATTTTAATTAAAAGAAGGCTAAAGTCGATTATAAAAAAAATGGAGTCCAGTTTTTAGATTTATTCTAAAAAGAATAAAATTGAAAGATATTATTAAACGTTAAATTTCGGTATTTTTATTCAGATTTTTATTTGATTTACTGAAATCATACATAAATTTAAACGCCTTTATTGCGTGACTTATCTGAGTCATTATTGGAATTTTATATTTATACGAATGTTTTAAAAAGTATTCAACAACCCAACGGGAACCAAAAACGCAAGTAATAACAGGTTTATTCAGCTTAGTTGAAAGATTTCTCATATCCCTCAAGAGTGGTGTTACAGGTAAGGAAAAGGTTTCTATAGGTTTTTGAGGGACAGCGAAAATGTGTAATAAGGCATCTACTTGCTCATCGTTTAGTACTGCTTTTAACGATTTACTAAAGGTCATAAATAATGAAGGTCCCAAGTCGACAGGATTCTTCAAAGAAGTCCAATTGGGTGAGAAAGATTTCAACTCCTTAATGGTTGGTTCATTTAAAACTGCAAGTTTTAGCCCTAACCTTTCAATTTCGTCGCATGCTAATATTCCTAAACTCCCAGAAGATGTAACTATTGCAATGTTCTTTCCTTTAGGTAGGGGTTGAGTAGCAAATACCTGAGCAATATCAAACATCTCGTAAAAATTATTTACGCGATAAATACCGGAATATTGTTTGAAAATCGCATCGTAAATTTTATCGTCTCCCGCGATAGAGCCAGTGTGACTCTTTATCGCTTTCGAACCAATTTCGCTGCGACCATTTTTTAGAATTAGTACTGGTTTAGTCAATTTTTTTAATATTTCGATTAATTTTGGTCCTCGTTTCACGCCTTCTAAATAAACTGTTATTACATTTGTATTCGTATCCTTCTCAAGATATTCCAGCATATCAATCTCATCAACATCAACTTTATTTCCAAGAGTTATAGTTTTCGAAAAACCAATTTTTTGACTTGCGGACCAATCAACAAATATATTTCCTAACACTCCTGACTGAGCGATAATAGAAATAGTGCCCCCTTCTATAGATTGATTAAAATCTACTTCTGTGGTTGTAAATTTGTTGTTAAAATTAGTAACACCCACGCAATTAGGGCCAATTATTCTTACATTCGACTTTTTAGCAATTAGCTCTATTTCTTCTTGAACTTTGACAAATTTTTCGATACCCGTTTCAGCAAAGCCCGCAGTTTCTATAATTATTCCTTTAACGCCTTTTTTGACAGAATCCTTCACTATTTGAAGCACATTTTCATTCTTTACTACGACAATTGCCAATTCGACATAATCAGGTATATCATTAATATTTTTGAACACTTTATGACCAAAAATAATATCTTTATTGATATTAACCGGATATGTTTTAAAATTCGAATTCAATAAATAATTTGTCATAGTATAACCAAATTTGAAAGTCTCTGAGGCGCCTATAATAGCGATAGATTTAGGATTAAAGAAAACATCCATATCAGTTATTTGATCGCTCATAATTTAATTTGTCCCTTTGAAAAGAATATATAAAAGATTATGATCTATTGAACTTAAAATTTAGTTTCGAAGGTTGAAACTATATTGTTTTCGAAATTAGGGGTATTTATATTCTAAGATTTAAATAAATTGTAAGACGAAAAATTTAATTTGTTTTTTAAAAATTGTATGGAAGCTATAACAGTTAATAGATATGTTCAAGTTATTTGTCCTGTGTGTAAAGCACAGAACACGGTACGAATTCCTAAATCCGTAATTAACCACGCCTCGCAGTTAACTACCGTCTCTGTTCCTAAAGGTGAAATCTGTCCACATCACTTCCAATTATTTCTAGATAAAAATTTTGCAATAAGGGGATACCAAAAAGTAGATTTCCAATTAAACCATGATGAGACCGATAAGCAAGATAAGTTTGATTCTAAAAACCACTTTGTTAACAGTTTAGAGCTCTATAATTCCAATATTTTAGATAAGAATAAACCTAAAACTATACCAAGAAAGCCAGATATTTATAAAGTTAAGAAATTTGTTGATATAAAAACTAGGATTAAATCTACAATGACTTTAAATGAAATTTACGATGAATTTTGGGAATTTATTGACGAAAATAATGAAATCTTTCGAAAATTCATTCTAAAAGATAAAAGAAGAAGGCTAATTTTAGGTATGAATGACCTAACGCAAAAAACTGAACATCGTTTACTTGAAATTTCTCCTAAAAATTGAATTATTGATAATTAAGGTAATAAGTTTTTTATTAAATTAGTCTATATATCTCTTAGTTAGTTATCAATTCTTTAAGTTCATAAAGAATCTCACGTGCGAGCTCAGCTTAATGACTATAAGTAGTCTAATTCAAAAAGAATTTAATAGAATCAAAAGTGACAAGAGAACTCTAATTTTATTGTTCACAATCCCAATGTTATTAATTGTAATTTTTGGACTAACTACTGGTGTCGGTCCTACTAAATTTTTTACAGCGGCAATCATAAGCTGTGATGAAATGCCTACTTACGATGATTTTCCCTCAAATTCTACCGAATTTGATAACGTTTTTATCTCGATAATAGAGCATAATTCAACAACATGGGACCTTCATAGTCAGTATAATTCCACGAATATTGAAGAATATTACCAAGCTTTTAATCGCTGTTTGTATTTGTTAAAAAACGAGCTTATAGATGTTTTCATTATACTTCCACCAAATTTTTCAGAGTCGATTGCATACAACTTTAATCCTGTATTAATCTATTACATCGATGGTTCTGACTCTAGCGCTGTTGGTGCGATAGAAGTTACAATCCAGGAACCACTCGCTTTATTTAGGGTAGAAATAAACATGATAGAAAATTTTACTATAATGGTCCCTCACCTGGAATTTGGTGTACCATCGTGGGAATCTCAATTATTAAACTATGCATTATCTCTTATTTTACCAATTATTATAGTTGGAACTACTATGAACCTTACATCCTTATCTATTGTTTCAGAGGGTCCACTCCCAAGGATGCTTATAACTCCAACAGCAAAAAGAGATATAATTTTCAGTAAGCTAATAGCAAACATAGTAGTAATGTTTATGCAAGCCACAGAAATATTCATTATGACCTCATTTTTTGGTTTGTATAGCTTAGGCTCACTATTTGATTTCTATCTAGTGTTAATGTTGATTGGGTTTACTGGAGTAGCTATAGGTTTATTTATTTCAGCGATTAGTCCAACGGAACAGGGAGCTAATCAGATGTATCTAATGATGTTTATCGTCATTATTATTTTCTCAGGAACTTTATTATCCGCAGAATCCTTAGGAGGAGCAAAATTCCTTGCCGATTTTCTACCGTTAAGTCATGCTTCAGTATTGATTACTGATATCACTCTAAGAGGATTACCACTAAATTTAGAACATGTGTTTTCTATGCTAATGATTTCTTTAGTCTTTCTAACTTTTGCCTACATTGCTTATAAATTTAAAAAACTGGAGGTATAGATAATCATTAGAAGAGATAAAAAATCCAAACGAGCTTCAGGTGGAGAAAATGGTAAGAAATTGTATCTAAAGAACAGTAGTATAAGGTTACTTAACCAAATTAAAAAAGAATTTCGTCTTTTATGGACAGATAAATTTAACATTTTTATAGCGTTAATTGTACCTCCTCTTGTTGTAGTTTTAATAGGAGTAACTTCTGGTAGTCCTGGAAAGCTTGCAATTCCTATTGATTGTGTCGTTGTTTCCTATGATTCAAACACTTATATTGAAGAAAATAATTTCACAGAGTCTACCTTGGATGATTATAATCTTAAATATATCGAGGCCGTTAATTCTTCAGATTTATTAAATCTTGTCCAATTTTTTAACGCTACTGAGGAGATATATGCGATGGAAACCGCAAGAAGTTACATGAATTCTAAAAGGATTAATATTATTATAGCAATTCCTGTCGACTTTTCTGAATTAATAAGTTGGGGGTATCCAGGTTTAATCGATTGCATAACAGATTCATCAGATATCCAAAAAATTCAAGTTAACTTAAATGCTGTTTACGATTCGATAAAAATTTTTGTCTCCCAAAATAATTTAACGCCTCAATTTGAACTCAATGGCTTTGAGGAATTCACGATTCCTGAAAACTATAGCTCTGGATATAATAATACCATGGTATTAGTTTTATCTTTTATGATAATAGGCGTTGGCATGGTCTCAACAATCTTAATTATCGTTCAAGAAAAGCCCGCTGCAAGGCTGTTACTCACGCCAGTTAAAAGAATTGAAATACTATTAGCTAAATATATAACTTACATTAGCGTTCTAATCGTTCAAAATATTTCGCTCGTAATGACCGCCTTAGGCTTTGGTTTATATTTAGTAGGAACAGTATTTGATTTATTTCTAGCTTTATTTATTTTAGGTTTTGCCGGTCTTGCAATTGGTATTTTTATTAGTACCTTAAGTAAAACTAAAACCCAAGCAAATCAGTTATTTTTTGCAACCTTTCTTGTTTTGATTCTTTTAAGTGGTATTTTCATCCCCATTGAAGCTATGCCCATATATCTACAAGCTATAGCCTACGTGCTTCCCTTATCTCATGGAAACCCTTTAATTACAGGAATAATCACTAAAGGAAAATCGGTATTTGGTTTTGATTTCTTCACTCTTTTAGGAGTAAGTGTTGTTCTCGTAGTGTTGTCATTTATTTTGTTTCAGAGAAGAAAATACGAGGTGTGATATGGAGACTACCGATATTTCGAATAAGACAATGGTACTAGTAGAAAATTTAGATGTTATATTCGGAAAAAAGCGTATAGTTCATGATGTCTCATTTAATGTAGAAGAGGGGGAGATCATTGGGATGTTTGGAATATCCGGAGCTGGAAAGACAACTATAATAAGGGTTTTAACCTGCCAGATTGAAAAAAAAAACTGGAATGGCAAAGTATTAGTTACTGGTCTATCTCCTAGTAAAAAGGGAAACTACTCAAAAATTTTAAGCAATATCGGTTATGTACCTCAATTAGAACTGCTAAATCTATATTTTGAACTAAATCCCATGGTTAATGTTGAAATTTTTACCTCTACTTATGGAATGGATAAAAGAGAAGCTAAAATAACTGCTGAAAAATTATTCAACATATTAGATATCCCCAAAGATACTTGGAAAAAAAGAGTTAAAAAGATGAGCGGCGGGGAAAAAAAGCGCTTATCAATGGCTATTGGATTAATACACCATCCAAAAGTCTTATTTCTTGATGAACCCACAACTGGAGTTGATGCATCTAAACGCTACGATATTTTAAGCTATCTAAAGAAGTTAAACCAGCAACTAAATACGACAATGTTCATAATTACTCATGATTTAGAAGCAGCGCTAATATGTGATAAAAGTGCTATTCTAAGGGAAGGGAAATTGCTTGAATTCGATACACCGCAAAAGCTTATAAACTCATTACCCAGTAATGGTTTGGTAGCAAGAATTTCAATTGAAAATTTAAACCAAGAGGTAATAAAGACCATTCAAAATTATCCTTCCATAGAAAAAGTGTTAAGGGTTGGAAACGAGACTATCGAAGTTTTAATGGATGATTTTGAAACTAACTTACCTAAATTGATGAAGTTCTTGTTTGAAAAAAAGTTAAATATTTATTCCATGAGCAGAGATGTTGCTAATTTTAGAAGATACTTTCAAATCAGAATACAAGAAGAGGAAGAAAAAGAAAACAGCAAAAATCGTTCTGAACTATTGAATGAAGGTGACATTCCATAATAAATCTTAGCCGTAAAAACAAAAAGAGACTCAAAAGGCTCATGTTACTCATTATTTTAGTAGGAACACCAACTCTATCATTAGTTTTAATTAATATTAGATGGACATATTTTATTAGTGAAACAGATGTAAGTAAAGCTAAAAACCTTGCGACAGTATTTACAAGTTCGCATCATAATCAAATAGGGTTGTTTGTGGAGCCTGATATTGATTCAAATTATAGAGCAATAGATTCCACAAATTTTACATTTACTAACATGTATGTCCCAGATTTAGTAGATCCTAACAATAACACCAATATACAATCCTTTCTAAAAGATATATTCTTTGATTATATATTTGAAAAACAAAATTACGATGGTTCTTATTCAGACATCGCGGGTTTAGGGAACCTATTTTCTACTTATATGGCTATTGAAACCCTGAAAATAGCGAATATCTCGTACCTCGAGAGAAGAGTTCATCTTGGAGAAACAGATAATATAGCGAAGTATTTACTAAACTCTCTTAATGGTGGTGGATGGGGTTTTAGGTTTAATCAATTTCTAAACGATTCAGATATAATTTCTACTTTTAGCGCTATTGAATTATCTTACAGCATATCTGAAACTTCTATTATTACAAACAAGAAAGTCGGAGAATTTATAAATTCTACATGGCTTGGAGGTAGTTATAGTTTAACTAACAACTCCTTAATTGTCACTCCTGAAACGACATTCTACGGCGTAAGAGCTTATTTAAGGATGAACATGTCCTATACTATAGGTGATTTAATAGCAATTGGGGCATATTTTAGTTTATTATATAATCCTCTTGACGGCGGTTATTTTAATCCCGAAACTAGCAGTTCGGATATACAATCTACCTATTATTCTATATCTACCCTTGAGTTATTGGGAATTCCTTTATTAAATCCATCTAAAACAATGGAATTTGTGTTGAATTGCTCAAATATTAATGGAGGTTTTGGATTCCGTCCAAATACTTCAATATCAGATTTTAATTCGGGTTGGGCAGCAATGAAATCAATTGGAATATTAACACCGATGCTTACTCTCACAGTTGCAGATTCTAATTTAATAAAACAGATATCTGTTCAATATTATAATTGGTTGCTCTTTTTTCAAGCCAGGAATGGTTTGTTTGGCAAAATTACACTAGAGTCTAACTATTTTGGTGTTTTAACTTATCATACTATGGGATATTTAGATTCGATGCAAACTCCTCAATTTCAAGCGGTAAAAAATAAAATATTAGATTTTGTATGGACATGCTATAATCTATATGATGGAGGATTTGGGTCTGAACCGGGACAGAACGCAACATTATTTTCTACTTATTGCGGTATTAAGCTTTTACAGATGATTACACCGCGAGATCGTCCATGGTTTCAAACAGGACCTATCAATGTATTAAATGCGACTAGAACTTTCCTTGCTAACCTACAAAATCCTGATGGAGGATTTAGAGTAGGTGATGATATAGACTATTTATTTTCTCTTTTTGGAGCTTTTTCCGTACTTTTTACGGATTTAATAAATATTAATGCATCTACTGTAGAAAGTACATATTGGGCATTAATTTCTTTAGAGCTGATAAACGGACTTCATATGATTCAATACAACAATTTTACGCATTGGGTAAGATCATGTCAAAACGCAGACGGAGGATTTTCTATTGTTATAGGGTTTCACAGCGATATCATTTCGACATATTATGGACTCCAAATATTTAAAGAAGAATTCGTTCAAGGACCAATTTCAAAAATGTCAGCGATTAATTTCTTAATTACATCGCAAACTTCGGATGGTAGTTTCTCTTTACTGCCCATGATGGGTGATTTTTTAGACTTACCATCCTCATTTCTTACGACATACGTGGCCTCTAAAGCGTTATATGATTATGATTTTCAACCAGGAAACATTAAAAATGCCCTTTCTTGGTTTTCTGATTGTATCAGCGGTCGTACGGGAGGGGTTGGAGATAATCCAAATTTTGGAGCAGATTTAAGAAATTCTCCTTATGGAATCATAATAATTGATGAATTAAAATATGATCAAAGTTTCGATTCGAAACCGTGGAATGCGCTATTAATATATATTTTATTAACTGAAGCGGGTATTTTAAGCGTTTATGTATTGCTTATAATTCGCAAAAAAATTTCTTTGATAAAGCGTATTATAGAAAAAGTAGGTCTGGGAGGGAAAATTACACCATCCTATCTACAAAGGTTTCCAGCAATTCATTGTGAAAATTTCAGCGTATATGCGGGTGGTAAGTTAATTGTTGATTCTGTTTCAATGAAGGTAGATCACGGCCAAATTCTGGGAATTTTAGGTGAAAGTGGAGCAGGTAAATCCACCTTTATTAAGGGTTTATTGGGGATGAGAAAAATAACCGGATTCTGCCAAATCTTTGGTTTAAATATAAATAAAAGAACTTCTAAAAAGATACGACCGATATATGGGTATGTTCCTCAAGATCTAGGCAAAATTTATCATGAGTTCACGGTTCTTGATAATTTACTCTCATTTGGGAGTCAGTACGGTCTAACTGAGCAAGAAATAATAAGCAGGTCTAAAAGACTCTTGCGAAGTTTAGAGATAGAAGATAAAATGAATGAATTAGTTAAAAATCTTTCAGGAGGTCAAAAACGTAGAGTCAGTATCGTAATCGGTTTAATCCATTCACCTATCTTTCTCATTTTAGACGAACCTACTTCGGGATTAGATCCGATAATTCGTGAAAATTTATGGCTAGCTTTAACTAAAATTAATGAGCAATTTGGTACAACATTAATTGTGATAACTCACTATCCAGAAGAATCTCGATTTTGTAATAGGGTTGCGATTTTTGGTAGGAATAGAGGCGTTATAGATTTTGGGAAGCCTAAAGAACTATTAGCTCAGTTACCAGGCAAAGGACGCTCAATTGAATTATGTTTTAACACTAATCAAGAAAATATGGTCCAAAGATTAGAATCTATAGATGGAATAGAAAATGTATTAGAAAATAAAGTAGGAACGGAATATTCAATATTCACTAACCTAAATGTCAAATCTCTTATTATTAAGATTGAAAACGAAGTAGGTAAGGATACAATCCAGGAATTAAAGCAAATCGATTCAAAAATGGAGCAATTTTTTAGATATAAATTAATCGAGGTACCAAAAATTGATAAGCTCTAGAGATATAGAGTTGGAACGAATCAGGTTAAAAATACTAGATGCTGTACGTTTCTCTAAGCGTTTCTGGATGACATTCAGAGAAAAAACATTTGGAATTGCTTCGATTATTAATTTAATCTATAAAAAGTCGTTTTTCGAAGTTTTGTTTTTTACTAATAGAGATGTTATTGAAAAGGGAGTACCTTTATTAAAGATATACACACCTCTAGAAGATGAAATTGATTTTAATGAAATTATATTTGAACCAGATTTTGACGAAGACGGATTGATAAATCCCGTAAAAATTATCCATAGAATGAGAAGGATTATTAGTTCGGAATTCCAAAGTCACCTAATAATATTAAATACTGAAATTAAACTAGTTGACGATAGATTTGAGAATTATCAAATTAAAGCTAACCCGTACGACCGAGAGATAAGAATCTCTTACTCTGATTTTGATGTTAAACTTAAAATTAATTTAGAAAAATATCCGTTTTTACCAACCTTTTCTTTTTCAAGATCATTATCTAAAATTATCCCTGAGAGAGAATTTACAGAAGATGTGATGATTAAAAATTGGGACACAGAAAATCCCCCTCACATTTATGAAATTGTTGAAAGAATATGTGATATTGTCTCTGCAAGAGTAAAAATAAAAAAGTTAAAAGAAGATTCTCAATATTTAGTTTTAAATCGTGTTACCTTAGGCAATATCATTGATAAATTATCATTCAAAATTCACAGAGGAAAATCGATAGGAATAATATTTGATGAAAGAAGCTTAACCAAAATTGATCCTAGGATGGAATTAATGATTTTATTCGACACCATAGCGGGTTCACAACACGACTATTCTGGTTCAATCGAAATTTTTGGAAAACCTACTCTGTTGTTAAGTCAATCTGAGAAAGAAAAAATCTTTATTCTACCTCAAGCATACGATTCCACAATAAGAAAAATGAAGATCAAGAAAGCCATTCAATATAAAATTGATTTACACGAAATTTACAAGAAAAAGAAGGATAGCTTCAGTTTAATGTTAAAAAATGCTGGTTTTACTCAACATTTAGATGAGTTAATGGAAGATTTTTTGAAGACAAGGTCGTATAAAATCAATCGCCAGAAAGTATATATAAAAAAAGTGTTAGAATCAACAGGATTACTAAATAAGAAAAATAAGAAATTCTCAAAGTTGACTCCCTTAGAATATCTTCTTTTCTCAATTACCAGGGCACTAATCCAAACACCTACAATAATCATGTTTTCTATACCATTTGGGATTTTAGGCAAACTCGAATATGAAAAGTTTAATTCATACATGGATAAAATCAAAGAAAATTTTCATGTAGTTCTAATATTCCATGGTCCGGAAGAAATTATATCAAAATGCGACCAAATTCTAATGATTACAAAAAATATTTCAAAAATAGGAACCATTAAAGACTACATTGAAGAATTACCTCAATATGGTGAAATTTTGAGTATTGAATTGAACAATCCAGACGATTCCTTAATTCATAAACTTAAACAAATGAAGGAAATAGATGTATTAATTGAAGAAAGAAAAAATGAGAAATTTAAAATCTTCATAAAAAATAGTATTACGGATGTAATAATCCAAATCACAGAACTATTGGGGCCAACCCTTTATAGTTTTAAAAGATTCACCGCCTCCATCGGTGATTATATGGAGTTTATTGAAAATAGATGAAGTAATTAATTGGATTATAAAAGAGGATATAAAAAAAATGTTAAAAAGTTTATATATTTTAGATCAAAACGGAATTTTGTTATATTCCAAAGAGTTCATTAGGGAACAGCAATACGACGACAATATCTTAATAGGATTTTTCACTTCAATCGCTAATTTTAGTCGGGAAGCTTTAGGAACGGCTGTAAAAAATGTTGACCTCGGAGAAAATAATAAACTTATTCTCGCTCCAATCGAGGATGAAGGTCTACTTGGGGCTGCAATTATAAGTTCAAATGATAATAACGAATTAGTAACAAAAATAATTAGAAATATCTTGCAAGAATTTATTGACTCCTATTCACCTGATTACGATCACGAAAAAATCATTAATGAAGAGATGGAGAAAATTATTCAAGATGTTTTAAGAACTAAAATGATTCATTCACCTATAATAAGGATCGCACTTTCTTGGCTAATTATCGCTCCATTAACGATACTTTTAGTTTTTGCTAGCATTAATTTAACACTTTTTCTCTATATGACTTTCGATCTCAATCAATATTTCACACCCGATCAAATGTTTTCGAGATTTTTCCCTGCGTTAATTCTTTTATCTACTGGAAACATTGTAATACTATTTCTGTTCCCAAATTTACTTCTTGGCTTTTTATCTCCTAATAGAATTATCGCTGTAGTGAATTCGATTATTTATTTAGTTGTTACAATTATTTTATTTGCTTACTCATCTGAACCTGCTTTTGTTTATATTATCATAGGTCATTTACCTTTAACATTGATTTTCTCACTGTTTTTCTTATTTATCGGAATCAGATCGTCGTCAAAGAGATTTTTGAAAAAATAAGAGAATTACACATTTCTTACCTTTTTCTATTATTACATACAAAACTGGAAGCAAAGGATTAAATAAATTTAATTCTTTGTATTATTCTGATATTTCTCTATATAACGATTTGATCTTTTTCTCTTAAAGCTCGATATTTTTAGGTGAACGATGTTTGAAAGGTGATAACGCACAGAATAGGGGTTTCGAACCAATTATAAAAAAATACGAAAAAGAAAAAGCACTCGTTCTGGAGAGTATTTCGGAGCTTATCGTCTTTCAAGATAAAAAGCAAAATATTTTATGGTTAAATAAAGCAGCAGCAGATTCCGTTGAAAAGACACAAGAAGATTTAATAGGAGGGATATGTTACTCCGTTTGGCACAATTCTAATAAAATTTGTGTTAATTGCCCTGTAGAACTCTCGTTAAAAATAGGTGAACCTACATCTGGTGAAATTACAACTCCACATGGGAGAACTTTTTTCATAAAAGGTTTTCCCGTAAGGGATAATGAAGGAGAAATAATAGGAGCAGTTGAAGTTGCCAGGGAAATAACCAAACTCAAACAAACTGAAAAAAATTTAATTGATTCTGAAGAAAAGTATCGGAACCTATTTGAGAGTTCCCCTTATTCTATCGGCATATTTGATTTAGACGGAACTTTAATTGATTGTAATAAAGCTACAGCGAAGCTTTTATCTACTCATAATTTAGAAAATGATATTATTGAAAAGAATTTTAGAGAATTTTGGGGACATCATGAGAAAAATAAGCCACTGATCCCATTATTCGAAGGTATCCTTAATAAGCTAAAAAAAGACGGAGAAACATTAGAATTTGAATTTCCTATATATCGATCAGCGGGAGGTGTATTATGGGCTCACGCTATCGCTTCATTACTAAAAATAGGAAACGAGGAAAGAATTCGATTTATTGTTCAAGACATTACAGAAAGAAAACTTGCCGAGCAAGAATTAGAAACATCGGAAATAAAATATCGAGAAGCGTATAATCGTATTAATTTTTACAAAGACATCTTTTCTCACGATATTAACAATATCTTTCAAAATATCCAAACATCAGTAGAACTTATCGATTTAAATGAGGAACAATCGATTGGCATTAAGAAAGACGATGAATTGTTGGATATTATTAGAAAACAGATCAAGAGAGGGACCAATTTAGTATCAAACATAAGAAGATTATCGGAAATTGAAAATAAAGACTTAACCTTACAAAAGGAAGAAATTATTAAAGTTTTAAAAGATGTTATAGACGCTTTAATTAAAGTATTTAAAAATAGAGAGATAAATATTCAGATTTATAATGAACCAAAAGAAGTATATGTTAAAGTAAATGAACTTTTACCAGATATATTTGAAAACTTATTAATCAACGCTGTAAGACATAATCAAAATTCAATTATTGAGATTCTTATCAAGTTTTCAAGGGTAGTGAAGGATGGAGTCAATTTTATCAAACTCGAATTTATTGATAATGGAATTGGTATTTTCCCTGAAATGAAAGAAAAAATCTTTCAGAGAGATCTGGTTGAGAGAAAGGATAAAATTGGGTTAGGACTTGGTTTAACACTTGTTAAGAAGATAGTCGGAAACTATAACGGCCAAATTTGGGTGGAGGATAAGGTTGCAGGAGACCATTCCAAAGGAAGTAATTTTATAATTATATTACCGGAGGAGGTTTAACTGGTTTCAATTTTTATCGTGGAAGACGATTTGTCCTTACAAAAGTTATATGAGATGATGATTTTCACATTTGGATTTAAAGTTGTTGGAAAAGCGAACAACGGAAAGGAAGCAATTGAAAAATTTTATGCACTAACTAATAAACCCGATGTAATTTTAATGGACCACCGTATGCCCGTTCAAAATGGAATAGATACAGCGTTAATATTGTTAAAACTAAAAAAACCTCCGAAAATCATCTTCACAAGTGCGGATATATCTATTAAAAACCGAGCGTTAGCAATAAACGGTTTAACATTTTTAGAAAAACCATTTACTGTGAAGGCTTTACATGATGAGATTATAAAAGTATTAGGGATAAGTTAATTTTTCCACCAGTTCAAACCGATTAAGATTCTTTCTCCTCCAGAAAGTTAATTTAAAAGAGTTCAACAGTTCAATTATAAGAAAATTACTCCTTTTTATGAAAGCCTTTTATGACAAATTTAAAATTAAGCAAATAATTTTCGAACGTATAAAGAATTTTTAATCTAAATTCAAAAATTATAAAAAAAAAAGATAAAAAGGTATTAAAATATGAGCTATAAATTAGCAGATGATAAGGATTTAGACGCGATGATTGGTATTGTAGGAAAAGAGTATGCCACCAATAACAAGGCAATTACAGCGTCATATCTTTCCAAATCTGTAATGGGATTAGAGTCACAAATTCCTGATATCGTCGTACGCCCCAAATACATTGAAGAAATTCGTAAAATTCTACTTTACTGCTCTGCAGAAAAAATTGCAGTCTCACCGATTTCAGCCGGACTATCAGGCGGCTTTGCGTGTCCAACTATTAAGCCTGCGGGAGTTATGCTTGATTTAGGTAGAATGAATAGAATTATCGAAGTCGATACAGATAATCGATACGTCGTAGTCGAACCGGGAGTCACGATTGGAGAGCTTTGGGCTTACATGCATAAAAATTATCCAGAGTGGGCGCCTCCCGTACCAGACGGTGCTCCACCAGCTTCTACCGTAATGGGTGATGCTATCGATCGAGGGTTTTCCCTTTATACTAGCTCCGTTGGTCCACAAGGTGATAACTTCATGTGCGGTGAAATAGTGTTTCCAAACGGAGATATTGTGCGAACTGGTTCTTGGGCTCTTCCATTTGCGAAACCGTTCTATAAATATGGATTAGGTCCAGATATCTGGTCCTTTTTAATGGGTTCACAAGGAGCTTTAGGCGTAATGACTAAAGTCGCAGTTAAAATATATCCTCATCCAAAATTTAAGACTGTGGTTGTGTGGGGTATGTCCAATCCTGAGGATATGCAGAACCTAACACTAGAAATAGGAAAACAAGAATTTGGAATTGCTCACAACACCGTTATGGTTCAAGGTGGGAATTATCCTTTAGTAATGACGCGTTGGCCAAAGGATAAAGTTCCTCACGATTATGAATTCTACGAACAGTTAGGAATTAGTAGGTGGTGGATGAATTGGGAGTGCTGGGCACAAACTCAAGAAGAGTTAGATTATGTAGTTAATAGAATCAATAAAATGGCTGAAGATTTCAAGAAAAATAGAGCTAAAGACCCTGATAGTATAAAACCTCAGGAACTACATCCCAAACAAATCGCTAGCAGATTGAAGAAACCCAATAAGATTGCAGTTCCTTATTCTTTTTGGGAGGCAGGATTTTTATTCATTACGTTCTATACCCCATGGAACGAATGCGCCCATTTTGCTGAAATGTATACTGCTGCTATGGAGAAATATGGTTTTCCACCAGTCATGTGGATTGCTAGTATTGAACGTTGTAGACAAGCAATTTGTATGCCAATTATTTGTTTCGATAGCACAAAACCATCAGATTTCGAAAAAGTTCAAGAGATGAATAGAGAAACAACAGAATACGCGCTTAAGCAAGGGTGGTTGAATTATCGTCCAGATCCATACATCCACGCACCTCTCACTTATTCTCAAGCAGGAATGTATTGGAAATATTTGAGGATGATAAAGAAGATGTTTGATCCTAATCAAATTATGCATCCTGGGAGGCTTGCTCTTCCATAACTGAGTAAGGAGGTAAAAAAAAATGGCTAAAACTGGAATGGAAAGATTAAAAGAATTAGAAAAGGAAATATATAAGTGTATCCATTGTAAAGCTTGTAGGTTTGCTTATTCGGGAGAGCCTAGTAGAGCTGGAATAGGGGAATTCACTGGAAAACAAGGTACAGTTCTTTACGAAGGAATGCTTGACGCGTGTCCTGCTGGAATAGAATACGGTTGGGAAGCATTTTGGAACGCTGGTAAAATTTGGATTGCTCGTTCAATTTTAAGCGGAGATTTAGAATTTTCTGATGAAGTAAGGGATGTGATTATGCCGTGCATTACATGCGGACAATGTTCAGCCCAATGTGATAATAAAATACCCACAGTAGACATCATTGAATCTTTACGGGCTGCGTGTATAGAATCAGGTGTTCCTATGATTGAGAAACATCAATTAGTCGATCGCCTAGTCAAGGAATTAAACAATCCTTACGGCGGAAAGGCAAATGAACGATTTAAATGGGCGAAGGATGCCGGTTTAGGAAAATATATAAATAATAAAAACGCTAAAATTGGATATTATGTCGGTTGTACTGCTAGCTATCGGCAAATAGAAGTTGCAGTCGCTACAGCAAAAATTTTTGAACAATTAGGAATAGATTTTACATTAATCGAAGAAGAAGTGTGTTGTGGAAGCCCCTTCTTTAGAATCGGCGCCGTTGATACTGCCCAAGAGTTAATGAGGAAAAATCTCGAGGCTTTTAAGAATTTAGAAACGGTCTATTTCTCATGTGCAGGTTGTTATCGGACTATAACGATTGATTATCCAAAATGGATGGCAGAAGACGAGAAACTCCCTTTTAAAACCATGCATGCATTTGAATTAGTTTCAAAATTAATCACTGAAGGAAAGATTAAATTCAAACCTAATAAAGAACTCAAGGGAAAAGTTGTAACATATCACGATCCTTGCCATACTGGAAGACATTTTGCGCTTGACATGGAACAAAAAATGATCAAGAACTCCAAGAACCTAATGTTTGATATGCGCAAGGTAGACAAAGCGATCGACGAATGGTTTGAAATTCCTAGAGTTATTTTACGGAAACTTGAAGAAGATGTCGGGATTAAGTTTACTGAGATGTATCGTATAAAAAATAATTCGATGTGTTGTGGTGCTGGTGGAGGAGTTAGAGCAGGTTACCCTGAATTCTCAATACGAACTGCAAGTCTGCGATGCGATGAAGCTAATGCAGTAGGAGCAGATATTTTGACAACTGAATGTCCTTTTTGTTGGAGGAATTTAAGCGATGCTAATGATCAGTATAATCATGGTATGCAAGTAATGGGCGTTCTGGAAATGATCTCTAAATACAATTTATTAGATATAATCTCTTAATACAATTTATTAGATGCATCAAATTGAAAATAAGTAAGGAGAATCACTCCTTTTTTTTTATCTTTTTAGAATAAAAATATGTTTCTAGTTATTCTATAATTACTAAAATCAGTAATTAGAAAGCATCACACAAAATAATACTAAAAAAATAAATTCGAAAATTTTTATTACTATTAAAAAGAAGTTTGGGGTTTTTTTAGTTGACTAACGTGGAAAATAAGACGGCTTACCCATATATAACAGAATTTAAAAAGGAGCCGTTTAAGTCTTTTGTTTTAACAAATAGAAAGGATATCGGTAATTTCTATTTAAGTAATTACAATAATGTTCTAGAATTATATCAGGATCATAATAAGAACTTAATTGAAGAATCGTCTTTAAGTTTGGAGGATATTTTTTGGTTTCTCCTTCTGAGGAAATATCTCAAACAAAAAGTGGACGACCATAGTGAAGGTTTCTTAGAATTTATAAAAAAGTGTGAAGTTGAGATAATTGAAAAAGATCAATTGGGATTCAAATCATCGCCTTATTCAGTAAAAAGACCTGATATTTGGTCAACATACCATGCTCTAGCAAGTTTAGAATTATTAGGAGTGCTCCAAAAGTACTTATCGTCTAAAGGCCAAGATATTGTTATTGAAGAAATTAAGAATTTTATTTATGATCATAAAAGAAATAATGGATTCTTACATTGCCTTGACAAACAATGCGAATTATGTAATCAAGGACCTTTAGGAAAGACTTTTTACTATGTTGTTGAAAATCTCATGCTTATCGGTGTTGATGTAAGGGTTTTCATAGAGCAATTCCGTCAATATTTAAGAGAAAGAAAAAAAGATGTATCATTAATTTTTAAACTCCTCAGTTTAAAATTCTTTGATTTAGATTCAGATGTAAAAGATAAGGAAATTCAGCATTTCTATCAATTTCAACAGGCAAATGGAGGTTTTGTCATAGATTCAATTGAAGGAGATATTGAAACTACATTTTGGTGCGTAAATCTTCTAGATATATACTCATGGCTTATAGATTACAACTCAGCAAGAATTTATTCTTTTATCGCTGAGAAATTAGACTCATTATTGAAAGATAAAGAAAGATGGAATTTAATCGCGTTAAGAAATGTTACTAAACTAGTAATCTTGCTATCTATTATCTGGAATCGTTTTATCGAAGAAATCGAAAGAGTCGTATTTAAGCGGTTAGAGATTTATAATTTTATCGATTTAAACCAGATAAAAACTACCTTTGGGTTAAACCATGGAGTAGAGGAGATTGTACTCTATATCAACCTCAATTATATGTTTAGTTTGAAGAATATCGATATTACTTCGGAATTTAATAAATACCTACAAAATTTAAGTCATGGTAAAAAGATAATAATCCAAGAAGTTTACGAACAATTAAGAAATAATAGTATTGTATCACTTTCGGATATTTACAAAAAATATAAAAGTTCCTACCAACAGGAACCTGTGAAATTAAAAGAAGACATCTTTCCGATCATATATGACTTAATAAGCAACCACTTTTTTGAAGGGGAGATCAGAGCAAAAAAGGCTTATTTATTCAAAACAAAATTCTACTTTTGTTTAGATTTTTTATACAAAAACATAATTATTTCCGATAAGGAAATTAACACCGAAAGATTGTTTGAAGAAAAAGCTAAACTGAAGGAAATTAAAAATGATATTTACAATATGACTTTGAAGCTTAAAAACACTATCCCTCTTATCAAAGAAGAAATAGAATCATATCTTTTGATAGACGAAGTTGATTTCGCTAAACAAAGGTTGAAGTTTGTATTGAGAGATTCATTAATGGAAGCAGATTTTCTTAATAAAAACATTGAAACATCTTTCAATCAAGATCTTATATACATCAACCTACAAGCTGCTTTAGGTTCTGAAATATCTCAATGGAACAAGTCATACTCTTTATTGCAAAAGCGTTTAGGTGAATTAAATAATTATCTCCTAGAAAAGATCCAAGAGATGGAAAAATTAAAAAAATTTAGCATTATTTTAGACGAACTAGATAATAGAATATACGATATTCAGGATCAGATAAATCGCGAGATAGATTCTTTTAAAAATTACATTACGGAAGTTCTTGAGAAGGGTTATGATGAAGAAAAATTAAATCTTATTATAAATGCATTTAATAAAATAGCTCAGGTTGTAAGCAAATACGATTCAGTTATTTACAAAGTCTCGCATCAAATTACATCTAAAGAGAAAAAGATTGCAAAGAACCATAAGAAAATAATATATAAATGGGTTAATTTTAAAGAGAACTTTGATTTGATTTTTGCTGATTATACTAATGGTTTTCAGTTTTTCAACGAATTAAATAGACAGATAGGAAATGTTAAAGATAATATACAAGAAGGAATTTTGCAAATTAAAGAGGACGCTAAAAATAGTGCGTCTCAAAATCAATATCAAGACGCATTTAATATTATCAAGATGGAAGCGGATAACCTACTAAAAGAAAAAACAAAGGAAATTCAAAGCTTAAAATTAAATGTTAAAAAAAACACTTCCTTTAAACAGAAACTATTCCCGCTTTATAAATATATAAATGAAAAGCTCGACAGTCTGGAAGAAAACATTATTGAGTTCATAGCCGAACAGGAGCAATTTTTAAAAGAAAAGGTTATAGAAGAAAGAAATAGAGCAAGTGTTGAGGATTTTGATAGTTTTGTTTCCGATACTATCCAAAATTTTAAGAATAAGTTAGAAAATTACAGGAAAAACATTGAGCAAAACAAAACAAATAAAATTCCGAATGTTATTAGTGGTTTTGATGCAATTCTAATTGATTTTAACGAAAATAATAAGATTTTTTCTAAAAAGCTAATAAATCTAAAAATCATTATCCCAGATCTTGATGAAAGTTCGATAAAAATAATACAATGGGAGAAATTTAAAGTTTTTATTAGTGATGAAGTTGATAAACTGAAGGAAGAATATGTGAATGGCATTATTTCTCAAGAAATTATACTCATGAGTGAGGAGGAGCACACAGACACAATTAGTATAAAAAAACTAGCCGATAAGCTAAAAATCAAATGTAAAGCGATAATTCCAAGAATTAAAGACATGATAGAGGTGTCTAAATTGCAAGGTGATTTACTTGAAGATAAAAAAGAACTAATAGTTCACACTGAAGCTTATCATAAATATAGAGAATTAAAAAATTTTACAGAAAATAGAATTATTAAGCAAACACAAGAGGCAGTAGGAAAATTATTAGCCCTTTACGATTCGTGTATAAAAAACAAAACTCTTGGAGTAAATTTATTAGAAATTGAGAATAGAATTAAAGATTTAAGTGATTTGAAGGAATCTATTACCAACCAATACAACACTAAGACAAAAGAGTTAAATGTTGACGAGAATAGATTAGAGAATATGGAACTGATTAAGAATCTAAAAGCGGTTATAGATAATAATGAGATAGCGATTTTGAATATAAAAGAAAATTTAGTGATTTTTGAGGACTTACAAATATTCATTGTCGATGTGTTAGATAATGTAAAAATCGAAATAGAAAACCAACTAACTAAAACTTTTGATAATGTTGAGAGAGCTGAGTCCCATGCAAAGATGAGGGAAATTCTTGAAGGGAGAAAGGAGCGTGTTATAATTAGACTAAAACAGGTTGACGAAAAAATCGAGAATAGATTGAAATCGATCATTAGTATATCTTATGAATCAAGGAAATTTGAGACCGAAGCGAGAGAATTCTACGTTAAGAAAAAGAATGTGATTAAAAAAAGAGTAGAAGAAAGAGTTCAAGCAATAAATGATAAAATAAATTCTTTAAGGTTTGAGACGGATCGAGGTAAATTATTAACCACGATTACCAACAAAAATACCCATTTATCTCAATTATTAGGAACATTGCAGACGAGGGTTGAAGATTATATCGAAACAGGGCAGTATAAGAGAGCCTACTTAAAAGTTAGTAAAAAAAAGGTCTCTATCGAGCAGGAAATTAAAAATACAAGTAAAGAAATAAAAGATTTAATTAGGACATTTAACCGAAATTCGAACGATTTCGAAACCAAAAATATTCACATCATAGATGATTTTAACCGCTTTATTAAAGAATTTAACGACATTTTAAGAGAGAAAGTAAACACATTAGAAGAATTAATCATAAAGTCATATGTAGAAATGGCAATAAAAGCCGTTGCTAATGAATTCTTAACCTTAAGTTTCTTGCAGAATGAATTGAAGATAAAAAAACCACTTATTCAAAAAAACCTAATTTCTCTGATTAGTGCTGGAAAATTGAAAGGGAAATACGATCCTCAGATCGGTTTATACTACGAAAACCCGGAAGTTCTGAATAAGCTTGATGAAAAAGAGTTAGAAGTTATAAAGAAAATGAATTTCCGTGTATATATATTTATGAGGCGTTTAAAGAATTTTACAAACCAATATGGTTCCATTATTGCTTTCTTTGCATCTCTCCTTACAATATCTTATTATATCTTCCGAATTACAGGAGAAAACCCAATTACGATAATGATTCCTATTATTTTGACATTAGTAGTACTTGGTTACCTTCTCTTTAAGAAAAAGAAAGATGAAAAGATTTGATTTTGATATTCCGTTATTTTATTCTTTTCTTTTTTTAAGTAAGACAAATTTTGTAATAAGTAGAGAACTTAAAGTTATGATATATATGATGCTCCAAAGAACGATGTAAATTTCTATATTAAGATACCAGATTGGGTTTTTCAGATCGTTAAAAGTGTGTACTTCGTTCGTCATAATAAAAGTCGTCCCTAAGCACCAGAGTTGACTGAATCTTTCGATACTATCAATTGTATAAACCATAACAGGGAGATTGTGTAAATAAAATGATCTATATAATTCATTAGAGTATTCATCCCCCGTTTTGATAATTGTATAATTATATTCAGACATTTCGAATTCTTCTAAGGAAGGATTAGATCTCATATCCATGCCTAATAAAATATCAGTGGCATTTTTTTGGTTAATCAAATCAATCCATTCAGCGTCGCTAGTGAAAATCATAACTTTTGTTAAATCAATTCCCGATTCGAGTGTTTCGTTCATTATTGTTTCAAAATATACTTCACTATAGAGATGGCTTGATGATGGTAATTTAGTATCGAAATCTATATAAAAGCCATTATCTCTTGTAAAATTTAAAACTTCTTCAAATGTTGGAATTTGTATGCCCCTGTAATTTTCTCCGTCTTCTTTTGAAATACGACCAAAAGCTAAAGCCCCGTATGGATCTTTGTCCGCAAACCAACTACCAGCGTCTAATTGTCTTAGTTCAGAAAGCGTGAATGTTTCAGCGCGATCGTTCTTTCGATTTGGAAAAATATCCTCTACATCAGTGGTTCGAGTGAGAGTATCATCGTGCAGTAAAAATAATTCTCCGTCAATAGAAATTCTTATGTCGACTTCCCAACCAACAGCCCCGTGTTCTACTGCTAATTCTCCCGCTACGATAGTATCTTCTGGGGCTAAATGCGATGCACCTCTATGTGCTATAATGTTGGGTTTGGGAGGTAGATCGCCGAAAATCACATTTGAGGGGATAAACAATAGCGGAGACGCAAAAGCAAAAAAATATCCAGTAATTAAAAGTCCTAAAATAACATTTGACTTTATTTCTACATTTAATATCCTATTTGATAAATGACCTTTCCATTGTGGGATTGATTTTATCAAAGGATATAAGCCCAAAATAAGTAAGAGTGAAAGGGGTATTGTAAAAAATATACTATAAAACTCAATAACTTGAGGAATTAATCGGGAGTATTGTTCTAAAGAGTATAATAATAATGCGAATAGACTTGAATATATGAACATTAGAACTATTGGTATAATTTTATTTAGGATACAAGGTTTAATTTCGTTATTTTTTTTAATATTCCTAAGGTGTATGTGAAAAATCGCTACTCCATAAAGTAGCGGAAGTAAGAGGATTACGATAATTAGAAATACAAGATTTAAATCAAAGCCAATATAATCAGAGACTATTAAATTAATATCTCCCCAATATACATGAAAAATTAGCATTATCGATTCTAAAATCATCATGTTTATGATTAACATCAAATCACATAGCAACCACTTTTTTCCTTTTATTTTTTGAAGCATATTGAGTAACATCATTTTCAAACTTGGAATCTTTAATTTAATAATAAAATAATCTTTTTTTATTGATAAAAGGATTTAGAGGATTAATTATTAAAAACAAAAAAATTTCTATTTATCTATTTATAGCTTTAATCTTTGTTATTGAGCATATTTATCTGCTTTTTTTTAGTTTATGTCTAATAATATCGATTGAACTTAAAGCTATTATGCAAATCGCAATCCAGATCGTGATGTAGGAAAGAATAGGGAAGAATAAAAAGTTACTCTCCAAATCGTTAAACTTATAGGGGGAATTAGTCTTTACCCAATCCACTCCCAAACACCATAATTGATAATATCTTTCGACAGACTCGATTGTCCAAACCATAGTATCTACATCAGCTGTTTTTAAAGCTCTATATTCATCATTGGAGTACCCATCACCTGTATTAATATATGTATAATTAATAGTAGAAGATTGAAATTCTTGCGTTGTTGGTGAACCAGGCCATCCCAATTGTATCTCAGGAGCGGAATTATTTATCATTTCTATCCATTCGCTATTTTCTGTTGGTATCATTACTTTACCTAAATCCATACCTGATTCTATCGTCATGTTTAAAAGAATTTCGTAGAAATCATCATAATATGGATGACCTACTGAGGGTCTATCTGCATCAAAATCTAAAAGGTAATCGTTATCTCTTGTGAAATTTAACACTTCTTCAAAAGTGGGAATTTTAATGCCTCTGAATGATTCTGCGGTTGCTTTTGAGATTATTCCACTAGCAATAACTCCATAGGGATCGTTATCTACAAACCATGATCCAGCGTCTAATTCTCTAAGTTCTGAAATATTGAATGTGTAAGCCTTATCATTTTTTCGATTTGGAAAATGTTCAGAGATATTAGTTGTTCTAGTGAGAGTATCGTCGTGCATTAAAAAAGGAACGCCATCAAAGCTGATTTGAATATCAACCTCCCATCCTACAACTAAATCATATAAGAGAGCCGCTTCACCTGCTTCGATTGTATTCTCGGGAGCAAGGTGCGAGGCTCCCCGGTGAGCTATTAACTCTGGTTTAGGTGGTAAATCGTAAAATAATACATTAGATGGAATAATAATAAAAGGTATTGTATAAGTAATTACATATCCTCCTATTATGCAAGTTAATATGATCATCCATTTTCTATTTGCTTTTATGAGTTTATTTGATAAATTTTCCTTTAATTGTGGTATTATCTTAAGTATAGGGTATAAAATCATTATGAGAGCAATATCTAGTCCAAGAAATATAAAAAAGCTATAAAATTCTATACTTTGAAATATAACATTTGCGTATTCTTCAAGAAAATCAAGTAAAATTACAATAAGAAGATTATAAATGATTATTAAAATAATTGGTATAATTTTATGGATGATATGAGGTTTAATTCTATTAGTTTTTATTATTTTTCTTAATTTAATAGTTAATAGTGATAAACCATAAATCAACGGGATTATAATAATAATACCAATGATAAGAACGATATTAATCTTAAAATCAACCCAACCCGAGAATGTTGAATTAATGTCTCCCCAATATGGTTCAAGTAAATAAATGTACGTCATAAAAATCGCAAAATTTACGCAATATATGCTATAGAGAATTATCCATTTTTTTCCTTTTCTTCTTAGAAATGAGTTGATATCCATTTTTACCATTCATTTATTAAATTAATTACTAATATATTTAACTTCGAATTTTCTGTTAATAAGCGTTATGGTAATTTGTTGAAGTTTAAAAAATTATAAATCAGAATATAAAAAAGGAATTTAGTCATAATCCATAATGAATTCTACGGTATCAGTATTTCTTTTAAGGTAGCCTAAATGGCATGCTTGATTAAAATGGATGTAAAATTTCTTATCTATAATATCTTCCTCTTGTGCAAATTCTTTAAAATCAGAAAGCGGCATTTTTCCATCTACGCTATAAGTATGAGCAATTTTTATTAGCGTTTTTACATTTCTATTTAAATATATTTTTCTTTCTGTCATTTTCTTATTCTTTTCTTTTTGATTTAATTTTAATTTTAACATAGAAGTTTTCAATTTCGATTTATCCAATCCAATTACATCAGAATAAAAAGTTACACCCACGTCTTTAAACATTTTAAATTCTTCACTGTGGGCAAAGTTATCAAGTTCTGTGATAATTTCTTCTATTGATCGATCCGCAAGTAGTTCTTTTTCCCTTTCTCTTCGTTCTCGATAGTTTTTAATTAAATCGACTTCTCGAAACTTATTTTGATCTAATTCAAAGCAGATTCTCTCTCGATTTTTAATATTGTATAAATCTAACTGTTTTGAATCTAAAAGCACACAATTCATAGTCGATTCCTTTCTATCTGCAGCTTTATAAAAAGGGACATCAATAGATTGTCTGGCTATTAATAGATAGCACCTCCCTGGTCCATATCGGCCCGTTCTACCGCGTCTTTGGATTAATCTAATCTCTGAGGGAACGGGTTCGTAAAAAATAATTGCGTTCACATTTGGAATGTCAAGTCCTTCTTCTGCAACGCTGGTGGCTACAAGTATATCTAGCGTTCCTTCTTTAAATTGTTTAATAATTTCAATTTGCTTATCTTGCGAAAATCCTAAATCATCTGTTTTGGATGATTGACCGATAAATTTTTCAACTTTTAAGAGAGAATCAAAGCGTTTTTCTATTAAACTCTTTAATAATTCAGCCATGTCTCTGTATTGCGTGAAAATGATGATTTTATTGTTTCGATAATCTTCGATTTCTTCAGTAATTATTGAAAATAACTTTTCTATTTTAGGATGTGAATATTCATTAATGTTATTCTGTATTAGATTGTTTTTGATAAATTTGAAGTGTTCGGAGTTGACGATTCTTTTAGCCGAAAGTATGTCTTGATCGGATTTGTATTCAATTTTTTCTAGAAATTTTAAAAATAGCGTAATATTTTGAGATTCCAATAAATCTTTACCGTGAAGTAAACTTATAAAACTTGAGCAATAAGAGAAAATCGATTGAACATTTAAAGAGTTTTCTTTAACTAAATCTCTTATTCGATCAGTCTTAAAATAGAGTGCACTGAAATAATCCTCTTCAGATAGTTCCGGTAAATAGCCGTTCTCGTACTTGAGAGAAAGTGTCAAATCGCGAGATATCCCTAAGAAATCTAATTTAGAATAATATCTTTTGTTAGGGGGTAATAATTTTTTGTCAATAAAAAATTTTAGAAATTTTTCAAACAAGTTATACCAGACTGCGCTCAGTTCAATTACTTTTACGGGTAAATCGACGAACTCTAAATATGTATCGATATCGTATATATACTGTTTTACATCTTGGTCCTCGTACGTTTTGAAAATTACATTTTCAATAAACAAATTATTACATAATTGCTGTATGTGAAAATAGCTTTTTCCTGGAGATGCGGTTAATCCTAAAATGAGAGGATCTTGGCATGTATTGAGATATTCGTTCGATATAAAACAATACGAATAATTACCTCTCGTTCTGTGAGCTTCGTCAAAAATAATTAGAGAAACATGCTTTAAATCGTATCTACCTCTTTCTACATCATTTCTTATTATCTGAGGTGTTGATATAATAATTTTAGAGTTATTAAAGTGAATAATCCTTTTTTCAGGCGATATTCTACCCGTAAACGAAATAATCTCATTTGGTTCAATGTTAAGAAATTCCTTACATGACGCTTTATGTTGCGAAACTAAAGGTCTAGTGGGAGCAAGAATAATAATTTTAGATTCAGGATATTTTTCTAAAGCCTTACCTACAAGTAAAATACCAATAATCGTTTTTCCTAAACCAGTTGGTAAAACTATTAAAGAATTTCTTCCTTTACACCTTTTTATTATATTATTTTGATACTGTCTATACAATACTCGATTTTTTTTTAAAAAGGGATGATTAAAATATCCAGAAACTTCTGTTTGCATTAAAGAAAAGTTGAAGTTAATTCTTTTTAATACAGAGGGGGTTAAGGTTTAATAAGATTAAAAAAAACTTTTTAGACTAATTTATCATTTCAAGTAACTTAGTTTTTATTATTATTTTCTTTTAATATAGTATTAAATAAGATATGGAACTATATCGATTAAACAAATACTATGTAGATTCAACAAGTTTAAATATAATAAATTCTTAATGAATAATAAATAACTGAATTACAACTTAGCCTCTTCTCCCAAGTTAGTTTATACGCGCCGTGGTTCACTTTGGATAAGGTTAAGCTTGATAATTGGGAAAAGCATGTGAATAAAAATGAAGATTTTATATATTAATCCGGCCCGTCTGGAATCGGGGATGGATGCTATTATTACTGGTGCTCCATTAAGTTTAATTTCGATAGCTGCTATGGTCCCAGAACATGATGCAAAATTGTTTGATTTCAAGGTTGATAAATATCGCGAGAGACAATTTCGTAGCGAGTTAAATCTGTACGATACAGTAGCAATCACAAGCATGACTCCACAAATATATTCCGCCTTAGAAGTTGCTAAAATGGCGAAAGAGCAAGGTTGCAACACGATTATAGGTGGATACCAGCCTACCTTAGTACCAGAGTTTGTAGCTGACCATGAGTATGTAGATTTTACGGTAAGAGGAGAAGGAGAACATACATTTAAAGAAATTATCGATTACCTTGATGGGAATAAAAAGCGAATTTCTCTTAAAGAGATTGATGGAATCTCGTATAAAAATAAGGAAGGTAATATTATCCATAATTCTGAAAGAAAATTAGAACCCAACTTAGATAATTTTCCAATGCCTAGACGAGATTTATTAAAAGGAAAGCTTTACACGTACTTGGGCACCACAACTCGCCAAGTAGAGACTTCAAGAGGTTGTCCGCACAACTGCAAGTTTTGCTGTATTATAAAAATGTGGAGAAATTCAGACAAGGGAACTACTTACAGAACCAAATCAATTTCAAGAATAATGAGAGAAGTGTACGATGTTGACTGGAAAAATAATTTTATTTTTTTCTGTGAAGATAACTTCACAATTAATGTGAAAAGAACAAACAAGATATTAGATACTTTAATTAAATCAGGAGTCAACAATAAAATGCACTTTTCTTGCCAATCAAGAGTGGATACTCTATATAGGAACCCCGAATTAATCGATAAATTGTACAAAGCCAATTTTAGGCAAGTTTTTCTTGGAATTGAATCCGTTCATCAGCAGAGTCTAGACGCGATGAATAAGAAGAACACTACGCCTGCAATGGTTAAAGTAGTAGTAAAAAGTTTACGAGACAAAGGAATTTCAATTTTTGGTGGTGTGATAATTGGATTTCCTGGCGAAACCAAACGAATGGTTAGACAAAATATTCAAAATACTATAAACTTAGATTTAGACTGTGTTCAGTTTACCCCCATTACTGCTTTTCCGGGAACGGATTTTTACGATGAAATGAAAGAAAAAGGAATGATAACCGCAAGCAATTATAAATTTTACGACTTATTTCATCCGATGATGGGAACTGAAGAACTAACTTCCATAGAAATGTATCGCCTTGTAGCTGAAGCCTATGCCGCTTTTTATCTGAAAGGATGGCTATTAAGAAGAGCCAAAGAATACTTGAATCCTTTTGGAAAATTCAATTGGATGCTGTCATCCTTGTTAAGGTTAATTAAGCAGGGTGTATTAGGCGGTTTAGGAATGTTCTATTCTCAAGGTATCACAACTAAAGTGATTTCAAAGGAATTAAAAAATAAGGTTGATTTAATGAAAGACATCACCCCCACTCTTGAAATATCCACAGCAAAAAAAACCGAAGAACCGTTAAAGCGTGATACGCTAACACCAGAAATAGCTGAAAAAATATACTGACTTTTTTATTTCTTGTTTTATAATAAATTTAAAGTTGATTCGTTTTAGGTAGTCTTGCCTTAATATCTCGATTTTACGTTGAAAGATTTGAAAAACATAAAAATTTATCTTACAAGTAATTTTTAAATTCAAAGATTTGACTTAAAAAGTGATAAAACTGAAAATAGCTTTTATTGGAGCAGGCTCAATAGTATTTGGTGAAAATGTTCTTACCGATATACTTACATTTCCTTCAATACAAAAAGATACGATAATATGTCTTGAAGATATTGATCAACATCGATTAAATATGATGTATGATCTAATGAAAAAATATAAAGAGTTGGCCCCCAAGGAATTGGATGGCGTTACATTCGAAAAAACTACGGATATGAAAACAGCAATATCGGATGCAAAGTATATTATCAGTGCAATTCATGTTGGAGGCTTAGATGCATTTCAAGCAGATATAGATATTCCGTTTAAGTATGGGGTTTCACAATGCATTGGAGATACGTTAGGACCGGGAGGTGTGTTCCGGTTTTTGCGTAACGCTCCTGTGTTAAAACAAATAGTAGAACTAATAAAAGAGATAGGTTACAACTCTGAAAATCAGGAAGGAAGGCCTCTTTTTCTTAACTACACAAATCCTATGGCAATGAATACATGGTATTGCAATTCTATAAACCCAGATTCAACTGTTGGGCTCTGTCATGGAGTTCAAGGAACGAGTATGGCGTTAAGGGATTGGATTGGAGTTAAGCCGGAGAATTATAGCTTTTTCTGCGCTGGAATTAACCACATGGCATGGTTCCTTGAATTGTGGTATCGAGAATCAAACTCTTCAAACTTTCCATGGAAAAATGCTTACCCTCTTTTAAATAAAAGATGTAAAGCTAATCCAAACATCATTGGGGGAGATATTCTTCGATGGGACATGATGGAAGCAACGGGATATTTTATGACAGAAACTTCAGGACACCTTAGTGAGTATCTCCCATATTATCGCAAAAGAAATGATTTACTGGAGAAATATAGTGGAAAAAAATCGGGTCATGATAGCCTATTACAAGCAGAAGATTATAAAATGCAAACAAAGAACCAAGAAAGGATGGAACGTCGATTTGAGCAAAAAATATCACGGAAAAAGTTAATTCTAAAACGAACTCCATCCTATGAGTATTGTTCTCACATAATCAATGCAATGGAAACGAATATCCCTTTTAGATTTAATGGTAATGTTATGAACAAAAATGGATCTTTAATTACCAACTTACCTAAGGATTGTTGCGTTGAAGTCCCAATATTCGCTGATTACCACGGACTACATCCCCAAGGAGGAATTGAATTACCAACGGTGTGCCAGGCTCTCTGTATCTCAAATGTAATGGTTCAAAAAGCAGCAATAGAAGGACAGCTCTCGCTTGATAGAGAAAAAATATACCATGCGATTCTCTTAGATCCTAATACAGCTAGCGTTTGTTCTCCTAAGGAAGTGAAAGACATGGTTGAGGATATGTTTGAAGCTGAAAAGCAATGGCTTCCTCAATTTAACCAATAATTTAAAATCCTAATTTTTTTTTATTAGAGTATTTTAATATGATCTTTGAATAAGATTTAATTCTTGTCTTAAAACTCTGGAATATTTATCATTTTATACCCTACTAAAAAGAAGTGTTTCTTACCTGTTATCCTAAAATCTCAATACAATTGAGGGTATATAAAAAAAGAAAAAAAAGAGTATTAATTATGAAACTAATTTATATGTTTTTTTAGA
>CAZDTP010000043.1:0-34719 GCA_964508365.1 uncultured archaeon
GCAATTGATGAAGATAGAAAAAGAGAGATCGTAAAAATTTTAAGAAATCTAATTAATAACGATAATATAGAGATAAATTATTATTAGTTTTTGTATATATTCATATTTCTAACGGCAGTGACGATGAGTAAAAAAGAATTTATTATTGGAGCAGATATTGGAGGTACTTGGATTCGAGTTGCTATATGTCCTATTGAATTAACAAAAGAGGCAATTATGATTAAGACGATTCAGACTCCAAAGATAAATGAATATTCGATCAGTAATGCAATAATCTCCTTAATCACTCAACTACTGATTGATAATAATATTGAGAAGGACCAAATCTTAGGAATTGGTTTAGCTTCCGCTGGGCCGATAAATATAGAAAGTGGGGAAGTTTTCAATAATGCGAACTTGGGTTTTAAGGAAATTCCACTAAAAAAACCAATCCAAGAAAAATTTTTGGACGTTCCTATTTATCTGATTAACGATTGTAACGCTTCAATTTTAGCAATTCATTATTTTGAAGCAAGTGACGATGAAAAAGATAATATAGTTTATATTACGATGTCAACAGGAATTGGGGGCGGAGTTATTTGTAACGGACGTCTACTTCTCGGTAAGGAGGGTAATGCTGCAGAAATTGGGCATGGAATTGTAAATCACCAGAGCATATTCCAATGTAATTGTGGTGCGTTTGGTTGTTGGGAAGTATATAGTTCTGGTACTGGAGTTAGAAACAGGGCTTTAGAAGCAATTAAAACATCCAGTTTCAGTTCGAAAATTTTGATGTTTATGGTTGATAACGATGAAACAAAAATCACTGCAAAAGAACTGTTTCAAGCAGCAAAAGGAGGAGATAAATTTTCCAAGAGTATAGTCGATCAATGCATCTTTTATACTAAGGTGGGGGTTGGTTTAGTGAACAATTTTTATGACTGTGCTTCAATATATTTTGGAGGAGCTATGATGAAAGATAGTGATTTAATTCTACCACCCCTGATTGAACAATTCAAAACAGAACCTATCTTATTTACTATTAATACTCCACCTCAACTTAAAGTAACCAAAAATTTAGACAAAATAGGCATAATGGGAGCTTTAACGCTGGTTAAATATAAATTGGAAGGGAACCCATTAATCTTATAAAAGTTTTCAATCCACGATAAATCATGGAAAGAAATGGCTTAATTTTCACTTTTAGTGGAATCCGAGGGATATTTGGAAAGGATTTAAACTTTGAAATCGCAAAGAAAATTGCTATTTCGTTTGGCAAGGGGGTTGATAGTGAAAATAGAGAAGTCATCGTGGGACGCGACACAAGACCAAGTGGTAAGTTTATCGAAAAGGGCATAGTCGAAGGATTAGTTGCGACGGGATTTAAGGTAATCAATGTAGGAATATGTCCAACGCCAATTATCATTCATACTAAAAACCTGTTTAATATACCCGCTGGAATTATAATTACAGGATCTCATAATTCAAGTGAATGGAACGGTCTTAAACTTTTATCATCGATTACTTATTTACATAATAGTGATCTAGAAGTGATCTCTCGTTCTTTAAAGAATATTAATTTCGGAAATTATAACACGAATAGCAAGGCAATAAAGAGAAATGTTAGATTCATTAACCCAATTCCGAATTATATTAAAACGCTTTATAATCATATAAATATAAACAATATTACAAAAGATAATTCTCTTAGAGTAGTCCTTGATACAGGAGCAGGAGCAGGAAAATGTGCTACACCTCAAATTCTTGCTGGTCTGGGGTGTGAAGTTAAGATTATCAATAACGATCTACTTGTAAACGATACTTTTCCGAGAGAGATTGAACCAATATCTAAAAACCTAAAAGATATAATTATGGAAGTGTGGCAAGGTAAATTTGACGTAGGTTTCGCCCACGATTCCGATGCAGATCGACTTGCGATTATAGGTGAAAATGGGGTTTGTTACCCTGAAGATATTGGATTAGCACTTATAACTGAATATTTTCTAAAGAATAATATTAACCAAGCTAAAGAGTTCATATTTGTTACAAATTTAGCTTCTTCGCTCATGTTTGAAGTTATAGCTGAGAAATATAATGCACAAGTAATAAGAACCCAAATTGGAGAGATATTTTTGGTTGAAAAAATGCATAATCTCTTGAATGAACAAACGAAATCTTCAATGAACCGATATATTTTTGGCGGAGAAGGCTCCTGTGGTGGAGTTATATTTCCTGATTTTAACAATACTAGGGACGGTCTTTTTGCAGCAGCTAAAATTATTGAAATCATGGTTGAAACAGAAGAGAGCATATCGAAACTTGTCTCTCGACTTCCAAAGTTCTTTTCCCATCGAAAACAAATTAGCGTAAATCCTAAAGATGTCAAAGCAATTATATCTGGAGTTAAACAAGAATTGATTAGCGAAGGCGAAGAAGTCAATCAATATGGGAATGATCTAAGGTTTGGTAAAGAAAAAGAGTCGTTTGTTCTAATCCACCCGTCAAATACAGAGCCACTAATTAGAGTTATTTGCGAGGCAAAAGTTGATTCTTTAGCGCGGATCTTCTGTGAAACAACGACAGAACTAATAAAAATAGTAATTGAGAATCAACCTTAAGTATTTTATTAAAAATTAATTATTTAATTCCTTTAAAATAACATCAGCTAACTTTTTACCAACTATTTCAGCGATATCTTCAAGCGGAGCTTGCTTGATATTGTTCACGCTTCCAAATTTTTTAAGTAGCTTATTTCTAGTCGCAGGTCCTATCCCTTTGATATCGTCTAAAACCGATCTTTTCACGCGATTCTCCCGTTGCTTTTTGTGGAGTTTGACAGCGAAGCGGTGAGCTTCATCTCTAACTCTCTGAAAAATTTTAAGGAGATTAGAATTTTTAGGTAGAATTATAGGATTCTTCTCGTTAGGAACAAAAATCTCTTCAAATTTTTTAGCTAATCCAATGATTGGAATGCCTTCAATACCGAGTTCTTTTAAAACAGAATATCCCGCATTAAGTTGCCCCTTTCCCCCATCAACAAGAATTAAATCAGGTAATGATAAATTGTTCTCAATTAACATTGTATATCTTCGATTTATCACTTCTTTCATCATTGCTACATCGTCGGGAGTAGATTTTGTGCGAATTTTGAAGTGCCGGTAATATTTAGTATACGGACGCCCTTCGAGAAAATAAACCATAGAACCGGTTGCATCTGTTCCTTCGATATTTGAAATATCAAATCCTTCAATAATCCTTGGTATTTTAGGTAAATGAAATATCTCTTTAGCTTCTTCCAGAGCTTTCTGAATTTGGTTTTCTTCTTTTCTTTCAATTTCTTCCATTTTTATTTCTTGATCTACTATTACTTTTGCGTTCTTATTAGCTATTCTAAGTAAACCATATTCGTCTTCAAGAGGAACCCTTATTTTTATGTTTGTTTTATGTTCGTCAAGGATTTCCCTAAACAAATTAATTTCTTCATATATTTCGGGAATTACTATTATATCAGGTAAATTGTGTGTAAGGTCTTGGTAAAATTGTTCCAATATCGAAGGGAAAATAGCATTCTTTTGAACGATTTTATCTGCTATATTCACAGGAAAAGCGCTTTTATTAGCTATTTTTCCATCGCGAATGTGAATTATTACCATTGCAATATATTTCTGCTCATCGTCTTTAAAATAGCCTATAATGTCCTTATTTTCTTTACGATCTAATAAAACATTTTGAGAGACTGTTGAATTATCAATAGCTTGGAGTTTATCTCTCCAAAAACCAGCTATTTCGTAACTTTGTTTTTGAGCCGCATTCTTCATCTTTTCATTAATCTGCTCTTTTAATTCATCTGTTTGTCCTTTGAGAAACATCTCTATTTGCTTCACATTTTGTATATAATCTTCTTCTGTTATAGCTTCGATACAAGGTCCCGGACATAGTTTTAATTGATAATACAGACACGGTCTTTTCTTTATTTTTACTCTTTTTTTACAAGAACAATATGGGAAGATCTTACGTAAATCACGTAATATTCTAGTGATTTCCTTTTTATCAGTAAAAGGCCCCAAAAAAAAGTTTTCTTTTGAATATTTTTCTGGACCTCTTATGATTCTGATTCTTGGAAATTTTTCTGAATAAAAAAACCCAACCCAAGGATATGTCTTTGAGTCGCGCATTACCACATTAAAACGCGGTAGATATTTCTTAATTTGTATATTTTCTAGTATTTTTGCTTCTTTTTCGTTTTCTGTAACTATATATTCAATAGATTGAATATTTTTAACGAGTTCCTTGATTTTCTCTTCGTAGTATGGATCGTTATAATTAGTTTTGAGAAAGTACTGATTTACCCTTTTCTTTAAATTTATAGCTTTCCCGATATAAATAATAGTCCTTTTTTTATTGAGGAAAAAATATACACCTGGCTCGTTGGGCAAGCTTTTTCGCTCTAGGTCAATTTTACTCATTTTTTTTAATATTTTTAGTTTTTCAAATATAAATTAGAAATTTAAGTTAAAAATCGTTTCTACTAAATGGTAGATTACTATATTAATAATGAAAGAGACTAAATGTTATTTATGATTATAGAATATAGCTACCAATTTTTAGATGAGAAAGATCAGAAGATTAATTTTTGCTAATTCCCTTTCACGCTAAAAAACAATATAAGAATAAATAACTTAAGAATAATAAAATGACGCATATTAAAATTTGCCCAAAATGTAAGCATGCAACATTAAAAAGTGCTGTCAATGTTTCTGGTTGGTTAGCACCAGATATGTACGAGTGTACTTCATGTAATTATATTGGTCCTCTTTTTATAGAAATCGATCCTGAGGATTTTAAAGAAGATAATGACTCTTATGAAGGTGGTACCAGTAATAAAGAATACAGTGAAAAGTAGTGGCTGTTTTTATATTAAATAAGAAATAAATAGGTGAATGAAATTAAACAATTGTTAAAAGATGCTGAAAAGATTAAATCGTTAGAAATACAGGGAGCGACAAATATAGCCCTAATGGCTATCGATTTTTTGAATAGTTATGCCCAAAGGCTAACGGATAATAATACTGAAGAACAGTTTTTAAATAAATTAGAAGAAGCAAAGGAGATACTGTTTAATGCCCGCTCCACTGAACCAGCGTTGAGAAATGGACTAAATTTCATAACAAATAGATTGAAAAAACTTAAACACGAATTCAAAGAAGATCACTTTTTAGAGTTAATAAATCGCTATAAAAATGAATATCAAACAATAATTCAAAATTCGAAAAAAAAGATAGCTGAAATTGGAGCTAGAAGAATTCCTTTTGTAGAATCAGATGATGACTACATCATTATGACCCATTGTCACTCGTCTGTTGTAACGGGTATCTTATTAGAAGCAAGAGCGCAAGGAAAGCACTTTGAAGTGATAAATACCGAAACCCAACCCCGCCTTCAAGGAAGAAAAACAGCGAAAGAGTTATTAGACGCTGGAATAAAAGTTTATCATGTTGTGGATAGTGCTATGCGGTGGGCTGTAAATCATAACGAGGTTAGTCTTATTCTTATTGGAGCAGATAGTGTTACAAGTGAGGGAACTGTTTTAAACAAAATAGGATCAAGATTATTAGCTTTAGTTGCCCATGAAGAACACGTTCCGTTTTATGTTGCTACTCCCCTTTTGAAATATAATCCTCAAACTTCATTTGGTGTTATAGAAAAAATTGAAATGCGAGAAAGTTCAGAGATATGGGAGAATCCACCAGCAGGTTTGGAAATTTTAAATCCTGCCTTTGAAACTGTAAGTAGGAGGTATATAGACGGTCTAATTACAGAGGCGGGAATTTTTGCGAGTAGCCATGTACATAATTACTTTGAAAAATTGTATCCAGAGATGATTTAAATTAAGTTTAAGGTGATATAGAAATTAAATATGAAGATTTTTTAGATTTAACATATGAACCAAATGAGGAAGACCTTATTTGCTTGTTTAAACTTAAACCTGCAAGCGGTTTTCCAATTGAAAAAGTAGCTATTAGGGTTGCTGCTGAAAGCAGTAACGGTACTTGGACGGCGCTTAAAATTCCTGAACATATTCGAGCATTATGTGCTAAAGTTTATGAAATAAATAATAATTATGTAAAAATCGCATATCCCAACGATTTATTTGAGGAAGGTAATATGCCTCAAATTTTAAGTTCTATTGCCGGAAATATATTTGGTATGAAAGCTTTAGATGGTTTAAGGTTAGTCGATGTGAAGTGGCCTAAAAACTTAATACATTCCTTTAAGGGACCTCAGTATGGAATAAAGGGAATTAGGGATTTACTTAAAATTAAGAAGAGACCAATTACAGCTACTGTTCCGAAACCCAAAGTAGGGTATTATGCTGAGGAGCACGCTCAACATGGCTACGAAATCTGGACAGGAGGAGTAGATCTGTTAAAAGACGACGAAAACCTATCAAATCAAAAGTTTAACAGATTCGAAAAAAGGCTCGATCTTAGCATGAAAATGAGGGATAAAGCAGAAAATGAAACCGGAGAGAGAAAGAGTTACTTAATAAATATTTCCGCTGAAGTAGACGAAATGAAGCGTCGTGCGAAGCTAGTGAAAGATTTTAACAACGAATATGTTATGATCGACATATTGACTATTGGTTGGGCAGCAGTTCAAACTGTTAGAGAGGAATGTGAAAAATTGGGTTTAGCTATACATGCTCATAGAGCGTTTCATGCTGCTTTTGATAGAAATCCTAATCATGGAATGAGCATGAAAGTTCTTGCTGAAATAGCGAGAATACAAGGTGTAGATCAGCTTCACATAGGAGGTTTGGGAAAATTATCGGGCGATAAAAGAGAAGTGTTGAATAATTTTAAGAAAATTGCTAATAATTCGAATGAAGCCGATTTGGAGGTCCTACCACAGGTTTGGCATGGAATGAAGAATGTTTTAAGCGTATGTTCAGGAGGAGTTCATCCGGGAATAATTCATCGTTTAATCGAGCTTTTATCAAAAGATATTGTTGTTCAAGTCGGAGGAGGTGTGTTTGGTCACCCTGGTGGTACACAAAGCGGTGCGAAAGCCTTAAGACAAGCAATTAATGCTTACATGGATAACATTAGCGTAAATGAATACGCTAAAAGTCATGCCGAATTAAAGCAAGCATTAGATTTGTGGGGAGACGAAACACCGATATAACTCTATTTTGATATTATCTACTCAACCTTGTTTTTGTCATATTTTTATTGGAAAAAGATTAATAATGTCCTTAATTATAATATAGAGTGATTAGAATTTGAGTGAAGATAATACTAAAGAATTAACAATTGATGTAAAAGAATTAAGCCTTGAAAAGGAACAATATATTGAGGATCTATTAAGATTTCTCGAAGAACAGTTACCGCAAATAGAAATTTCTCGAAGTGGAAACAGTATCGAATTGATTGTTCCAAGTAAAATGTCAAAAAGAGTAATTAAATTAAGGATCAAGAAGTTTCTATATCGAAAAAATTTAACAGAGAAATACAGACCGATTTCTTATAATACCTCAGATATTGAAGGTTATAGAATTAAGGAGAAAAGATCTTTAGAATTAACCTATTACTAACTCATCTATAACAAACCTATATTAATATTAAAATATATATTTCTAACGTGTCAAGTATAGAAATTGTCATCAAGTCAATCGATGATTTGCTAAGGTGCATAAACCTTTCAAGTTTGTTAGAACTTTCTGGATGGCCAAAACCAGGAAATGTACACAGAACGAAAAATTTTGAAAGCACAAGTTTTGAGCACTTTCTAGCAGGAATTTCTGCTATTCAGCCTAATTTTAGAATTCTATGCGAAAAAGTTTATAGTACTATTGAAAATGATAAGCAATCATTTAGTAACATCGAATTAGGTGTGTTTTTTAAAGAATCTGTTATAGAAATGATGAAGTGGCAAACCGGAGGAAATGTAATATTAGGGCATATTCTCATCTTAGCTCCCCTCTCATCTGCCGCTTCAATATGTATAAAGTTAAAAAAACATAGACTTATAGATTTTGAGTCAATTTTAACCAAGATTATAGAAGAAACAACAGTTAATGACACATTAAATTTATATGAGGCAATTAAAATTAGCAATCCAGGAGGATTAGGCCAAATTGATAATTATGATGTTAATGATCCAGGGGCATACAAAGAAATCATCCGTGATGATATAAATCTTAAAGAAATATTTAATAAATCTCAAGATTACGATTTAATAAGCAGAGAGTATGCTACAGGATTTAAAATCGTTTTAAAGGAAGGTTTACCTTACTTTCTTGATAGTTTTAAGGAACATCGAAATATAAATAAAACAATAGTTAATACATATATGAAATTACTAGCTAATCATTTTGATACCTTGATTATCCGTAAAGCAGGTAAACCAGAAGCAATGAAAGTTTCAGAAATGGCTTCAAAAATCATTTCACAAGGAGGAATTTCTACTAATAAAGGATTAAATTTAACAATTAAATTTGATAAAAACATCCAAAAACGAAATGGAAAGTTAAACCCTGGCACAACCGCAGACCTTTTGGCTGGAGTAATTTTCTGTGCTTTGTTATTTGGTTTGATTTTTTAAATTTCGAAGCCATTAGAATCATCGGTCAATCTCTTTGGAGGAATGGTAAATATTTTTAGATTTAGAAGGAAAAATTTTTGTTATTGAAATACTATCTTAAGTATAATAAAATTTCTTAAATCGTCCAAAAAAATGCAATTTTGCGATGAATGTGGCTCTATGATGTTGCCCTCGACAGTGAATGGTCAGAAAGTTTTTAAATGTAAATGTGGCTGTACCAAACCTCTTTCGGAGGAAAATATAGATTCTTATATCCTAAAAACCAAAATAGAACAACCAATTAGAAATGAAGTCTCAAACCTTACTGAAGTAATGAAATGGAAGGAAGAAAATTTAAGAAGCGCAATTAAAAATTTTAAATGCAGTTGTGGCTACGACAAAGCACACTTAGAAACGAGGCAAACTAGAAGCGCAGACGAGGGTATGACTCACTTTATCACCTGTTTAAGATGCGGTAAGATGCGAAAAATTGGATCGTAATTAATTTGTTAATTTTTCTAATATTTTTGGTTGAGATATATCCTCATCAAATCTAATTTGTATCGTTTTATTCGCATTTTTCGGTCCCGCAATTATTTGAATCTGATTGGTTGCAACATTTAGCTTTTTACTTAATAATTTAATTAATTCTTTATTCGCCTTATTTTTAACGGGTTTAGAGATTAAATTAATTGAAATCCAAGAATCAATAAATTGGTTATATGTTATTTTTTGTACTTTAGAGTTTGTTTTAACTTTTATCTTTAAAAAAATTGTACGCTCTGAGCTATCTTTGGAAAAAACCATGATAATGATTCCTTAACCCTATAATGAAGTAAAATCGTCAGCATTATTCTTAAGTATTTTAAATGAGGGTATAGATAATCTTATACCTCCTGCTAATTTATGACCACCACCCGTTCCTCCAATTTTTTGTTTTATCGTACTTATAACACTATTAACACCCATGTGACCGCTTTCTAAATATTTCCGAGAGCACCTCACACTAAGTTTAACCATCTGAGTTTTCTTCTCGAGTCCACCTAGGAACATCATCTTATCGGGATTTAGTAATCCGTTAACGGAAGTAAAACTTGCTGTGTCTGACCAATTGCTCGGGGGTATTTTACCGTTTCCTGCATCTATGAAAATTGTGCTTTTAGTTTCATAACGAGGCAATTCATTTGCTAATATTTTTAAATTTTGAACCAGTGTATCGATATATTCATTATAAAGCTCTTTGGCGTATCGCGTAATAGATTTTTGGTATATAATCGAAATAGCAGCGCTAATATTTTTAAATGATAGAATGTTTAGCAATATAGCGTGCTCAAACACAAATCTTAATAAACCTTGCTTTTGAGGCAATAAAGCAAAGTGTCCAATACCAATATCAATACTTTTAAGAATTCTTTGAATTTCATCTTGCTCTAAATCAACAATTTTTTTATTGGGGTTTATGTTTATGCTATTTAAAAAGGATTTAATGGTTTGATCACTTTCACCACCATATCCAATTAGAAAAGGCAAAATACTATATTTTAAACCCTTTTTTATAGATTCATTCATACTTCCAAAAAGAATTAACCCTTCCTGATCTATGACAAGATCTTCGTCGCATATTTCTTGATAAATTTCCTTATTAAAAGACTGGAGCTTTTCCATGGACCGTAAGGAGTCTCCCGCAATTCCGATAACGGCAAGCCAACCTTGCTTTATAATCGATAAATTTATTTTTTTAGCAAACAAATAAGCTAAAGTAGCACCCGATACATGATCTAAACCGTCAAATCCAAAAACCGTTGGATTAACAAAGAATAAATTTTCTGGAAGTTCTTCCAAATCTATATCGCAATCGACTTCATGGTGATCAAGAATGTAAAAATGTTCTTTTCGTTTTTTAATAATAGGCACTAATTCAGCTAGATTAGAACCCACATCAGTAAATATTAGTGCAGTTCTGCTGTTTTGAGTTTTCGGTAAAATTCCATTTAAATAACTTCCCCACGAAACAGATCTATTATAGATGAAATAATCATAATTGAATTTCATTTTTTGGAGCAAATTTTGAATAATTTGCAGGCTACTAATCCCATCTGCGTCATTATGTGAAATTGCAATCATGTTATTATAAAGATTTTGAGAATAATCCTCGAAAAAGTCTACAGCAGTATTGAGGTGTTTTAAAAATTTAGTGCGATCTGGTTTTGTGCCCATAAAAATCATTTAATAGGATTTTCGACATTAATATGTTTAATCGGGTATAATTGGAAAAAACTAATATATCATATTAAGCTTCTTAATTACTTTATTATTAAAAATGTGTTTTTAAGTAATAGATATGCCTTTTAAAGGCGGTTATGAATGATATAAAAATATATTCAATAAATATAAATATTCGTATAAGAAGACATTCACGGAAATTTAAGTAAAAATTAAAATCTTAAGAATAATTAATTAATTTTATTTAATTTTTTGATCAAAAAAATTCACTTTAAAAATAAAGATGAAGAGCAATAATTACTGGAAATCTATTATAGTCGTTATAATGCTAATGAGCACAGTAATCTCTTTGTTTCTTATTGGTCCTTCTTCAAATTACCGCTCTTTAAATCTTGATAATAATGATATCCCTATAATTCCCGAACGTAGTTCTTTTTCGGAAGATGATTACTCTCCAATTATTAACACTCCTGAACAGGGACTTGGGAACATAACTATTACACAATTTTCATTTGATGAAGAAGGTATTTTTAATCAATCAGATAATTATCCTAATCTCGTAGACGATTTAAGCTCTGGAGCGTTAAATATCTCATATTTAGAAACTAGATATCTTCAAACTATTAAAATCGCCCAATTTAATAATCTCGATAATTCTTTCCCAGAATCGAACAAGATAAAAGTGCTGATTAACGAATCTATTAGTGTTCAGTTTAATAGTTCCATAGATAATTCTGAGGGTTATTTAATCTATAAACCAGTCTTATATCCGAGAGTCCTTAATCAAGTACTTGTGAAAAATAGTACTGATTCTATTATCGAAGAACTGAACGAAGGAGATTACTCGATTGATTCTGATGATTATTTTGTGTTCGACTATCAGAATTTCTTCTCAATAACTTTTCACAATTTTTCGATCTACTTCATATTTGAGTATACTCTCACCCTAGAAACTTGGGATTTAACTCAAAACCCTAGCGATGTCTTGTTGTTAACACAACAAACTCAAGACTTTAGCCCTTCATTTTATTATAACTTTACTTTAATTGGAAAAAAAATCACGGGTAACCTAACAAAACCTCCAGAACTTGCTGATAACCTCGTTTTAGAAATAATTGTAGATCCCCTTGATAAGGAGTTGTTTTTTGATCATATTTTAGAAATAGATGATCAAACTAAATTAGATTTTTTGGAACCAGATAAAAAGATAAACGTATCAATTTCTGCTGATGAAAAATTATTTTCATTAAAATTTAATGCTAATTTTACTATAATATTTGAAAATTCGGTTGATTTTAGCTGGGCAATAGATAGGTTAATAGGAGAGAGAAATATTCGCGAAAGAATTTATTTTCCATCGCTTATTTCTGGTCCAAAGCACATTTTTCTTAAAGATATTACACTAATTGAGAAGACAATAATCGTAGATCAAATAATTAGTAATAGTTCATTATTTGCAAGAAATGTGAATGTACAGGATGTGATCGTTTCTATAACGCAAGAAACCATCGAGAACAGTTTGCTTTTTACTAAGAATGCGGTAAAAAGGAAAGGATTAAAACTTTTTATTCCATATATCATCGTTGGCGAAACAAATCCATGCTCTTTAAAATATTCTGCTACTAATGACCTTAAAATCGTTCTTACCGATAGTATTCGTATGCCTTTAGTTGGATATAGGATAGAATTAAATTATTATGGAAAAAAATATGGTACATATATCTCGAACGATTTTACCCAACCAATGGCTTATGCATACTCAGATGAAAACGGAGAGATTTTAATCGAAAATGTTCCTAATGGGAACTATACTGTTAAAGTATACAAAGGCACTATTTTAAGTACAGAATTTCAAATTAATACTTTTAGAGAAGTTAACTATTTGATTACAGATGTTTTTCATTTTCCACTTTGGATTCTAATATTTGGAGGAATTAACGGCATTTTAATACTGTTAGGTTTACTCTTATATTTTAAATACACGAAAAAATCTCAGAAAAATTGATAGTAATTTTCATTGACAACATTGAAAACTTCTTAAGTTTTCTTGACAAGAGAATTATGGATCAAGTGTTTTATGAAATTAAAGAGATTAAGGAAGAAACAGATTTATCTAAAGAAAATAAAATAGAGATAGTACTTCATTATTTAGCAAAAATTGGAGATACCTTAATATTATACGAAACGAGACAAAAAATTTCAAAAGCAATTAATTCTAATAGTGATTCGGACGTAATAAATACTCTGCAAAACATTTTTGATAAAGCAGATGCATCATTAAAATTAGTGAAAGGGAAAATCAGAGAAATTTTCCTCTCATACTCGCCATAATAATTAGTAGAATTAGTTATTGTTTCTTTAGTTTAATTCTTTACCGTAACCTATTAAACGATAACGCCGATTTATAATTCTTGAAATCGCAAAAATCGAATTCGCTGGAGCACAAATTGGTGGGTTTAAACTAATAATATATGAATTTTTTAAGATTTTTATAACAGTTCCAGCCGTTTTTTCCGTTCCAACGACGAGTAATAACTTCTCGTTATGTTTTAACTGTTGAACTTTCATCTGTACCTCCACACCTAGCACTCTTTCCAAAAGGTTTACTTGTAATTCGACTTCAAAAATTATCTCAGGTAAAGTGTCAGGTCTACCAACTAAGTGTCCTATTAGAGAATCTCCCTTCGTCAAAGCAGGATCTAACATGGTTCCTAATCCTATTAACCCTCCTGGCTTGGCTTCTTCTAAAGAATTAGTTCCTTGGCTTATGCTAGCTATTTTAGTTCTGAGTGGCTGATAATCATTTTTAACTCGTAATCCTGGCCTGATCTCAATTTCTTTCCCAACTTGAACCTTTCCTTTTAAAACCGATCCACCAATTACACCACCGTTTAAATCGTTTATTTGTGTGCCAGGGCGATTTATATCAAATGAACGAGCAACTAAAAATTGGAATTCCTCGTCCTCTTGAGTTATTGGTGATGGGATTATTTCTTCAAATGCTCGAACTACTAAATTAAGATTTGCTCCAAATACAGCAGAAATTGGAATAATAGGGGCATTTTGTGCGATAGTGCCCTTCACAAATTCTTTAATCTGATTATAATTTTCTAAAGCTTGTTCTTTTGAGACAGCATCAATTTTATTTTGTATGATTATAATGTTCTTTATACTTGCGATATTCAACGCTGCTAAATGTTCTCTAGTTTGTGGTTGAGGACATATTTCATCAGCTGAAATTAACAAGCAAGCACCGTTCATTAAGGAGGCTCCGCTCAACATAGTAGCCATTAATATTTCATGACCTGGAGCATCAACAAATGATATATTTCTTTTAAATTCTAAGGTTTTTGAACAGTTTGGACAAGTGAATCTAGGTTGCCCTTTTTTTCTAGCAATCTCTGCCATATAGTATGTTAAATATTCGTTGCACTCAGAACAATACAAAATTGTTGCGTTAGAATATCCCAATTTAATAGAAATACCCCGTTCTTGTTCTTCAGAGTGTCTATCCGTCCAATCGCCAGTTAAAGCTTTGACTAGTGTGGTCTTTATAGGAATTGTCGAAATGACTAATTCATTCCATGATCTACATGGCCCACTAGTCCAATATTACATTCTGCTTGTATTTTTATTAGTTCTTTGAGGTTAGTGCTTTTTTCTGGCTTTGCCTTTTTTGTTGTTGTTACTTCTTTGGTGGGTTTCTCTTCTGCATCCAGTTTTGGAGTTTCTACTTCTGACGATTTCTCCTTCAATAATAATCCTGCGCTTTCTATAAATCTCAATGTTGTTGCTTTGCCAATACCTTTGATCTTTAGTTTCACAATATCCTCTGGCTTAGACGAAGCTAAAATTTCAACAGACTTAATGCCTGCTTCTACTAATTTTTTAGCCATTTCAGAACCGATGCCTTTTACATCTTCTAGATGATAAACCATAATAGATTTAGTTTTTTATTATAATTATTTCTTACTAATTATTCCTTAATTTTATTAATTCTCTTGAGAAAATAAATAATTATACTTTGTTAATTGTAAACACTAGTTCTCCCATTCATCATATAACCTTTTAAGGGTATTTCTCCCCACGCCATATTTTTTAGTTAATTGGGTGAAGGAAGAGTATTTAATTATCTCTTTGTTAAACTAGAATGTTATAAAAAGGATTTATTTTAAACAAGGAGAAATCACTTTATCGTTTCTAGCGTTTTTATTGCCCCAGGTTTCTTCTCTAACTCTTTATAAGACACTCGCAACAGACTATCGACATAAAAAGTTGAAGTTTTTCCACAAGATTCACTCGTATGATGAATATAAATTGGAGCAGGATATTGAGAGGTATTTACATCCTTTTCTTCTATCCTAAACACTATCCTCTGATTACAATAAGGGCACGTGTTAAATCTAAGTGGCATAATAAATACTTGAGTTTTAACTTTTTAATCGTATACTTATTTTTAATTATTTATAATATGTGTAAATATATTTTTTATTCTGAAAAAAATTATATAGTTAGTCACTTTTTATTATTTTGATTTTCCATGGGGAAGCGTGGGTTTCAGAAATTTATTGTTTTTTCACTTATAATAGTGTTTATCATTCCAGTAATTACTCTCCGGATTGAAATTGAAGGACAATACACTAGAGAAAAAGAGATAATAGAAAATATAAACATATCAAACTCTCTTCTTAGTTTAGACAATTTATCATTACCAAGAATCGATTATGATGCATTAAACGACGCTTGGACTAATCAAAAAATAGAAATGTTAATAATCGTAAACGATTCGAGCTTTGTGGATTCTGTTACACCTTTAATGAACTGGAAAAATGAGAAAGGTGTCAAAACCATCATTTTATCTAATTATACAGAATATGAAGGTAGGGATAAAGCAGAACAGATCAGAAATATGATAAAAGATTATTACGAGAAGGAGGATATTCAGTGGGTCCTTCTAGCGGGCGATGCAGAAGAGAGTTTAATTCCCATAAGATATGTATATAACCCAGATGTTGTTGTAGTGAGTGGAGAATCGGAATATTCAGGCTGGAATGCTTATTCCAAACCTACTGATTATTATTATGCAGATTTAACAGGATCGTGGGATAGTAATAATAATAGCATTTGGGGCGAATCTGCTGAATATACAGAAGCACTCGACGAGATCTCATGGATTCCAGAAGTATATGTTGGTAGATTACCCGCCGATGATGCGTTTGAACTCGCTGTGATGGTAAATAAAACTCTTAAATACGAAACTGATCCTTTTCTTGGAAACTGGATGAACAAAATGTTATTAGCGGGAGGAATTTCATCGTACATCCCTCCTGAAGACGAAGCACGCTTAACAGAGTTAATTTGGGAAAATTACACAATATGCGAGATGAATTTTACTCATTTAGTTAAAACCACCTCTTCATTTGCGCCAGCGACCCCACCAACGCCAAATTCCCTTGATTCTCTTACCGATACAAGTTTTCGTAACGAATTTAATGCAGGATATTCAACAGTTATTTTTGCTGGTCATGGGAGCCCAGTTGAATTGACTGATGATAATAGTATGATATATTATACTTACACTAATGCTCTATCAAGTAGTAATTTGTACATGCCTTCTTTGTTCTACTCCGACGCGTGTACAACATCCTCATACGATATGGGGGATAGTAGCATAGGAGAAACACTTATTAAACAAAATATCTCAGGTGCGATTGGATTTATTGGCGGAATTCGCGTAACTTGGTATCTTGAGGAAGATGATAATTTAGAAAAACTTAACAGAGGAAATGCTAAACTGTTTTGGGAAGTATTTTTCAAAGAAAAAAAGTTTCAACAAGGAAGAGCTTTGTATGATTCTAAGGTATCCTATATGAATAGCAATTATTTCAAAAGAGGAGAGGCTTCTATGATTCAAGAATGGCAACGCAAGAATTTGTTAACATACAATTTATTAGGTGATCCTGAATTAGATATATATACAAAAGTGCCAGAGAAAGTGTCTAATTATTTTAATGAGGATTTATACGAGGGACAATGCGTTTCATTTCAAGTTAAAGATGATCTGGGAAGAATTGTTCCAAGGGCAAGAATTAATTTGAAGGGTTCAAATGGAAAATACCGAACAATATACGCCGATATAAACGGTCAAGTTGATTTCAGATTACCTCCAGGAGCTTATGAGAATTATAGTGTAATAATTACCGGACATAATGTAATCCCTTCTTATCATAATTTTACTACTTTACCAGATACTGATAACCCGATTATTCTTGATGCTAATCACAGTCCTCTTGCCCCAACGGTATCAGATAATATAGGTTTTTCTATACACGCCAGAGACAACCACTCTGGAATTGAGAGTATCTTTGTCATTATTTCTGAGAACAATTTCCATGAATATTCAATATATCGCCTTGTGAACGAATTTAATGAAAACAATGAACAGTTTGATTTTATTCTAAACAAAGAAGAACCGGGATATTATTCTTACGTTATTGTTGCTAGAGATTATTTAAATAACACTAGCCTCTTATTAAGTGATAAATTTAATTTCGCAATACAAAAGCCATTTACGGATGCGGTGTTAATTATTACTTCTATATTAATTGTAGGATTGGTAGGTGTCTCATCGTTAGTTATGTTAATCCGATTGAATAAATATGAAAAGAATTTTAGGAGATCTGTAGAAAACTAACTATATAATACACAGCCTTTTAAGTTTAACGGTTTATTATGAAAAAGTTTAATTACTAGCTCGTACTATTCCTATTACTTACAACCATATAAATGAAGCATTTTACAATAATATAGCCAAAGTTATGAAATGGTTGTTAGTGATAGTATTAACCACATAATCTCGTAGCAATTAGCTATAACGCCGGAAGTTAAACTGTTTTGCGTTGCAAATAGTACTATAGTTGAAAATCTATGGGAACTTGCAAACTGTAGCTTCGGCTACGGTCATGGTAATACAGGATAGTACCCGGTACCATCCGAACCCGGAATCGTAAATGTGGTTAATGATTATCACTGGTTTTGTCATTTTCTTATAAATAATGTTTTTAAAGCATACAATATAAGTTATAATAAGAGTAGATTAACTCTAACTTGAAGATATATATGCCCGGAAAATTTGTAACAGTTTTAAAGACAATTGGAAGAAAATGGTTCATTTTTCTTGTAGCTGTAATCATTATCGTCTTTTTCTTCAATCAAATCGCTGCTATAATAATTACTATTATTACGATAGTCTTATTTGGCATTTCTTATATTCCCACTTTATTGTTTTCTAAGAAATTGAAAAAGTTTTTAAGTAATATCAACGTAATTGAAGATAAGAGCGTTGCGAGAAGACTGAAACGCCCTTTATCCCAAGTACAAGAGAATATGTACAAGTTATCAAAAAACCAAAATAAAAAGGATTGGTTAATAACTTTTTATAACGGACACTATTCTTTTTATAACGAGAAAGTGATTGAGAAATTCAAGGATTTTTATAATAAAGGGCTGGGAGAAAAGGAAATCCTCGAACAGCTGAAAAACTTTGAGATTAATACAAGAGCTGAAATTAAAACAATCGAAGAAACTTTAGTAAATAACGATAGATTGAAAGGAAGAAAGGTATCGGTCAAAGAATATAGAGATAAAAAAAGGTATTCCTAGATTAAAAATTACCTATTCAATCAGGATTCTTTTGTAATTTTAACTACAGTTCCTTCGACCTCTTTAGGGTTACCTTCATGATCCCTTATCAAGTGAGAATTTAAATGAACCGATATAATTTCCCCTTTGCCATTCTTGATTTGTATTTCAAAATTAGTAATATAACCGTTCTCTAATAATTCCTCATAATATTTGTTTTGTTCGTTTAATTTATTCGCAAATTGGGATGATTCAGAACCAATTAAAGATATCGATGCATCGTAACCCAAGATCTTGTTGAAAGCAGAATTATGCATTAATAAGTTACCCTTAAATTCGCCTTTGTAAAATCCAACATCTAAATCGTTTAGTATTTTCTTGTACATCTCTTCAGATCTTCTTAATTCTTTGGTTCTTTCTTCTATTTTTTTCATAAGACTTTTATTCAATAACATTAAGCTTTTCTCAGATTCAATCAATGATTCTTCCATTTTTTTGTTTTCAGTGATGTCTCGAAGTATCAAAATGGCTAACTCTCTTTCTCCCTCTATGTTAAAACCTGCTACGCTTGATGTACACCAATAATTTCTCTTTTTTCCATTTATATCTAGATAAATTTTCTCTTTTTCGTGTATTTTTCCATCTTTAAACATATCAACAACGATACATTCACTACATGGTTTACCCCTATGTGAAAATACTGTATAACATTTTTGTCCTGTTATTCGTGAACCAAACAATTGTTTTGCTACATTATTAAACCAAACGACATTAAAGTGGTTATCCACTAAAAAAATTACTTCAGTTAAAGAAGAAATAATGCCAGCAAGCAATTGATGGCTTCCTTTTAAAGTTTCTTCTGCCCATTTGCGTTCTAAAGCATTACCAATAATCTCAGATGTCGTTTTAAAAATGTCGAAATCGCTTTCTTCCCATTCACTTATGCTATTAATATTGTCGAATCCAATATATCCATAAGATTCCTTGTTTATTGTAATTGGAAAAGCAAGTAATGATTTTATATTCAACTTTTCTAATTCTTCCTTAGTTTTGGTTGCTTCTTTAGGAATTTCTGATAAGTTCTTAACGATTATCATTTCATTTTCACTCCCTAAATCAAATATCCAAGGAAATCTATTTTTACTTATAGTTGTTAAATTAATCAGTTGTGGATCTGTTCCTTCAACGCACCACTCTTGAATGTAAAACTCAAGCGAATCTTCTTCGTTGAATAGCAATATATAAGCGCGTGTTGCTCCAATAAAAGTACCCATTTCGAGGAGTGAATTGCTTACTGCTCTATCAATATCTACAGTACGAATAAGCCTCGATGAAATGGTAGAAATAAATTTTTCGTTCTCAAGTTTACGCTGAATTTTTTTTTCGAAATTTTTTCGCTCCGTAATATCCATTATAAAATTTTGTATCAAATTTTCCCCCCCAATATTAATAAAAGACAATTGATTATTAATCCAAGATTTAGTCCCGTCCTTTTTAGTTATTTTACATTCGATAGGTTTAAGTGATTCGCCTTGCGTTAATTGAGATATTTTTTCTTTGAATATTGGAATTAAATTTGGTGAATATATGCCTAAATCTAGGTATCTTTTTCCGTAAACATCTTTTTTGAGATAACCAAACTGCTGCTCAGAAGCTTTATTGCAATCAATAATAACACCTTTAAAATCAGTAATCACCATAGGAATTGGAGACCTTTCAAATAACAATTTATACATCTCCTCAGAGTTTTTTAGTTTTTCCTCAGCTAATTTCCATTGAGTTATATCTTTTATATGCACAATTATCAGATCAGGAGGGAGATGGTGTATTTCAAGAGAATTGTATATCTTTTCTCCCCTTGTTTTCATTTGTAACTCTGATTTTTCTGTAATGCTTTTTTTTTCACGAAAACATTTTTTTATTGCTTCTATAATATCAGGTCGATCCTCATGCATTACAGATGCCTTTTCGTGGAGTAGATCCTTAATCTTTCCATTACTAAGTTTTACAGCCGCATTATTATAAGCAATCAGTATAAACTCGTTTTTGACATTCTGCCAAACATATGTTGGAATAGGCATACTATTGAAAAATTGATTAATGTTGTCATCTAAGAGGAAATAGTTTCTTCCGAGGTCAGTTATCTTCTTCACCTAATAGATTTGATTAAATTCTTTTATTTGATTGTGAATTGTCAACCTTACAAAAAATTTTAGGAGGATAGTCATCTTTAATAATAGTTCATTAATTGATTATATAATTATTTATGTATTGAAAAAAATAATTAAAAATTAAAAAAAAGAGTAAATTCCTGTTAAATTTTCAAATCTCCGAAGTTATAATATTTTCTTACTGGTTTTTTGACATTCCAGACGCATTCTAATCCCTTAGGAAATTGTACTAAATCTCCCTTTTTAAATTCGAGTTTTTCGCCAGTAGAATTATCAGTAACTTCTATTTCTCCTTCCAAAATATAACAAGTTTCAGTATCGCTGTAAGACCAATCAAAAACGCTCTTTTCTTTTTCCCAGATGCCCCAGGATTTAACTCCTAGTTCATTTAACTCTTCCTCAGAAGGTATTTTCTTTTTCATTTCTACCACATTTGTCCGAGATATCACTATTTTTAATGATTATTTTGATTAGTATTAAGTAATAATAAATTAAATATTAATTGTATAATTGCCTTTCGGACTTTATATAATAGAAGAAATTTTATTATTAAGATAAAATATGTGTAAGATACTAAAATTAGTTAAAAAGATATTAAAACCTTAAAATAGAAATATAATTTAAATTTACTTAAATCAAAAAGGTAAAAAATGAAAATTTTTATTAGATATTAAAACAAGTATTTAAACTTTTAATAGGATAAATTAGTAAATTTTTCATTCAAAACCTCTATAACTACCAACAATTGAGCTATTAAAATTAAGAAAACGAGAAATTAGAAAATATGAAGAAGTTTATCTTAAAAATACTTACTGCAGGAGAAGGAGGAGTAGGAAAAACCACACTTCTTCATCGTTTTGTAGAAGGTAAGTTTAGTGCTGAAACGAAGATGACAATTGGGGTAGAATTCTTTCTTAAAGAGGTAAATATCGATAGTCAACATTGTACGCTTCAATTATGGGATTTTGGAGGTCAACAAAGGTTTAGGTTTCTGTTAGAAAGTTATGTGTTAGGTGCAAAAGGAGCTTTACTACTTTTTGATTTAACACGTCCAATGACTTTGGAAAAATTAGAAGAATGGGTAAATATTTGCCGTAGGGGTAATCCGGATTTGCCTATACTTTTTTTAGGGACCAAAAACGATTTAAAGGAAGATATCATGATAACCGATGACTATGCTGCAGAATTTAAGGAGGCTTTCAACCTTTTTGATTATATGAAGATTTCAAGTAAATCTGGAGAAAATGTTCTTAAGGCTTTTGATTTATTGACAAAAAAAATATTAGATCGTCAAAGTTATTAATTTTTTACCATATTTATGGAGCAATGTTAGAAAATCTTATCGTAATTGATGCGAACTTCATATTACTTCCATTTCAGTTTAAAATTGATTATCTATATGATATAGATAGTAGATTAGAGGGGCGTACTGTTTTCATTCTTTTTAAGCAAATTTTAGATGAATTAGAAGCTAAAAGACTTCGAGAACCAAATGCTACAAAGTTTATTATGAATTTAAAGTCTGGCCTTTCCTATTTAGAGAATAATTATAAAAAATATAATATTGTTTATAACCATCTTATAAAATCAAAGGGGGAACCTACGGATGATTTTTTAGTAAGAAACTGTCAAGAATTAAAAGGAAAAGAGATTAGAGTCTATTTAGCGTCTAATGATGCAGATCTACGTAGAAAAGTGAGAAAAATTGATGTCAGTACTATATTTCTTCGCCAGAAAAAGTTTCTTTCTTATGATTAGCGCTAAACCTTTATTATAAGATATTTTACTTGCTGTTATCGTTAGTATATATTAATCAATATCTGCAAATTTGAAGATATGTAATAGTTATATTGAAATAGAAGAAAATTATATTCGATTTATTACTATCTCTTTTATATCTTCAAGCTTGAGGCGAACTGGATTATTTTTTAATCCCGTATTTTTAACGATCTCTTCGACATCTTTATGTGTAATTCCATATTTACCTAATGGCTCCAGATTTAATTCTTCTGTCCATCTTTCAAGAGTTTCTATAAGCGCTGAACAATAATATGACACATCTATATTTGCCTCGTAACTTTTACCAGTTATTAATGCTCCTATTATTGCATGCTTCATTAAGCCATGCTCGCCATCATGACCAATTTGCTCTAATCTCTTTACATTCATTTTTGTACATTCAGCAAGTAACGTCCCGCATACTGTTCCGTGAGGTATATTAAACAATCCACCTATTGAGGAGGCTAAACCGTGGACAATTCCCAATCCAGCGTTTGCAAGGACAATACCGGAGACTAAAGAACCATAGGCCATGGCAGATCGTGCTTTCAAGTCTGAAGATTTATAGCTGTAAACGGGAATTATATTATCTTTTATTTGTTTGATTCCACTATACGCTAACGCTTCAGTTAAAGGACTTGAACGAGGAGAGACGTATGCTTCTAACAACTGTGTGAAAGCATCCATTCCACAAGCTGCAGTAATTGAGGGTGGACAGAATACAACGAGTTTAGGATCCACTATAGCATAATTCGGGATAAAATTATCGTGCCGTAAAGATTTTTTAAATCCTTCGGAACCGACCTCAGTTATGACAGCGTTTTTTGTTGCTTCGCTACCGGTCCCTGAAGTAGTAGGAATAGCAATGTATGGAATTTTTTTTCCATCGTGTACCTTATCTCCAACACCCTCAAGGTATTTCTTAATTGATTCTTTCTTAGGAATCATCGCTGAAATGGCCTTTCCAGCATCAATAACGCTACCACCCCCAATTCCAATAATTAAATCTAAATTTTTCTGTTGAAATTTCTTAACAGCGTCATCAATTAAGGATGGAGTAGGTTCTCCAGCGATTGATATTGAATAGAAATTAATGGCTCTTCTGAGCATCTCGTTTGTGATTTCATCCCATTTTCCAGATGCCTTAAGCGATGAACCTCCGATCACATACAAAACATTATTTCCGAAATTAGTGATAATATCGTATAATTTGCGAAGGGTACCAGCTCCAAAAATTATGTTAGGTATGCTTGCAAATCTAAAATTTGAGATCATTCTACTAGCTTACTAAGAATTTAAATTAATAAGATTTTTAACTTAATTTAATTTAGATAATTTGTTTTTAGTAAATAAGATATAGGTTTGTTAGTAAAAAATGAAACAAATAAATGAAAAAGATTTTCAATATAGAGGCGGAGAATCTGGTGTTAAATATTTGATGCGTGGACCAAGTATAGATTGGGGGTTAATTCTATTAAAACAGGGTGAAAAAATGGCTGAAAAGGCTCACGGGCATAATTCACTTGATGAAACGTTTTATTTCGTTGAGGGGGATGGTGTTATGATTGTAGATGACAAAGAATTCGTTGCTTTAGAAGGAAGTGTATTTTTAGTGGAACCAAAAGAAATGCATAATATTCGGAACGATTCTCAAAAATCTATAAAAATTTTATTTATTAAAGGTGATTATAAACCCGATGATAAATACTAATATTGTACACATTGTTTAAAGGAAAAAATCATGGCAAAAAAAACAGGAAAGCAAGTGAAGAGAGGCAAAGGACCATATGTTCCACCACCTGTCACACGCGTTAAGTTTCCCACTAAGAGGTTAGGAGAAATGTTTGGTAGAATCGTTGATATTTATGGGAATGAACGGATGGGGGTATTTTGCGAGGATGGTAAACACCGAGTAGGCAGAATTCGCGGTAAAATTAAAAAACGCGTTTGGATAAGAAAGGGGGACCTAGTAATAGTGTCTCCGTGGGATTGGGAAACAGAAGTCGCAGATAAACCGGGAAAATGCGAAATAACTTGGAGATATACTAATGCAGAAATATCTTGGCTCGAAAGAAACAGAAGAATTCCTGAGATATTAGATATAAATAACATACCATTATAGTAATTCATAAACCGATAAGGCTGATTAAATATTGAGAAATCGACTCTCATAATAAATATCTCCTTAAAAGGCAAAATTTTTAATTTAGAAATTCCTTTATATATTAAACTACTTTTTTAAGAAATCGATTTAAAAGCATTCTAAATTTCGACAATTCAAATAAGAAAAAAGTGAGTAAAGATGGTGGACCAAGAGGATCAGCCTGGAAACAATAAAGAGGAAGAAATAGAGGTAGATGAAGACTTAACCGTGGCAAAAAACAATGATGTTGAGGAGGGTGAGCCTTCTACTACTCTTTTTGCTGTGCGAACTACGATAAACCAAGAAAGTAACATATTGCGACAAATTTTTTACCGGTTTAAAATTTTAGATGTAGTTCCCGATATTAGAGCAATGCTTGTATCTCCTTTATTACCCGGTTATGTATTTTTTGAAGCTCCTCAAAAAAGATCTGTTCAAATTGCCGTACAAGGAATTCCCCATATAAAAGGAAGAATCGTTCAGAATATTGATTTAAACGAATTAAAACACGTCTTACTACCTAGAAGCGTCACCGAATATTTAGAATCGGGTGATACCGTTGAAATTATAAGCGGTGTATTCGAAGGTTCAAGGGCGATCGTTATGCGCATGCCACACGATACATCAAGTAGCGAAGAAGTAGTGGTACGACTTCTACAAGAAGAAACTCCTATTACGATTAAAATTCACGGCGACTACCTCAAACTAGTTGAAAAGAAAAAATTAGAGAAAGAGGCTATACCAGAAATTCAATTAAGCGAAGAACAAGTAGCTTTGGATTTAGATAAAGCTATAAGTTTTGACGATGATTACGACGAGTTTGAAGAAGAATCAGTTGAAGGCGTAAAAGCAGAAAAATCTGAGGAATTTGATGAAGATGATGAAGAGATCGACGATGACGACGAATGGGCTAAATTTGATGGATTTTAAGGGTAAATAGTAACGATCCAACACCATTAAATTTTCTCTGTTTCTAGTCCACAGAAAGAAAAGTGTATTATTATTGGTTTTATATCATTAGAATGATTTATACAAGAATTTTTAAATCTATACTTTTATTAAAAGAATATAAAACCATAATTTTAAAGGTATAAACCTAATTTTCTTTGAGCTCCAATGATTAAAAATATCTTCATCATGAAATCAACGGGCGAACTACTTTTTTATAAAACTTATGAAGAAATTTTTGACATTAAACTGACAAGTAGCTTTTTAAGCGCAATCTTCTCTTTTGTGAAGCAAACCTTGAAAACAAAAGAATTATCTGAAATTGAAGTTGGACCATTTCGATTTATCTTTGAAGTAGAAAAAGCCAACTCTAGTGAGCTCATGTTTGCTCTCTTTAGCGATAGAACGGATAATCTTGTAGAGCTGAGAAACCAGTTACGGGAAATAAAAAGTGAATTTCTATATGAATTTGATGTGAGAGAGTTAACGGAAAATTTTAATGGAGAAGTCTCGATATATCAAAATTTTGAGAAAAACGTTGACCGAATAATTGAGAGCAAAAAGCTAGTTTCAGAAGAAATTCAAAAAGATTTAATCGAAGTTTTTAAGGAACTTCATACCTTTTCATCTTTTGTAATCTCATCCGCATTATTGACTCAAACTGGAAGAGTTATCGTTTCATACCTAAACGCTAATGTCCTTTCAGAGATAATAAGATTATTAGAGAGTAGATTTATAATAGGGAATTCAAGAATTAGTGAATTAATATCACTCGAGGAATACGGTATTTTGTCCTTAGTAGGAATTGACAACTTTATTTCTATAATCCAGTTCAAGAAAAATTGTCCATTCGAGACCAGTTTGATAATATCTAAAAAGTTTTCAAAGAGACTTAAGAAATTGATAATGTAAAAATACCTATAACTCCTAATTCTCTCCTTATATTCAACTACTTTTCTTATTAAATAACTTTTTAAATCCAAAAAAAGAAGATGATTTTGAATATCCATTTGTCTTAAATCGATCTTCACCTCTATTATTTTCGAGTAATATTAAAAGTTTATTTCATTTTTCTTTTAGTAGTAATATCACAAAATAAAAGATTTTAATTATAAAAAGTGGGAGATTAAAAAAATGGAAGAAGAAATTAAAACTAAATTTGTAAATCAAGCAATAAATGACGAAATCCTCGAGAAGTTAAGCTTAAAAAACAGATACGCGTTTTTGAATACGAACTTAATGACGGTTATAGATCAAAAGCAGATGAATTTCTTAAAAAAAGCTCAGAAGTTTTGTGTGCGATTCGAAAAGAAGAATAACATAACTCATGCACCAGACGAAGAATTTTACCATTGGATCCCCGATTTCGGAAAAGAAGGCCTTATATCGCGGGCGCATCCCTATGAAGAAATTGGTATGGACTTTCCAGATAACGGGTTAGCAATTGAGTTAATGAGGTGCTTATCTTTAAGCTTTTTTGACCCCATGTTTTCCATGGCTGGAGGAGCAACGATTTTAGCTATTAATCCCATTTATTACCATCACGAGAATGTCCCTATCAGATTAGAGGTCCTAAAAAAATTCGTAACGGGAGAAACGCCAGGAGCAATTTTAATCACCGAACCTGAGAGAGGTTCCGACGCTGTGCATATGTTAACCACTTGTGACGAACAGCCTGACGGATCTTTTCTTCTAAACGGAGAAAAGATTTTCAACACCAACGCACCTAAAGCAGGATATGTCATTGCTTACGCTACAGCAGAACAAAACAACGGGAACACGATGGCTCAATTCCTTATAGACACCTCGTGGGATGGATGGGAATGCAAACGGGTTAATATTCCTTGGGTAAATAAGGTATGGATTGGCCACGAGCACTTAACTAATCTACGGGTTCCTAAAGAATATATTATAGGTGGTGTAGGTAAAGGAAGAGAACATTTATTTGAAGGGCTCGTACCAGAACGAATAGGTATTGCCCTTGACGCAACATCACAATGCTGGAACGCAATTGCTCACGCAGCTATATACGCAAATAACAGAAAACAATTCGATCAAATGATTTTGAAGTTTCAAGGCGTAGGCTTTCTATTGACAGATTTGTGGGCTAGGTTATCTAATGTAACTCAAGGGTTATTACGATTCTGTGAACAATACGACGCTAAAGTCGAACATTATGGGGGAGAACTCCCAAAAAATCTCGCTCAAGCTATGGTAGCTGGAGCAAGTCAATATAAATACCATACATGCGCTCTTTCCAGAGAAATATGTTATGAAGCTGCAAACCTTATGGGTGGAGCGGGTTTGTGCGATAACACTTTGATGCACGATTTATTAAACATCTCGAGAATACAAGAAATAGTTGGCGGCAGTCGGCAAATTCAACAATACATTCTTAGCATGGCCATGAGACAGCTTTACAAAATGTCAGGTATTTAAGATAACGATCATAATCCAATCACTTATTTTCTTTATTTTTTTTTGTTAACCATTAATTAAATCGATCTTTTTGAATTTCTGATCCTGATATTAATAATTATTCAATACTAAAAATTAATATGAAAAATCATATTTCTCTTCGTAAGACTATTTCTCTAGTAATTTTCAAATAAATTAAAAAAATCGAAGTTAGAAAAATGGAAGAAGAAAAAAAAAATAAATTTATGACTCAAGCTATAAATGACGAAATCCTTGAAAAGTTAAGTTTAAAAAACAGGTATTCGTTTTTAAACACAAATTTAACAGCTATTTTGGAACCAAACGAGTTTAATTTTCTAAAAAAAGTTCAAAAATTCTGCATGCGGTTTGAAAAGAAAAATAATATTACGCACGGACCTGACGAAGATATTTACGACTGGATTCCTGCGTTTGGTGCTGAAGGTTACCTAACAAGAGCTCACTCCTTTGAAATGTGTGATATTAATTTCGAAGAATATGGTGCAACCGCGGAATTTATGAAATGTTTAGCCGTAGACTTTTTTGATCCCCAATTTGCGTTAGCTGGGGGTGCAACCGTGCTAGCTATCAACCCTATTTACGAACATCACGAAAATATACCCATTAGATTAGAAATCATGAAAAAGTTTGTGACAGGGGAAACGCCAGGGGCAATATTGATCACCGAACCAGAAAGGGGCTCGGACGCAGTACACATGTTAACCACTTGCGACGAACAGCCTGACGGATCTTTCCTTCTAAACGGAGAAAAGATTTTCAACACCAACGCACCTAAAGCAGGATATGTCGTTGCTTACGCTACAGCAGAGCAAAACAACGGGAACACGATGGCTCAATTCTTAATTGATACATCGTGGGACGGTTGGAACTGCGAGCGTGTTTACATTCCGTACGTACCAAAAGTCTGGTTGGGGAAAGAAAGGCTCGATAACCTTAGAGTGCCAAAAGATTACGTGTTAGGCGGTGTAGGAAAGGGTCGGGAACACCTTTTTGAAGGTTTAGTTCCAGAAAGAATAGGAATAGCAATTGATTGCATAGCTCAGAGTTGGAACGCGGTTGCTCATGCTGCCATATATGTCAACAATAGAAAGCAATTCGATCAAATGGTTCTTAAATTCCAAGGAGTGGGTTTTCTCCTAACTGATCTCTGGGCAAGATTAACTAATGTCACGCTCGGACTTTTAATGTTTTGTCATAATTATGATAATAAGATGGAAAAGTTTGGAGGAGCGCTTCCTAGAAACATTTCTCAAGCTTTAGTAGCTTCTGCAAGTCAGTTCAAGTATCACGCTGCTAAACTTGCACAAGAAATTTGTTATGAAAGTGCAAATCTTATGGGCGGTGCAGGTTTATGCGATAATACTCTAATGCAAGATTTATTAAGCATGTCCAGAATCGCTGAAATTGTTGGAGGAAGTAGACAAATACAACAATACATCCTTAGCATGGCTATGAGACAACTTTACAAGATGAGTGGTATTTAAGACATCCAATTTCTTCACATCTCTATTTTTTTTTATTTTTATTATCTACACTTAGAAACAGTAGTTAAATCTTTTACTTGGAGCACTTCTATTCTTTACATTATTTTTTATTAAAAAAATAACTGTAGATAATATTGGTATAAAAGAAAAAGAAAAAAAAAGGAACTTATATATTTAATAATTTATCCAGTTCACAGAGACTTAGGAAACTGACATTTTATAAAGTTGACGTAAGCTCATACTCATGATATACTGTTGTATTTGCCGACTGCCGCCAACTATTTCTTGGATTCTCGAGATATTCATATAGTCGTGCATCAGTGTGTTGTCACATAAACCTGCGCCACCCATGTTATTCGCACATTCATAGCAAACTTTTTTCGCGAGTTTCGAAGCGTGATACTTGAACTGACTTGCTGAGGCAACCATTGCTTGGGAAATGTTTTTTGGGATTTCTCCACCGAATTTTTCGAATTTTTCATCAAATGACTCACAAAATTTGAGCAAACCAAGGGTTAAATTAGTAGTTCTTGCCCAGAGATCGGTCAAAAGAAAACCTACTCCTTGGAATTTAAGAATCATTTGGTTAAATTGTTCTCTGTTGTTAGCATAAATTATTGCATGTGCTAATGCTCCCCAGCATTCACTAACACCCATTATTGCGATAGAAATTCTCTCTGGGACTAACCCCTCAAACATGTGCTCACGTCCTTTCCCAATTCCTCCTAACACATATTCTTTTGGAACCCGAACATTCGTAAGTGTTTCTTTTCCAAGATAGAGCTTTGGAACCCATGGTACTCCAGCACGTTCTACGTGAAATCCGTCCCAATTGGTATTAATTAAGAATTGTGCCATCGTGTTCCCGTTGTTTTTCTCTGCTGTGGCGTATGCAACAACCCATTTGGAACGCGGAGCATTAGTATTAAAAATTTTAACTCCGTTGAGCAAAAACGAGCCATCTTCCTGCTGATCACAAGTGGTTAATTGATGTACGGCATCCGAACCTCTCTCTGGTTCTGTGATAAGAATAGCTCCAGGAGACACTCCAGTAACCATATCTTTAAGAGCTTCTAATCGTTCTGGAACATTTTCGTGATGTTCGTATACAGGATTTATTGCAAGGACGGTCGCACCTCCTCCCATCGCAAATTGTGGATCAAACATATCGATTGCTAAATTTCTCAAAAAATCAGGTGCTAAACCCCAATCGTCGTAATGAACATCGCATACATCAAACGTGTGTTGACGGGTTATGTAGCCTTCGGCTCCAAACGCGGGAACCCACTCGTAAATATCTTCGTCAGGTCCGTGCGTAATATTGTTTTTTTTTTCAAACCGCATACAAAATCGTTGGACTTCTTTAAGGAAGTTAAATTCTTTTGTTGAAAGTATAGCCATTAGATTATTGTTCAAGAAAGAATATCGATTCTTAAGGCTAAATTTCGCAAGAATTTCGTCGTTAATTGCTTGCACTTCAAATTTTTTACCTGGCATATTAATTTCGTGACCTTTTATGATTTTCATTTTGTAATTTAATTTAGATATAAGAAGGTGAATACTATTTTCTTTTTTAACCTTTTTTTCAAATGGTATTCTATATAATTCAGAAACATTCGGAATAAGATTAAGTTTGAGCCTTAGGATTTTAATAATGAGATTTGTAACCTTACCTCTTTAAAAAAGAAAGTGTTCAGGTTTTTTTTCTAGTCTAGAGAGAATTTAATAAACACATAAATGTAATAAATCTTATTTAATATCGACCTTATTTAACAATTAATGAAAATTTTACTAACTGGAAGCTCCGGTTTTATTGGATCTGCTCTAAAGCGATTATTAGAAGAAGAGGGTATTGAAGTTGTACCTTTTGATATCAAAGATAATCCATTAGATGATGTTCGAGATTTTTCAGCTTTACAATCCAAAGTATTGGGTGTAGATGGCATTGTTCATTTAGCAGCAGTGAGTAGAGTGAAAATTGCACATGAAAATCCTTTAGAATGCGTAAATACTAATATTGGAGGTATAATTAATGTGCTCGAGTCTGCAAGACTGTTTCGCGCAGATAATAATAATCCTTGGGTGATATTTGGATCCTCTCGAGAGGTATATGGTGAGTCTGCAATCTTACCTGTAAATGAATCGTCAACTCGTAAAGCGATTAACATCTATGGAGTCTCTAAACTATCTGGAGAGGAATTATGTAAAGTATACTCAAAGAATTATGGATTAAAAGTAAGAGTATTAAGATTTTCCAATGTTTACACAGGAAAAAACGATCATTTAGATAGAGTCATACCAAAGTTTATTTTACAGGCTTTTAATGAAGAAGATTTGATCATTAATGGAACAGGAGAGGAAATTTTCGATTTTACTTATATTGATGATACTATTCAAGGAATTTGGGGCTGTGTTCAGGAAATAGAGAGGAATAAGCACCTTTTTGACGATTTCAACATATCAACAGGAATCCCAATATCATTAAAACAATTAGCCGACACTATTATTAAAAAGACTCGAAGCAAAAGCAAAGTTGATTTTACTAAGCCAAGATCTTACGATGTCAACAAATTTTACGCAAACCCTAGTAAAGCAATAAAAATACTTGGATTTCTGCCAAAAATTACATTAGATGAGGGAATTGATTTATCTATAGCGGAACTTAAAAAAAAGCCTTCCTAAACCTGTAAAAGTTCTTAATTTAAGATATAAATTTAAAAAAATAAAAAAAATAAATAGATAATGATTAAAGTATGTAAGAATTAATCGTCCTCTTCATCGGCTCCCATTAAGGATTCGATTTTATTTTCGAGTTCTTCAATTTTATCGTTAAGGGCATCAATTTTTTTGTACGTCTCGCAGGTTTCGCACCCATCGTCTTCTTGGCATTGTGGAAGAGTGTCGCAAACTTCCTCGAGCGTGTCCATTTCATCCTTCAATTTTTCAACTTCTTCTTGAAGATCATCAATACTCATATTTTACACCTTTACTAATAAAACCATTAGATCATATGTTTGGTAGAATATTTATTTTATTATAGAGTTAGTAAACAAATGATTTCTGTAATAAAAAAGAAAAAATGAAGTTATAAAATTTTTTATTAAGTTTTTAGTTTATTCATTTTGGTTTCGATCTTTTTGTCTAGTGCGTCAATCTCTTGAGTTAAATTTTTTGTTTCTACGGATATTTTCTCAAACCTACTCTCTTGATCGTTGAGTTTCTTGACATAGCGCTCCTTCAGAGTGATGGATTGGGTATCCTCTCCTAATATAGATATATTTTCTCTAAGCCTTGATTGTTCGTCAGACATTTGGTCTCTTTCTTCAACCAATTTCGATCGATCCTTTATTTTTTGGTTTGAATCTTGGATTAATTCTGCAATTTCTTTTAATTCATTTTCCAACTTTTCATTGATAAATTTTTGCTTAACATAAAACCCGACTCTCTTTAATATGTCATCTCTAGACCAATTTCTTAAGTAATTGCTTGAGTAATCCTCTCTTTGTTCTTTTAGTTTAAAAGTTATAGCATCTTTGGGCTTTAAAGTGATTTTAAAGCGCCAATAATTAGGTGTTTCTTCGGGATCAACAGGTTTTTCAATAAATTTATAACCATAAGTTTTAGGGTGATCTAAATAGAGTTCCTTTTCTTCACTAGTTTTATTTTTTATTTTGTATGTAGTCATCATGTTCGTGTAGTAATATTCGTAAGAATACCCGCTTCCTATAGTAATTTTATGAACGCTTAAGCTTTCGGTTTTAACTTCGTGTGTAATTAAAATTGCTTGTTCTACAGCATAATTTAATAAACGCGTGTCTTCTTTGTTAAGAAAAGGAATTATTGCTTCACCTGCTAAATTATCGTCGTAAATTATTGTCACAGGTCCTCTTTCAAGTGTTAGATTCGTATTATTTGTGATCTCAAGGCACGCATTTGGGTTTTTATCGTATTCGTTTTTGTTGTACAACAACACTCGCCTCGCTTTAATCACCTCTGTTAAAATTGGGACTAACGCAGATTGTTTCCTTTTAATGGTTACTGGGTTAGATATATTGTATTCAAAGAGTTCTCCTAAATCTTTAGTTTGTACTTGCGTTTGGGATTTTACCTTGTCCAACAGAGCATCATCAGACATTACACCCCTCATGCCACCATATCCTGCTGGTGCTCCTGGTGCAGGTGGAGGCATTCCCATACGTCCCTTTTTTGCCATTTTCATCATTGCTTTAGGTGCTGCTTCTAAAGCGTCCATTTCGTACTCTTCATATTCCTCCATTTTTAATCCTTCTTCGATTTCAGTGGGTTTTACACTTAAAACTCTTGGAGGTCGTATTACAGGGCGCTTGATAAAAATTGGGCGATAAAATTCATATTTAAATGAGACAGGCATTCCAGCTACTAGCGATAACTCCACATTTTCCCAATCTTGATTAGTTGTATTTTCTATAAGGCTCCATCCAGAAAGTAGACATTTTTCTTCTTGAGCTTGTTCCTTACTCATTATCAAGCGATAAGATGTTTTCCAAATTGGACTTTCTCGGATATAATATACAAAAATGATCCTTTCAACTTCATTGTCCCCTCCCGATTCGCAATTGATAATGATTTTTTTTGCGTCTTTTTTCTTCCCTGATATAACGGTATCCAAAAAGAATTTAAGATCCTTTTTTATCTCGTCATTCATGATTTCAAAAGATTTGAAATCTGAGAAATTGAATTTAGAGATTTCGTCGTTTTCTTGGAGTAGAATTAGCAGATTTTCTACAGTTTTCTCACTCTTATTCATCTTTTCTATTTCCTCAATTCCAATGATCGTTCCTACTATAATTTTACCCCCTGTAACGGTTAACTTAACATCTGCCCCTTTTATCTGCGTAATAAGAGACGACAAAGACCCTCTATCAGGAATATTGAGCATTATTGATTTTAAAAGTTGAGAGGTTTCTAGAGCAGCGTCATATGAAATTGAGCTAATATAACCTTTATCACTAGTATCCAAAACAAAGAGAGATTTTAATACGTCATCCATTTCATCAATTTTAAACTCTAACTCGAAGGTACCTGTTCCTATAACATTACCTTCAAGAATGTAATAAGAGATCCCTGATTTATGAATAATTACTTTCTTGACATTTAATTTCGACATAAAAAGTATATGTCGATTTACTAATTTAAATTTTGATTCTTTTAAAAAAAAATAATGAACAGATAGGATATTGCTATATTCTGTTCATAGACTTTCTTTCAATATTTCTAGAGTATCTTCTTCAATCGTTTCTTTTGGATGTTCTTTAATCTGACCGAGATATTC
>CAZDTP010000044.1:0-25633 GCA_964508365.1 uncultured archaeon
TTTTTAGTCTTCTCTTGGTTTTAAACTCGCTGTTATCATTTTAATGTTACAATAATTTAATCAATTACATATCCTTGATCTTCCCAAGCTTTTCTCATTACAGAATTTCGTTTTAAATATTCATCAACTACTTCTTTTGAGACATTATTTAAGGGACAGCTAAAATTAGGACATTTTGAACAACCTAAGAAATGCATTGAGATAAGCCATATTAGTGATAAAACTAATGATATCCAAAAATAGATATATAATTCGGTTATAATAAGTAAAATTAGAGGAATTATCGCAAATAAGGCGATACTTATTAAAAATTGAATTTTTTCAGAGCTAGTCATGGGAGCGGGATTGTATTTCCATGCTTTATAAATTCCATAATTAGCATAACATTTTACATGCTTATCTTCCTCGAAAGCATAGTAAGGACAGTGGCTACAGAGAATTTTATTTTCCCAAAATTGGAAAAAAACTATTAAATAAGCAATATACCCTACCGAGAACACGATTAATAAAGGAAGATTAATTTTCCCCGAAAAAAAGCCAAATAACAATCCTAAAACCCAAGTAATCCATACGCTCAAAACAGGAACCACAAAGTAAATTGTGTCCTTAATATTAAATGAACACATTAATTTTCCATTCACAGCGCAATTTTCACAATTCGAATACTCATCTTCGCATATTTTTCGACTCTGAACTTTTCCTTTCATAACAATTCCCTCCTTCTATCTTAAGAATTTAAAAAAATAATCTTCCTTGCTTCTAATGGTTTTCTCATTTTTAATAAGGGAACAGCGACTCCATATGTTGTTATTTTATTAGGTACTTTAATCCTTATCCAAATATAATCTTGTGGAAGATTTGCTTTATCTGAATGCTTTAAAAACTTAGAATAAACCCGTCTTGCCTCTTCATTATCCTTAGGTATGATCTCCGCCGTTGTTGTGAAGTGTATTTCAGCAGGGGGTGCTGGTATGATCTTATGAAAGAAATTTTTTCTAATAGGGATTGTTACCGCGACTTGCTTTGTTTTTCTTATATTATTTGCTTTTAAGGTATTTTCTCCTGTTTGACAGATAATAAAATCACCATCACTTTGATAAACCATAACAGAACTGTAGGGAATATTATTTTCGCTAACTGTAGCTAAAACTAACCACATATTTTTTTTTATAAGCAATCTAACTTTCTGTTTTAAATCATTCATATTTTGGATTTTTTTTTGTTTAAATAAAATATTACTCTTTTTAATTAAATATCGATTATTGTTTCTCGTTCCAATATTTTAGATTAATACTTTAAAGTTTAGAGTTTCGCTTATTTTGCTATTTTTTACTCTTTTTCTTTACAAAAATCGCATTTCTTTTCATTTTTCGCTGGGTTTTTGGAATATCAGGCTCAGGTGGTGGGAGTGGAGAGCTTTCTAACAATAATTTTGAGAGTGCCTCAAACATTTTTCTATGTTGCTCTCTGATGTGATGCTGCATTCAACAAAACCATCTAAATCATATAAATCTGCAAATATTTTTCCCTCTTCAAGATATATCTCTTCTTAACCTCACTTCCAATATTTTTCATTTTTATAGTTAATTTATTTTATTTAATCCAACGGAGAGATAAATGAATTCATTATGTATCTTAAATTGATAAATTTTTAACGTAATCTCTTCTCGTTTACGATTCTATTTGACAAGAAGGACAAAAAAAACCATGACGCCCTGAAATTTCAAAACGGGTAATATCGCTATTGCAATTCGGGCATTTTTCTTCTTTCTTGCGATGTGGAATTAAAAACTCGTTAGGATAAGCGCTTAAATCGCCTTTTTTCTTGATTCCATACTCCAAGACTTCTTTGATATTAGCAAACAATTCTTTTACTTTACTATCGCTTAATGTATTAATATTAGTTTTAGGATGTATTTTTGACCTGAACAAAATTTCATCGGAATAAATATTACCGATACCTGCTATAAAACTTTGATTTAAGAGTGCGTTTTTAGCAATAGCACTTCTTTTCTGCACAGCTTCTTGAAAATCTTCAAATATCATTTTGTATGCGTCTGGTCCTAATTTTTTATTTTCAATAAATTCTTCGATTGAATTAGCGAGTGATACCTTTCCGAACATTCTAATGGAGATATAGGCTAAATTAAAACCATTATTGAATTTGAATATGACTTTACTGAATTTAGGGGTATACTCATTGGTATCGTAGTATTCTAAATCTCCACTCATTCCAAAATGCATTACTAGATATCGTGGTTTTAGGTATACAAGAAGATATTTACCGTGCCTAATTGATGATTCAAATCGCTTACCTTTTAAAGATTTTCGTAGATATATTTCTTCCGAATCTAAAATTCTATTGTCAATAACTTGAATATCTTGAATTAATTGCTTTAAGGAAGTTTTATCTAAGTATCGTTTGAATGTTTCAACTTCTGGAAGCTCAGGCATGATTTTATAAATTTTTTATAAATTCTCTTCAAGCTGCTAAATATATTTCTATATATCTTCTTCTTTAAGACGATTGACTGATTCAAGAATTAATTCTCTTAAACTTTGGATATTGATATCTCTTTTGATTGGATTTTCGACCTTCTTAAGAAATTGATCCACGCTCTTATTGGTTGGTTTTGTTTTTAACTCCGTCATAGAAATCATGGGTGTATTATTTTATTAAAATGTTCTATTTATAGGATATAATATCCATGGATGTTCAATTATCTTCTTGAAAGTGCTTTCGATACAATTCTTCGGTTTATATTTGATAAATTTAGGTCAAGACATTAACTGATATTATAATATTCGAGAATTTTTTCTATTCTCCGATAAAAGAAATAATTTTTTATATAGAAACCATTCTTTTTTATTTAATGAACTTACCCGCGATACTGTTGATCTTGATTTTATTTGCCATTTTGATGGCATTTTTTTCTCAACAAAAGTTCGATTATTTTCCAATTGCTCTAATCATAGGAACTATTGCTGTAGTTTCAATGCTTACGTTTAGTGGCCTTTCAGAGCAAGAAATTGTTGGCTTCATCAATTTTAATGCTCTGATCTTCATATTTGCCATGCAAGTAATCATTTATTTTGCTACTCATAACCGCGTATTAGATTATATGGCGATTAAATTAATCCATATTACGAAAGGAAACAATCGCTTGTTTTTTTATATGATTTGCTTGTTTACAGGCACCATAGTTGCTTTTATAGAAGATTTAACCCTTTCGTTGATATTAATCCCTCTCATCTACAGGACGTGCCGGATTTTAGAGATCCCTGCTGGGAGTTATATGATGGGGATGACCATAACAATAAACATTGGCGCAATTCTCACGCCTGTTTCAAGTTTAAAAAATTTGATAATCGGCAAGGAATTTGGATGGGGTTTTGGGGAGTATATAGCCAATATGGGTATTTTATATCTGGTATCGCTAATTCTCACCATATTTTTGATGGATTGGTTTATAATAAGGAAGGAGGAACAGCCAACGGAAGAAAATAAAAATATCCTCTTATCAATGCTCGACCCTGGAATGGTCATAGAAAATAAATTTTATTTTTTAACAACAATTATCGTAATTATAGCCTCCTTTGCGTTAATGATTTTAGGATTTGAACCCGCGCTTGTTGCGCTCGTGGTTGCGGCAATTTTTCTGCTTATTCATTCAAAAAAAATTAATTTTTCTGATCTAAAGAGCGAAATTTCGTGGAAAATCATCATTATCTTTGCGGTTTTATTCATCCTTTCGAATTCTTTATCATTTTTTGGATTTTCGGATTTAATCTCTACTGTAATTGTTAGTGTGGTAAATGATAACATTTTTCTAGCCGTATTGATTACTTTATGTCTTTCAACTCTCTTGTCTGCGTTTCTTGCTGGGACACCTGTTACCATTATCCTTCTCCCGATTTTTTCTGCTATCATAGGAAAAGGATTCTTTCCAAATCCGATCATCATTGCTTTCATAGGCGGAGTTAATATGGCTGGTAATTTTTTACCGCAAGGTTCAGCGTGTGATCTTCTTACCCTCACGTTGGCAAAAAAAAACAACGTCGTGAATCTTGATTACAACCGCTTACTCAAAAATGGATCTATTTTTGCGACGATGCACTTTTTCCTTATTCTAGGATATACTATGATTTACACTTTAATTTTAATGTAAAAGAATAAACCCTAGAAAATCTTGAATAAAAAAATCTCTTAATTTTGTATTTACATAAGGTTAGATATATTTTAACAAAATTATTTTTAAATAAGTTTAATGATCATAATTTAATACTTAGTTTAAAGATTAATAACAAGAAATCTTTATAAAATCCGAATAATTCTGCAGTTTAGTAAATTTATTGATGACTGAAATCTAATATAAATTAATCAAAATTAAACAATAAGGTATGATATATGACTGAAATTCAGAAACTTACCAAAATTTCCTTGCTTTTATACGCGCTCGCAGGTTTTATTTTTGCCTTTCTCTACTTGGTGATTCCCGATATTTTTATTTACGATTTAACTCAGTGGCCATTTAATGATCCTATTTATTTTAGGTTATTTGGAGGAACTCTTTTAATTCTTGGCTTGGCTTCTCTTTTAGCTTATTTTAAAAAGGAATGGGAAGAAATAAAACTATTTTTCGAGTTAGCCTTAATGTGGTTATTAATGGTTACAATCATTAATTTTTTTGAATTAACGATGATATCTTTACCTGTTATAGCCCTTACGAGCACAATAGTCGATACTATTCTCGTAGCAATCTTATTAATCCTAGGGATATATTGCTATATGAAACAAAGAGGTTAAATTCAAAAATCTTATTTAATTGTATTTTTTTTTATTTGATTTTCGTAGTTCAAGCAAAGACTGAAAAAATGTTTATTGTTAAATATTAAGATTTAGAGTGTCAGTTAAGTCCTCATTTAAAAAGTAAAGCATTCTCTTAGCTACCTTCTTCTTGAAAACTATGTTAAATTCCTTAAATTTATTAAGATATTTAGTAATCGTATTATAGTGCATGCCCAAGTTCATTGAAAGATGGTTTTTGTTATGCGGTAATCGTTATCTTTCAGACATTCAAGGATTTTTTTACTTTCTTCTTAATTCTTAATATACGATAAAAAAGGAAAAATTCAGAATTATCCATTTAGCAGAATCATTGCTCAATCTGATTTGGAATTCAAATCGCAATTAAAAACTAATTTTGAAAGCTACTTAAACAATGGAGAAATTGAAATATATCCTATTTCTAAGTTTTTAAAAAACATATCAGAGAATATGGTTTAGTTATTTTATTGATTTCATTTCAGGATATTACCATTTAGCTTAAAATCCTATTAATTTTATTTCCAAGAACTTCGGGTAATTCTCCAAGGTAGGAGTTAAGATCGCAAAAAAGCAAATAAAGATAAGGTTCAAATAAACCATCAATTGTTGGACCTACATCCGATTTATAGATGTAGACCCATATTTGCTCACCAGCGTGAGTAGATTGACGATAAACCCAATTTAAAGGTGGAATTTCTGGAATATTACCAATATTTCTTAAAATCTCGTGGATATCATTAAAGGAATACTTTTTCCCGAGGTTCATTATTGGTGAAAGGTCGAACGATGTAATACAAATGTCCCTCAAGCCGTAATTTCTTATCTCTTTTAAAAAGTCGCTCCCTAATTGTTTTAGTTGAGTCTTATGTTCACTAATTCGGGCTTTAGCTTCAAAGTCAGTTAAAATATTATAAATTTTTTCTTCTTGTACAGGTAACATCTCGATAGCAGACTCTAGAGGGATTTTATATGTAATGAGCGAATCGTAAATCAGCTTAATTTTTGCGTAAACCGATTTATGAAATAGATACGACTCAGTTTGACATGTAATTAAAACCTCTCCAAAGAATTTGGTTTTATCCTTTTTAATATCTGATGATTCGTCAGAATTAAATTCGAGTATGTGAATATTCTTAGACATCGCTCGTGCGAATTTAAATAATGCTGAAACTAGCCCCGCGTTTAATTCAAAAGAATTTGATACTTCAAAATCGGATAGAGGTTTTAGTTCTTCTTTCGAAAAATCAAAAAATCGTAAATATAATTTGATGCCTTTTGGGGCTTCTTTTACATCCAAGTTATAATAAGGAAAGCCATTACTTGTAATAACCGAAAAATTATAAATAGTCAACTTCTTAGACAATTAAGTAAAAAACAGATAATTATATTGAGATACTCATAGTATAAAAATATGATTTTAAATATTTTTAGTATGATTTTAGAGTTTATTGTGAAATCTAAATCAATGGAAATTAAAATCATAACCTATTCAATTCTAACTCCCTGTTTCTTAAGGCTTGTTTGAACCTTAGAAAGATTAACCTGTCTACAAGAAATATTATCTTTGTAAGAAATAGCGGCAGCAACTCCTGCTCCTTGACCGGTAACTGTACAACAACACATCTGTCGGGTTGCTGCGTGAGATATTTTATCACCTGCTACACAACGACCTACCACGAGTAGGTTTTCTACCTTCTGAGGAACGATAATGCCATAAGGGACTTGAAAATATCTTCCTGTAGTAGGCATGATTGCGATGCCATAACCGTCTATGAACTCAGGACATATCCCAATGGAATCTTCGAAACGCCCCTCATTTCTTACATCGTGTTCGGTGATCTCATATTCACCCATAATTTTTCTCGATTCTCTAGTACCCAATGATGCTCCGATCGTTCTAAGTCTTGCTTTTTTAAAACCGGGAGTGTATTTTTTTAATGCTTTAATTGCCCACATAACTCGCTTTCTACCTTCGATTTCTGCTTTAGTGAGGTCCCATACATCTGTAGGGTCTATATCTGTCATGTGAATCCCATTGAAAGATGTAATTTCTCCCGCGTCTGTATAATTGGTCCAAAAACTTTCTATATTGACATCTTTTGGTATCTCACCAGCTTCTTTGGCTTTGTTGAACGGTTCAACCAAATATGTGCTAAAAGAACTTTCTTCCTTTCCAGAAGTATCACCCCAATCTCCTATACTACCCGGATTTAGGTATATATACATAAGAAATTTACCAATGTTAACTCCACTGCAACCGTAATTAACCGTTACTTCCATTAATTCGTTCTTTGGACTTTTACGAAAAGGTACACCTGAATGATATGCTATGTCAGCATCTCCAGTGGCATCTATCACTCTTTTTGCTAAAATCGCGTGTCTCCCCGATTTACTTTCCGTTATAACTCCTTTAATTGTATGATCTTCCATCATCACATCAACAGCCGAGCAATGGAGTATAGGTGTAATATTTGCATCTTGTACGAGCTTATCTGCTATATATTTAAACATTTCAGTATCCAAGATTTCATACGTTGGTTCCCCATTAACCATTAATCCCTCCTTTTCTATTGTTTTTATCATTTCTTTATTCTTTATGTTTCCGAATACATTGATGCTTCCATTCATATCTTTTGCTAATTTTTCGAATTCTAAACCAATTCCACCAGCATCAACTGTTTTCGCGTATCGATACCAAGCAAGGGTTCCGATCATCGCTTGTGTTATAACTCCTCCGAAATAACCATAACGTTCAATAAGCATTGTGTTTACTCCTTCTCTAGCAGCAGCAATAGAAGCAGAAAGTCCAGCTGGTCCTCCCCCTACGATTAAAACATCAGTTTCTGCCATGATGGGAGTTTTTCTTGAAGGTTCTTCTATTATATTCGTGATTTTTCACCTTTAAACAAACACTTGAATATGGTGAATATTACATAACCATATGAATTTTAAGGATTCAAGTAAATTTCTATTTTCCTCAATGGTTTTATTTAATCCATTTTGAATTAAGGGTTAGGTTAATCCTCCTTCTGGCTTTAAAATTAGTTTTATTCAGTAGTAGTTAAATCATAATTTCATTTTTATATTTTAGTGATTTATCTATTTTTATGAATATTATAAACTCATTTATTAATTTTGAGCTTAAACTAAAACAATACAAATTGCAATTCATATTTCTTTTCCTATTTTGGTTTGCAGGGTTTCTTTTCTTTCTTATTACAGAATCAGGCTCGAGCTTTGGCGAATTAGTTTTATATTCCTTAACTGTACGTTCCCCCTTGAATGCAGGAGATTTTGCTAATTTTTATTCTCTAATCTTGCCAATTCTATTGGAAGTGATCGTGTTTGGGTTTATTATGGGAGAACTATTAGAAAAATATAATCCCCTCATTACAAGTAGAATTCTCGCAAAACATAAACGCAATCATACAGTAATTATTGGACACCATCATTTATCAGAGAGAATTATAGAATTTTGTATCGTTAATAAGGAACCGTATTGTATAATCGAGGATAATGAAGAATTAGTAGAAGATTTAATCAATTCGGGTTATCCCGTGGTAGTTGGGGACCCTACAGAGACAACCAACCTTGCGTTTGCTAGTGTAAAGCGAGCAAAAGAAGTCTTCATTTGTGTTGATGATGCAAGAATAGCGATCATTTGTACTGAAAAAATTCGCAAAGTCAACCAGGAATGCCCAATTTTTGTGCGTGCGTTTGAGGATCATGTGCAAGAGTATCTCAAACAACCTCCGTTAAACGCAATTCCTTTTTCCACCTCAAAATGGGCAATGGATGGTATCCGAGAGTGGATCAAAGAAAAAAAAGGTAAAGCTATCGTAATCGGACGAGATAGTTTGACTCATCGAATTGCTTATGATATCTCTTTACAACCCGATCGGGAAGTGTTCCTTTTTGATGATGAGCACGATGGCATCGAGTTTAAAGTAAACGATCAATTACATATCATAAATGAGTTCGCATGTTTTTTAAGTGATTTGAAAGCTCATGTAAAATTGGAGGAAGTCACTCAAGCATTTATTTGCTGGAAACGAGATTCGGAGTTTGATGAATCGCTTTATCTGACATCCAAACTAAATTTACGCTATCCTAATATAGAAATTTTTGTAAGGATTTTTGACGAAGAACTCATAGATTTGGTTGAAAAATACAATGCAAAAACCTTTTCGACTTCCTCTAATGCTTTCAAGATGCTTCAGAAACAAGTGTCCTCATATTCTGCAATTGCTCCTTAACTCGATGAGTGAACTTCAGAATCTTTTTTTTTCCCTTTTTTTTTCGTTTAAAAATAAGACTTCGATTTATTAGATATCGGTAAAAAATTGATAACTTTTACATTATTTGAAAGTCTATCAAATATTAGGATAATTGTCAAAAATGAATTGAGGATATAAATTATGAGTATGGAAGGGAAGATATGCATAATAACCGGCGCGAACTCCGGCATTGGTAAGGCTACAGCTATTGGTTTAGCAAAAATGAATGCTACAATTATAATGCTGTGTCGTAATAGAGCGCGTGGAGAAGAAGCGCAAAGGGTAATAATTGATCTTACCGGAAATAATAATGTGGATTTGCTTATATGCGATTTGTCATCTCAGAAAGAAATTCGCGATTTTGTATCGGAATTCAAAAGTAAATATCAAAATCTCCATGTTCTGATAAATAACGCTGGAGTTATGTTATCAAAAAAACTTCTATCTGAAGATGGGTTTGAAATGAATTTTGCCGTTAACCATCTTGCACCTTTTCTGCTGACTAATTTGTTACTCGATATATTGAAAAAATCAGCACCAAGTCGCATCATCAATGTAGGTTCAGCAGCACATAGAATGGGGAAGATAGATTTTGAGGATCTAGAAAAAAAAAACAAGAAAGGACGTTTTTTCAGATTGTACGGATCTTCAAAATTAGCCTTGACTCTGGTGTCCTATGAGCTCAGTAGAAAATTGGAAGGTTCTCGTGTAACCGTAAATGTCGTCCATCCTGGGCTTATTAATACTAAATTAGGTCGAGAACGATCTTCAACCAGAAACGGATTCGCAAATAAATTCCTTAAAAGCCCAGAAATTGGTGCTGAAACTTCAATTTTCTTAGCCTCTTCACCTGAAGTAGAGGGAATTACGGGAAAATATTTCGCTAAAAAGAAGGAAAAACCTTCTTCTAAAGAATCTTATAACGAAGAGTATGCTAAACGATTATGGGAAATCAGCACAGAAATGACGAAACTTTAAATAAATAACCAAGAATTTCTATAATTTAAAGTTTTCTTACCTTTCTTCTTCTCAGCCTTTATAGCTTTAAAGTAATTAATTTTAATTTCAACTGTTACGCAAAGTTCGTTTTTACCTAAATCAGTATAAGCTGCTGCCCCCATACCTGTATCTGCCGTCGAGTATAACACCCCTCCATGAACTACTTTGTGAGGATTTAACAATTTATCAACTACCTCTAAAGTGCATTGAGAATATCCTTTTTCGAGTTTACTAAATTTTAAACCAATTAAATCCCCAAATGGATGGAATCCTTTATGATTCAGAGGAAAATTTTTAGGCATATTAAAGTTTATTAGGAGACGATAAAAAAAAAGATTTTTACTTTTGAAAAACGATAATGTTTAAAGAATGACTGAAGTGTTTTACGGAACGCTCACTGAAGAAGAAATATATGCGTTTGAAGATTATTTAAGAAGAATATTAGATAACCTAATTAAAGCTAAAGATGTTCGAACAAATTAAAATTCGTATGATTTTTTTTCTTTTTTTCTTTCTATATTATTATTTTTATAAGTAAAATCCGTCAGAATTTATAGTGATAAGGCTTCTAAGATGATTTAACATAAATCTTGGATCGTTGTTCCAGAGAATTTTGGTGCTACTAAAATTTTGGAAATAATGAATTCCAAGAATAAAATTTAATAATTAAAATGAATTAATATTGATTAAAGAAAGGAAATATTAATCTTGAAAATTAAACGATTATGCCTGTTCAAAATGTAAAAAATCCACATATGGATAGCTTTTCAATTAAGGATATTGTCAACCTTTCTATTGTAGATATGGTAATGCTACAATTATTATTAAAACACACAAAACCGGTTGTTAGACATATTTTATATAACGAAATTTCGCAATTTTTAACTATGGAAAAAAAAAAGGTTGTGAAATCAACTAAATTTAACGATATTCCAGCGGGGGCGAAAAAATTTCAGGATTTTCTCCAAACAAACAAAAAATTTTCAAGTTCAAGCCTCTACTATAGTTTAGACAATTTGGAAAAGAAAGGATTAGTTAAGTTCAATTACGATAAAAAAGATAAAGTTGAATCAGTTGAAGCAACTCAGTACACCGAAATTCTTATTAACACAATCCTAAAACATGTTATAAAATTTGGATTAATCGAAGCTGAGCAGAATCAATCTCTACCAGAGATCATAAAAGAAGTAGTTGAAGAAAAAGTACTCGCGGATTTAGAAGGAAAGAAGTTTGGAACCATGCTTTACATATGGTTTAGTAATTTTATTAATGTCAAATCTATAAACCTTTTTTCTAAAATAACTAAAAATTTATTTATTTTATCAAATAAAGAGGCTTTTGAAAATGTATCTAAATTGGGACTGGATAACATTCAAAATACTTCTTTATTCAACAAAACCATCAGAGAATCTGACAATTTTTTTGATGCCGTGATTATACCTTATCACTTCAGAAACACTAATTTTGAGGATGTATCTAAAGAGGTAATTCTGGAAGATGCATTTAGAATTGTTAAAGAGAATGGAGTTGTAATTATTCACAGCTATACGAAAGTACCTGACATTGATCACGCATTTTTTAATATTTTTACTAAATGGGTCAAAAATATTTACACCGATATAGAATTCTATTCCGAAGAAGAGTTTAAGGATGAATTACTTAAAACAGGTGCCAAAGAAGCTGAAGTTTTTGTATATAAAGGGCATTTATTCGGAATAGGTCGGAAATAGGCCCTTTAGATTTCTAAATGATTTGCTAACTTAATTTCATACATTCGGGATATACAAACTTAAAAAGAAAGCCCCCCACCAACAAACTAGGGTTATGTATCCCGTTAATTTAGCAATGTGTCGCTGAGCAGCAATTCCAAATAACATACTTGTGAAGCCCGTTACCAACCCAAATCCTCCGAATATTATGTGGATTGAGTGAGTTAATCCTGAGTAGTCTAGTATCATCTGAGGAGTTAGAGTAATTAAAAGGATTACATTTATGAGCGTAAGAATCCAAGAAGATCCCGCAAAATACCCATGAAGTAATACATATTTTTTCTCGTTAAACAAAACTAAGAGTGTTCCCATCGTTAGGAGTAATAAGGCAGGTAAACCTAAAAATAGTCCAACATGAAAACTGTAACCGAAAGAAAGTTCTATCGTTGCTCTAAAAATGCCATCACACAAAACAAGCAGATGCGTCGACGCTACAATTAAAATAAATAGCAATACAATGAAAGTTTTCCTCAGTTTCTTATAACTCACTAAAATGAATAAGCTGAGTAATAGTACAATAAGAATTGCAGTAAATATTAATTCTGTAAGATTACTTATATCCAAAATGGATATTCCCATAAGAATTTTAACCTATATCACTTTATCTTATTTAATATCATATTCACAAATTTAGAAATTAAAATTCTATTTTTGTGAATACTTTTATATTATTAAATTGTACTAATTTTAAATAAAAAACTTTAAACAAAAAATTAAGTGGAAGATTAAAAGATTAAACGGATTTGATAACAAAAATGACTGAAGAAACAAAAATTAGATCAAAAAATGGTGGATTTATGGGATTAGTCTCTATCATTTTGGGTGCAGGAGGTGTATTTCTTTCCTATTTATTTATCCCTCTCTATTTAGGAAAGATTTTGGTTGCCGAAACCGACGCCGCCCGAGAGTGCAGACTTGTAGCTCCCTTTATGATACCGGCTTTTGCGTGTGTCGGTATTCTGGGAGGGATATTATGGTTAGTAGCGGGTGTGGGCTTTTTCCAGAAAAAGGAGTGGGCTTATTCCGTCGGTGTAATCGCCGTAGTTATAGCCCTTTTTGCCAGCTTTTGGCCAAATATTCCTGCTATGGAAAGTAAAGCAGCGGTACCAGGTCCTTGGTTTCTGATTTTTTTCCCTAATTTATTGGTATACTTCTATCTAGTAAAAAGCAGAGGGCAAGAATCTTGGAGTAAAGCATTGCTTGGTTTGGTCGTTGGTATGGCATTCATTCTGAATTTCATAAACGGAATTGCGGCAACTACCAGAATGGTAAATAGATTACCTGATTATGGTGAAGCATGGATGTATATGCTCACTATGCCTACGAATATGATTGCATCCTTTCTTTTTGGATATACAGCAATAGGGCTTTTCATAGCCAAAAAGAAAGATTTAGTGCGAATTATTGGATTGGCTGGAGTATTCTTAGCAATTTCGGCGGGTTTTCCTTTAGCCATCTATTCCATGTTCTTTGCAGGTGCGGGGCTTAATTTCTCCATGTTCATCATGGGTCCAGTTGTTAGCCTTTTGGCAGGGTTGGTAATCCTGTCCTCCAAAATGTGGAATAAAATCATGGGTAATACAGATTAAGCAAAATTTATTTTATTTTTTTTTTTTCACTTAGCCTTCTTAGTTTCTTTTTAATTTAATTTTTACGGGATAATCTCCATGACTTTTCTTGCTTCTAATTGTTTATAAGGCTTTTTTTGGAATTGAGATTTACAAAGTTCGTATATTGCGCTATTATAGGGAGCCGTAATACCTAAATTTTTCGCAAGATTGATGAAATATTCATTTAAATGTTCAAGTTCGGATTGAGTTTCCTGATGTTACGTTTTAATCTTTAATAATAATATGTAAAATGTGAGAATTTACTTTTGACTTTAAATTTTTATAAAATTAACTTTTTTAGCGTTGGAACCTTTAATTTTATAGGATGAATGGAATACACATTTGGAAAAATGCCGATTGGACCTTACAGGCACGTAATATTATAAAAGCCGTTAGCGAATTCCCTGAAAGTTCTAAAATAATTCTGCTTCTGCGACATTCCCATCGAAATAATCCTACAGAATCTGAAAAGATGCACGAGTTAAAATTGACGCCTCAAGGTCATCAGATCGCTAATATTTTTGGTCAAAGGTTGCCTACTTCAAGAACAATTAGATTGTATCATAGTGTTGTACATCGTTGTCAAGAGACAGCAGAAGATATTTTAACGGGATTTGAAGTTGTTGGAGGAAAAGGAACCGTAAAAGGAGCAATAACGCCGCTATTTCATGCGGGAACAGCTCCAAAGTTCTTTTTAAATGTTTTTAAAAATGAATCTCCCATTGAATTTGTGTACCGTTGGGCTGTTGGGTTCTATTCTCCTGATAAAATAACCCCATTTCAATCATACAGTCAAAATGCGGCAGACATCATCTGGAAAGGAATCACCAATGCTCAAGAAAGCGGAATAGATATTCACATCACTCACGACATCTTTCTAATCGCGTTAAGATATGGGTGGTTTGGATTGCCTCCTGATCAAGATTGGGTTCCTTTCTTGGGTGGTATTGCATTTATTTTAACTGAAAACGAAATAATTGTGTTTGATAAAGATCGATTTCTTTCAATACCTAACCCTGATTGGTGGAAGAATAAAATTTCAAATTAGAATGATTTAAAACTCAAACCTGCACTTAGTGCAAACTTTCTTTTTCATGTAAATTCTTCTTGGGATGTAAGTAATAATACGAGTTTTATCGTCTACTTCTTTAATGGAAAAACCCGTTGCTCCACAATTCGGACATTTTCTTTTATTTTGTCTGATATTTATATCAGAAGGAGAATCAGTAGCAACAATATCTTTTGGCACTTTAATTGTCTCGACTTGGGGGCTTTCATATTGAACTGGTTTTGTTTGTTGTTGCAATTTCTGGATTTGAGCTTTAAGCTGGAAATTTTCATCTTTTAACAGATTTATTTGAATTTCACTTTTATCCAGAAGTGCAAATAATTCTGAAATCTGTGTTTCTAATTGGCTTAGTTCCTCCTCGTATTCTTGCGGTAAGTTATCTAGATTATTATACATCATTTATTCGTATACCTCGTGCTTTTTACAGAATTGTAATTCTAAAACTAAATAAAACTTACGTTAGATTGAAATATATAGTTTATTCATCCATGAAAAAAAATTGTTTATAGACGAGAAATCAAATTATATAATAATGAAGAAAAAATACTGTTAGAGAATAAAAAGTCTTTAATATCTTACAATTTATGAATAATTGGTTTCATTGCCACAAAAGGGGCAAATTTTAAGACCATATTCCATAAGGTTCTCACAAAAGCGACATTTCATTTTTAATCCCTTTCTCGATAAGATATTCGCTCCTATTGATAAGTCTTCGATAAATTCCTTAGCAGTATCCTGATTAATAATCAAATAATCTCCATCGATTAAGAAGTTAAATTGTTTAGCCCATTGGAAAACCTTTTGAGTGAATAATTTTTCGTCCATCTCTAAAGCAACTCTGATCATGTCAAGTCTTAAACGATTAGAAACTTCCATCATCGACTTTATTCGTTCTATTTTTTCCTGCTCTTCCTTTTCCAGACGGATTTGCTCAGATGCTTTGTATAATTTTGCTTGGTTTAAGAGTTCGTAAACTTTTACTGTTTTTGACTTGTCTTTAGCATACATCCTTAATTGTTTTTTGAGTGCCATCAAAGTATAAGACTTACCCTCTTTTGTGTGAATGTTTACTGCTGGTCCGATGTTTGAAGTATAGATTAAAATTTTAAGAATATTCCGAATTGGTATCTGATAAAGTGTTTTTACAGTAAACGGTTTAAAAGATAAAAAATCTTCGTTTAAAAAAATAATACCCCTTTGAGAATCTGACACCTCCTCTCCATCATTTAAATCGTAATCTCTAAAGCTGCCAGTTGTTTCAAATAATATCGGACTCTCTTTTTTGAATGTTGATCTCGTCAGCTCCCTAAAAAGATCTTCAGTAGCTTTCTTAGAGGTCGCAAATGAACTTTTTTCTTTTTTATGAGGATAAAATGTGTATAATATTCCTAGAACGCTTACTAGTTCAATGGTTGGAAGCTGAAATCTAGTATTTATTGCGAAATTTTGAATATCGCGAACTCTCAAGTGGAATGTTATTTTATCTTTTTCAGATTTAAACAAAAATTCTTTTTCTGTTAAAGTAATGGTACCTCTGGACTTTCTTGAGACAAGTGCCATATATGTGGTTTGTCCCGTAGTAAAATTACCAAAGGATTCGAAAAGGATTACCATTTCACTTTCAATAATAGAAATTTAGTCATATATAATTTTACATTATAATTATAATTTTGATTTATTGCTGTTTGACTCTAGCAATCTTTTTTATAGAAAAAATAATAAAAAAAAGGGGAAAAATCAAAACTAATAAAAAGTAAAAATCTCCTCTCATAGGCATTTTATGCGTTTCTATTTTTCTGATGTTTCCTTGTATACTTCTTTCTCTTTTTTGCGTTCCAAATTAATTACTAAATTAATTTTTAATAACGACTTTCTGATCTAAAACTCTGGCGTGGTCCTTTTTCTACAACAGTTAAATTTGTTGCTTGAGGGCCTTTTTGGCCATCAGTAACTTCAAATTCCACAATATCTCCTTCGTAGATGATTTTAAAATCAGCGTCTTCTCCTTGGATCGCAGAGAAGTGAACGAAAATATCACCAGAACCATCTTCTCGAGTTATAAATCCATAGCCTTTGCGGCTATCAAACCATTTTACTGTTCCTTTAACCATCGAAAAAACCTTTGAAACATATAGAGTACATTACTATATCTGTACTCTTCACCTTTGAAGTAACAACCATTAATAATAAATCTTGTTAAATTTGATTATAAGAACATAATTGAAATAGATTTTAATCAAAATCTTTACAATTTTATTAATTTATGAACTAAAGTTTTTAAATCGAAATTAAAAAGTTATATATGAGATTTGATTTAAAATAATAACTCCCTAAACCCAGATCATATTGCTACCACCAAATCTCAATGGATGAATTGTTATGGCGAATTTGAGCGATCTAACCGTTTCCTTACTGGATAAATTAGCAAAGGAAATTGGTATCAAACTTAACAAAAAAGATAAGAAACCAGATAAAATTTCTAAAATACAAAACGCTGGTCTTGAAGAACTACAACTTAATCAATTAATACAAAAATATTATGGGCAAAAATCCACACCGAAAAAGACAAGTAAAGATGTGATTTCAGAGTTAAAAGGTAGAGTTAAACTACTTGAAGAACAGGTCAAATTTTTGATGTCAGAAATAAGCGTATCGAAGGTGTCTGTAATGAAAGAAAGCGACCGGGATCTCTTAACCGTTACAACAGATTTAGCTGAAATCAAGAAATTTATCAAATCAATTATATCCCCTGGAGAATCTATTACGATCGATGAGTTAATTGATATAAATGAAATTCAAAAAATACCTTTAATTACGTTAAAACATTCAATCTACGATCTTATTGACGAGAATGTGTTTGATGTCGCGGAAGGCAACTCAAGGCAAAAAATTGGGGGAAAAATCGGAGTATTGATAAGAAAATAATCAATTATAAAAATTAGATAAAAAATATTAAAAATTTTTATTCTACTCTAATTAGGTATTATTATGAGTGAAGATAAAGATATAAGATTATTAAAGGAAAGAAGAAGCATAAGAAGCTATGATTCCCGACCCATAGAGGATGAAATTCTCACTAAAATTCTTGATGCAGCTCGATGGTGTTGGAGTGCAGTAAATCGTCAACCCTGGAAGTTTTATGTCATCAGAAACAGCAATCTTATTTCACAAATAGCTAAAGAATGTATTACTGGGACATTTGCAGCAGAAGCTCCAGTGTTAGTTGCTCTAATCGGTGATGTTGAAGCACAACCAAATTGGTATGTACACGATTTGAGTTTTCTTTCTTTACAATTAGCTTTGGCAGCATGGACTTATGGAATTGGTACCTGTTTCATAGGAAATGTAAATCGAGATAATGTAAAAGAAATTTTGGGATTAAATGAAAAAGACTTTTTATTAACCGTTCTTCCATTAGGATATCCTGCGGGTAATATTCCAGAACCGAGACCCAGAAAACCATTGGATGAAATAGTTAAATATTTTGATTAAATGGGATTCTTTTTTTTACACTCATATCTGCCCTGTTTCAAATAATAATGTAATAATTACCTTTTTTTTTAGCAAAAATATTTTCACTTTACTAGTAAAGTAATATCTTTATTTACTTCATTAATGTAAATAATAAACAAAAATTAACTCATAAAAACATACTGTTTGGTGGTAAATAAGTGAATATGACTCAATTGATTAAATGTATAATAGCAGTTGGAGTTGGGCTCTTCATGCTCCTAGTAGCGCCTATTCTAGTGCAAATCTCTCTGGAAGGTGTTTTAAACGAACTTCTTATAATAGTTGTAACTCAACCCCAATTTAGCAGTGGAATTACTTTATTTTCATTATTTTATCCTTTATGGCGAGCTATAGGATATGTAGCTGGAATAGTTCTATTAGCTATTATTCCATCAATCTATAAAGGTAAGGAATGGACTATGAAGGTGGAATTAACTGCTTATGCAGTTCCATCTGTTAGTGGAATGTTTATGTTTCTCCCTTATATAAGTTTCGTGGGAGGTTTCCCAATTCCTATGATAATCTCATTCGTTGGATTGCTGGGATTCTGGAGTGTATTTGTATTACATAAATACGATAGTTTTGGTGAAAAAATAGTGAACATCATTACTTACACATTTATAGGGATGCTAACTACACACGCATTCGTTATAGGTATTGCAGCACAAAGAATGTTGCTCACACGAGCAGCAGCGCCTCTATTTGATGGATTGGAATGGTGGATCTTAACTCTATCTGGTGAGGTCAACTGGATTGCCGTTCTTATGCTTTTTGGTTCTATTCCTCTGATGGCAGAGCGTAAGGAGAATGGATGGTGGCTTGCATTAGTTGCCGCTTTAACCATTGTAACGATCGATATTCCAACACAGATTATTCGAACGAATACGCTTGATTATCTGATGGGCGCGTTGCTTGCCGCTGCTTTGTTAGCACTACTATTGATTTTCAAAGACCGATTGATTGGTGAAAATCATACTAACTTAAGAGATTAAACTTTTCTTTTTTTTTCAGTTCTACGACTAACCGAATTAATATTTTTTTTTAATATTCTTAATACAAGCTTTAACAAATACTAGTTATTTAAAATTACTAATTTTTGCTCCTAAGCCACGCAGTCCTTTAAATCCCGTAAATTTAATTGTCACAAAAGGCGATTAAGGAATCTTCAGAGAGTTTTTACTCGTATAAATTTCTCACTATCATCGAGTGATTTTGCAATTGGTAATGTTGCACCTCGGGATAATAATTCCTCTTCCAAATGGTTAGCTAATTGCACTGTAGAGTGCTTAAGTTCTGTTAGATCTTGAGATTGCAATAAATGTGTAATATGAAATGCGATTTCTTCTGGTAATCTGGAAAGACCTTCTTGTACAGAGTAAAAACTATTTCTTTTCCATGTTTCATTTTGTAGTAATTGAAAAGCCCAAAGGTAATATTCAGCATTATCACACGCAGCATACAAACCTGCAAATAAATTGTTTTTTTCTTCAGCCGATTTACTCTTATTGAGATATTCTATCACTCCTGACCATCCAGATGCAATTTTATGAGTATTTACTTCTTTCTTTCCTGATCTTAACCTTTCTTTCAATAGAGTTCTAACATCTTCAACTAGCTCTGAAGCGATTTTAAGCGCCTTTTTAGGTTCAGATTTTAAGAATTTTTTGGCTCTAGAAACATACTCAACAGGTAAAATATCAAAATTAATGATTTCCTGAAACTGTTTTCCCCAATTATTCAGAAAATAATTCTTATTAAGAGCTGAAAGGGTGCAGTTTAAATCTATGATAATTTGCCATTTAAGGAATGTCAATTCTAATACACTACTTTCTTCTATATACTTTTCTAATCTCCAAAGTTGCCCATAAAAAGAGTCAAAATTAGCTATAGCTTGTTTGAGTGCGTTTGTTCCACCTTCAGATACTCTCTCCTTCAGATTGTTAAATTTATTTAAATTAATCTCATCCCTATAGTATACTATCACAGCTTTAGCTAAAGAACCTACTCCTATACTCCAATGTTTTCCATCTTTTCCTGTGGTTACTTCCTCAATATCCTTCCAAGTCATAGACCATAAACAGATTGGTTGCTTATCTAAGACAAACTCCCATTTCACTTCTTTATTATCAATTATAGCGATCATATCATAATCAGAGTGAAGATGCTCTCTTCCTAAAGCTAATCCTCCATAGAGTAAGATCAAATCTATATCAGAAACTCTATTCAGCAACTTTTCTGCTATTTTTTTTGCTTTTTCAATTGCATCATTCATTTAATTCACTTCTATGTGTACAAACCTATTTTCGAAATATATTGACTAAAAAACCAGAAGAATAAAATGATTATTAAAAACTCACTATAGTTTTTCAGTTGGTAATTCTGATATTCAAATAAGATATTTGAATATTTTTATGTTTTTCTGATTAATCTATCTTAAGAGAATTATTTTTCGATACAATTAGAGATTCTAAGTTATAAATTGAATTGATAGAAAATAAATAATTTACACAATTTCATAAATAGACTAATATAACTTTTATGTTGTAAATATGGTTGTTTTTACATTTGTCGTATGTGCTGAGCCTTATAAATTCGAAGCACTAGACACGATGCTTAACTTAGGACAAGCAATCCTAAAGAAGGGTCATACAGTATTGGGTATTTTTTTTTATGGAAGTGGTGTGTATAGTGCAAAGCGGGAAATTAATATTAGTTCATCAATGAGAGATTTACCTAAGCGGCTCGAAAATTTTGTCAACGAGAATGATATTAATCTATCTGCTTGTAGCACATGGATGAATTTTACAGGTTTAAAACCTAACGAGTTAATCAAAAGAACTGCTCAAGTAGGTTTAGGTGGATTATCAGAATGGATGGCAGAATCAGATAGAGTAATAGTTTTTGGTCCAGGAGGATGAAATGATGGTTAAATCAGTAGTAATTTTATGCGAGGATTCTCCCATTGGTAAGAATTCTGCTGTAGAAGCGATCCGCATGGGTGCGGGGATTATGGCAGTAGGAGATCTTGATGAGTGCAAGGTAATCTTTATGGGTGATTCAGTCTACTTTTTATCCAAGAATTTTAATCCAGAAAAGGTCAATAGGGACGCCTCTTCAAATATTTTTAGATTACTAGAACTTTCTGATTTAAAAGTTTACGCTCTAAACTCTGCTTTAGAAATTGCGGGCATTAGCCATTCTGATTTAATAGAAATTGACAATGTAAAAGTGGCAAGTATGCGAGAAATTTCAAAATTTATCTTAGAAGCAGATCTAATGTATAGGTATTAATGTATTGAGGTGATAATTATGGAAAATGAGAAAGATATTGTATATCTATACGGATTCAGCACTAGAAAACAGATGTATCTAGATAACTTGTTAGGTATTCTAAGTGAACAGATTGAAAACAATGTTAGTATTGCAATCGTTCTAATTCACGATGGGGTAATCGGAACATCACAAAATGGTACAATACCATACTTATTAGATAAATTGTTAAATCTCTCAATATCGGTATTTGCACTGTTACCTGATCTATTAGCGCGAGGAATTGAACCAAATACGGTTGATCCTAGAATTAAATGTATCGAATACGACGAACTTGTAGATATATTAGCACAAATTCCCAAAGTAGCCTCTTGGATGTAATATTTAATTCGAGATCTATTGTCTTTTTATTATTAATTACCTATTTATTCATTAGTTATTCTATTTGAAATTTAAATGGTAAGGAAAAATTGCAGATTATAGATTTAGAAGAAAAATACAACGATCTTTATTTTATGTGTTTAGAAGATTGGAGCGACGAAATGAAAGAAGCTGGTGACCATAAAGAGAGTTGGTACAATAAGATGAAAAATAAAGGTCTTGGAGTGAAATTGGCCTTAAATAAAAAAGAAGAGGTAGTAGGAATGATACAATACATTCCTATCGAGTATTCTTTTGCAGAAGGAGAAGATTTATACTATATAAATTGTATATGGGTGCACGGTTACGATGAAGGCGTTGGAAACTTTCAGAAAAAAGGAATAGGTAAAAAATTGATAAAAGCTGCTGAAGAAGATGTTTTTCTTAGAGGAGCTAAAGGAATAGTAGCATGGGGTGTCTCTATACCTTTTTGGATGAAAGCTTCTTGGTTCAAAAAACAAGGATATGAAAAAGTGGATAAAAAGGGTATGGCAGTTTTACTGTGGAAACCTTTTTCTGAAGATGCTATCGCGCCTAAGTGGATAAAACAGAAAAAAAAACCCAAGAAAATTCCTGGAAAAGTATCAGTAACAGCCTTCTTAAACGGATGGTGTCCTTCCCAGAACATCGTATTTGAAAGAGCCAAAAGAGCAGCCTTAGAATTCGGAGATAACGTAGTTTTTACAGAAATAGATACATTTAATAGAGAGGTATTTTCAGAATGGGGTATTGCTGATGCCCTTTTTATCGATGGGAAGGAAATTAGAACCGGACCCCCACCATCATACGAAAGTATTAAGAACAAAATAGCTAAGCGAGTCAAGAAATTGAAATAGTTAAGCTCGTCTTTGATAGTTATAATTAAAAAGATTAAAATTTTATGATTAAATAGTAATAAATAAATATTTCAAGAAATGTTTTATTAAAATGAGGTTCTATTATGTTATTTGACATCTTTAACGAAGATTGGGCTCAAACCTTTGGCACGCTTGAAGATATCATGTGGTTTCTTCTCTTATACTTGATCTTTCTTATAGTCATGGCGATTTTTCTTAAAATCGCATTGAGTTTCTTCAGTAATGCAAGGAATACGGAGTTTGGATCAGTATTTTTAACTTCTTTCGTAATAACGGTTATTTATGCCCTAACATTTTTGTTCCTAAATGGTTGGGTAGCATGGGTAATAGTTTTAATTGCGGCGTGGTTGTTAATTAGTGCAAGACATAATACAGGATTCTTTGGAGCAATAGTGGTAACCATCCTTGCTTTTATACTCTATATTATCGTTGCTATATTGCTTGGCATACTATTGGGTGTTACATTAATAATTTTACCATTCTAACTTCTTTTTTCTTTTTTTCTAAATTAATTCAGAACTTAATTTGTAAGGGAATATTACACTAGACTATATGGGTAGTAGATATTTTACAAAACACAGTTTAACAGGTTTCACCATCTTTTTCGTAACAATCAAAAATACTGTCTAAATTTTCAATATAATTTACCATAGATTTATACCATCTATCAAGTAAATCGCGTAATTGGCTCCTGATTATTTCTAAATCTTTAGCACCATATACGTACAGATATCCGCGTATATTTTTTTCTTCTTTTTCTTCTTTTTCATTAAAGTCTTTCAAAGACATTGATCTCTTTTCTACGATATCAAGATCGTTTAAAACTTGAAGTGCTCTTTGGATTGAACTACGATCTTTTTTAAATACTTCCGTTAATTTCATAGTAGACACTTTATCGTGTTTCAACAAATAAGAAAAGACATTTGTTTCAATAACATTTAATCCTAATATGCATTTAAACAACTTCCCGCTTTTGAAAACTTTCTTCTCTTTAACCATACCTTTTAGTTGTTCTGTAATACTTTCCAAGGGTTTCCACCAATTTAATTAGTAGGATTCTACAAATTTAAAAAATTAAAAATAAAAAAATTAAGTAAACGATTTCAACTTCTCTAATACTTTCCTTATATACTCTTCGTTCACCGCACCAACAATTTTGTGAATCACTTTATCGTCCCTAATGAAAAGCGTTGTAGGAATTCCAGTGATCCTATAAGTTTGGGCAATAGAACCAACTTCGTCAACATTTACTTTAACAAAGATAAATTCTTGGAAGAGCTCCTTTTGAATCCTTTCGAATACTGGAGCGAACATCATACAGGGTGAACACCATACTGCCCAGAAATCTATGATTAAAATCTTGTCGGGGAATTCTGCTTTCAGTTTAGTAAATTCTTCCGCCGTATGAATTTTAACAATTTCTGTTGGCATGGATTGAGATTTTAACAGCATTTCTGCCTTTTTTAGCCTAATTCTATTCAGGTCGTCTTCAGTCATTTTCTAAGTGTTTTCGTTTATTTTAAAGAAGTGAGATAGTTCCACACGATCACACAACTTTCTTAATAGGGATCATTTAAACTTCTATTTAAAGATCACGATTATGAAAAAAAGGGTGAAAAGTGATATAGATATTAATGTGTTTCTTTATTTTTTAATTCTCTCAGTCTTGTTTCGATAAACCACCAGAGAACGCCGATAGATATCGTTATTACCCAATTCATAATTAGTAACAATAAATTAACAATAATTTCATTTGAAGAATAACCAAAAATATTCATAATAAGTGGAGCTTCAACCCAAAAGTTATACCTAGTTTCACTGATAGCAAAATAGAGATTCTGGACAAGGAAAATATGAAAAGATGATTTTCCTATATATTTAAATACTTTAGCGATTCTTTTTTTAGAATTATCCGGTAAAATCTTCAAGGTTAATAAAACTATAACCGCAGAGTAAGGGAAAACAAGATAGTTATAATCTCCCCTTACTAAATAAGCCCCATCTATTGCTACTCGATAGTCAAAGAACTGATATTGTATAAGATATAGTAAACTTATGGGAAATAATATCCATATAAAGATATTTTTTTTACTGAATATATCATGATCCATAGAAAACCACAAACCTAATCCTATTGCAGAGAGATATAAGAATATGGAATATCGGAAATATAATTCAACCATTAAATCCTCATAAGAAGTAATTTCGCCAACATACAGAAACGCAGCGAGATGGATTATAATCTCAATCATAAAGCATAGAACAACAGTCAATTTAGGTTTCCAAATAAAGGTCCTATACAAAAGGGGCATAATCAATATAGCTTGGAATATAATCGGTATGAACCACATTCCTGGACCTCCAAAAGGCGAAAGCCCTAGAAAGATATGATCTAAAATCCAATTCTCGCTTATAAGTTGAGTAAAGCTTTCTCCATAAATTATGAATCCGTATATTAATGAATACGCATAGTAAATTAAAAAAGGAAATATATATCGCCATAATTTATTCTTAAAATAATTCCACGAATACAACTCCCTTAGAGTATATGCGTTTTTTCTCGCAAATGAATTGCCAATATTAAAACCCATTATTATTAAAAAAACCGGTATAGCTATTCGCTCCCATAATTCAAACCCCATAACTTTTCTCAATTCGGGACCCATGTATGACCTAGAATGGTCAAGAACAACGAGTATAATCATCCAGGCCTTAAGAAAATCAATTTGAAAGAAATTATACTTCTTTGTTTTTTGGATTAATTCGTTTGTTTCCTCCATTTTATCCCCTAAGATTTAAACAACAAATATTAAATACTATAAATCGATGTCACTTTATAAAAATTTTTTATTATTTTAACTCGTTCATCATTTAAAAATACTTAAAAGCGTAAATTTCTATAATCTTTCTATAACTATTTTTGATTGTAGTAAAAGATGAAGTTACACTCACTTTTTATTTTGACTAAGGGGGGAGCTTGTCTATACAGCAGAAATATTACAGAAGATTTTAAGAATATCG
>CAZDTP010000044.1:25733-33864 GCA_964508365.1 uncultured archaeon
AAGGGGGGAGCTTGTCTATACAGCAGAAATATTACAGAAGATTTTAAGAATATCGAACCAAATCTGATAACACCTTTTTTCTCGGCTATTTTTTCCTTTTCTGAAAGCGTTATTTCTAAAGAAACACCCGAAATTCTTGAAATGGGTGGTTTTAGAATAGTTTTTAAAGTAGAAGGTGAGCATATTTACGCTATGTTAGCAGATACAAGCGCTAATATTTTGTATATTAACTCTAGATTAGCTAGCATCATTCAAATATTTAAAGAATTCCTTTCTTTAAACATTGTTGAAGATTACGAGGAAATCCACAATAGCGATTTCGATTCTAAAATTGATTCCATTATAAAAGGGGAAGATGAATTAACTTCAAATCAGCCATTATATAAAAAGATAATCGATCTCATTAAAAGATTAACCCTTGAAAACGAAATTCTAGGAGCAGCATTATTTTCTATAAATGGAAAGATAATTTTTTCATCCTTACCGCATGATATCTTATTGTCCTCTCTAAAAGAATTAGAAATTAGGCATATTGTAGCCAATGAATACTCCCTAACATTTTATAGTTTAGAGAACAATCAAAAAGTATTTTCGAGCATAATAGATATTCCCTGGAAGTTAGATCCGTTATTGATTGTAGTGTTATACGAGTCTTCGGTCCCTCTCGGGATGGCAGAAGTGAACTTAGAAAAAATAACAAAAACGATTCAAAACATTATATAGTTTTTTTCTCATTCTATCCTTTAACCAGACTTCTAAGATTCGGAAAAATAAAATAACCTTTTTTTATGGTTAATGATTTTGGAACTTTATGTATGATTTTATTGTTATTGGTGCAGGAATTTCTGGAGCTTCGTTTGCTCATAAAGCTTCAAAGTTCGCAAAAACGCTTCTTGTCGAATCACAAGATTACGATCGAGAAATACCTGTGCGAACTAATATATTTGCTGAACATAATAAACCTTTTGTTGATGATGTGTTCTGGAACGATGACTCAATTTTTCCGAGACCATTTCTTCAATTAAATTATAAAAGTGAAAAATACGATGGACTTTTAAACTCAAAGGAGTTTGGAGCACCATTAGGAAAAATTTCTCATACTGAAATATTGATTCAAAAAATCATCGATAAATTTAGAGATCAAGGGGGAACTACACTTTTCAATCAAAATGTTTCTAATGTAGTTAGACATTCAGATTATATTGAAGTTATTAATAACAAAGGAGAATCTTTTTCTACTAAACTTCTGGTTCTAGCTACAGGCTCTCGGGGTTTTCCATTGCAAAAATCTCTTGGTTTTGAAACTCCCGATTCGTTTATGGGAATTTATACTAATATTCTCGCTGATGAATCCCTTCTAAAAGAAAATTTCAGTTTCCAATACATGTTTCATTTAAATCCTAATATTAGCCAGAACGGTCCTTTTTTCTTTAATGTTGGAAAAGGAAGAATTGCAGCAGGATTCTTAGGGAATAAAGAAAATCCCGCAGAGCTTAAGGATAAGTTATTTAGAATCCTCAAGAACTATCAAAAAATTCAACCTTTTTTGAAAGGCATAACATGGGACGAATCTATTCCAACTATAAGTGGAGGTATTTCGAAACATCCAATACATTCCTTTTCAAAAGATCGCGTTATCGTGTTAGGAGAAGCAGCAGGATTAGTTACTGCTTTTTTTTACGAAGGAATCTTATGTGGATTGGCTAGTGCTGATATTGCAGCGAAGTTATTAAAATCTTTACTTGCAAATGATTCGAATTTTCCAAGAGCTGAATTAAAGAAATATGACGACGAAGTTGCCCGAGTCTTATTCACATATTTTAGAAATGGCAATGCCTGTGAATATCTCTTCTATAATGAGAGTTCTTCAACCAAGACATTATGGGATTCTTATACAAACTTATTAAATACTAATAAAACCGTGAGAGAATATGTTTACGAAGCACATATTAACCAAGATTTATCAACTCATAATACTGACAACGACAGATGGGTAGGAGAAAGGCTTTTCGCTACAATACCGGTTCTTTCTAAAATGACGCTATGGCCAAAGTTTCTGAAAGCAATGAGCTTTTAGTTTTTTTTTTTAATCTTTTTATTTAATAAACTACTTAATCGTTAAATTAGTGTTTATTAAAGCTTTTTTTACATACTGTGAATAATTATTATATGGTAAAAAGCATTATTTATTATTGAACTTCTCTAATAAACCTTTTTGAAGCTTTTCTATTGACTTTTTAATGTTATCAATAAAAAGATTAATCTCTTTTCCGAGATCCGGGTTAATATCAATTGCTTTCTCGAGGTTTTGAAGTGCTGAATAGTAATCGTTCTTATCTAAATAAGCGTAACCCATAAAAAACCAAGCGAGTGCATGATTGGGGTCTATTTCTGTTACTTTTTTATAGGATTCAATTGCTATATTATATTGTTTCTCGTGTTTATAAGCGTTTGCCAAATTATAATGGGCTAAAGTATAAGTGGATTCAAATCCAACAGCAATTTTATAAGAATCTATTGCTTTATCAAATTGATCTAATTTTTCGTAACTAAAACCCATGTGGTTCCAAGCTTTTGCGTGATCTGATTTGAGATCGATTGCTTTTTTGAAGTACTCAATCGCATTGTTATATTCTTTTTTCTCATTATTTGCGATCCCGATATAATAATATGCGTCGATATGTGTACTGTCTAATTCTATCGTTTTATTACAGTCTTGGATTGCTGTATCATAAGCCTTCCTTTCAATTTCTAATTTCGCTTTATCTATCAACTTCAATTTGTACTCATAGTTTATAGCAATTCGGTTTTTAAATTCTGGACTTTTAATTGATTCATTAATTGCAATAGCATTTTCGAATTTTTCAAACGATTCTTTAAAGCTTTTGCTATCAGCTAATTGAACGCCCTGCTCTACTAATAGTTTAATTTTGGAATAAAATACCTCGTCAATAGATTTTTTGATCTCCTCCATCTCTTGGAATTTACGAGTAGGGTCATCTATTGTTTTTGCATAATCCATTTTTTTATTTAATTTATCTAACTCCTTTTCAAATTTCTGGAGTTCTTCAGATAAATCCCCACGATCTACTAAGTCTTTTAATTCTGCTTGATACACCAACCCTTTTATTCTATTAATTTCTTCTTCCATTTCTTGAGTTAGGTACATTTTATTGGTCATTTCTAATGCTCTGTTAAAGCTCTTAATAGCTTCGTCGTAATTTTTGCTCGCTAATTTATCATTTCCCTCGATAACGACTTCATCTATCTGAGCCAAATACACTTTGTTGACTGTATTTTTTAAATCTTCTAAGTCTTCGTTAATTTCGTCAGAGATGGGTAATCTTTTTGCTACACTAATTGCTGCATATAGATCATTAATAGCTTTTTCGTAATCTCGTTGCCCAATTTTTTGAATAGATTTTTCTTTAATAAATTTGATTCGAATTTTGCAAGTATTAATAATAGAATTAGTTATTTCACTTAATTTTTCGCTTTTCTCATTTGAATCTGCCATTTGATTTGCCAATTCTAGGGATATGTCAAATAAATCTAACGCCTCATTCACTACAACTATATCTTCTTCAAAGTTATCTTTTATAATTAATTCTCTTCCTTTATTAAAGATGGGTTTAATTTTCTCCAAATAGATAGGATTTAGCACTATTGATGCCATTGAATTAATTCTTTGTATTTCTGATTTCTTGTAGTCTGTGTCGTACATATTTTTAGAGATACTTATAGCCTCTTCGAATTTTTCAGCAGCGTTCTCAAAAGTGTTTTCTTCAAATAGTTTTTTACCGTCTTCCATGATTGCATTTATTTTCTCGGAGTATAAATGATTAATTAAATGTATTAAATTCTTTTTATCTGTGTTTTTTAAATCAGAATCAAAATACTTATCCACTAGTTCCAAAGCAGTCTGGAATTCTTCAAGAGCCTTATCAAGTTTATCATTTTCTTTATATTGGTCAGCAGTTTCAATTAAACTGGAAACTTTTAATGAATAAGCTTGATTAATAGTATCTTCAATTTTTTTAATCATTTGATCTTCTAGATCTTCCATGTAAAAATCTTTCGCAGCGTTTAGCGTGTCGTATAGCATGCTTATGGCTTTATCTAACTCCTGCTTATTCTTCACTAAGATGGCTTGAAAGAGAGATTCTTCGATCTTTGTTTTATTTATTAGATAACTAATCTCTTTAATTTCATAATTTTTCATATCTTCATCTACTATCTTGTCAGCAATTCTCGCTGCTTCGTCGAATGTAGTGAAAGCTGAATCAAAATCTTTATTTACGATGAAATTTCTTGCCTCGTCAGTGATATCAATGATTTCTACAGAATATATTTGATCTATTTGGGATTTAATGTTTGTTGTTTCATCTTCGCGCTCTTCTGGTTCTTTAACTGTTTCTTCAACGAATTTTAGAGCTTCTAAATACTTTTCGACAGCTTTATTGTATTCTTTAAGGTTTTTAAATTCATTCCCTTCTTGCATGATGGAATTGAGTTTCTTTAAGTCAGATTTCTTTACCATATTCTATTCGCCAATTTAAACTATCAGAAATATTTCATTTTTAGTATTAATCCTTAGAATTAATCTAAATTTTTTAAACTTTTCTTATAAAAGTTAAATCTAAAACATCATTTGGATTAAAGGTGTTAATATGTAGAGAAAGTTTTAAATTGTATTTAGGTAAATTTTAATTAAAATAAGAAAAAATTAGGTAATTTTAATGATTGAAAGAAATGTTGAAAACAAAATCTTTTTTGGGGGCTCTATTATAACCTTAAATGATAAGCACCCAGTAGTTGAAGCAGTAGGTGTAATTGGAGAAAAAATCAATTCTGTGGGAAGTTTAGAACATGTTAAAAATAGTATGGAAAATGATTATACTTTAGTTAATCTAAATGGAAGCACTTTACTACCTGGATTTATTGATTGCCATCTTCACCCCATAATTTTTGCTTTTTACTTAATGAATCCTGATTTAACTAATGTAAATAGTCTTGAAGACTTAAAACAAGTACTTAAAAATGCTTCCGAGACTAAGGGAGAAGATGAAATACTGATAGGTTTTAATTTAAAGGAAGAAAATTTTGATAACCCTATTTTACCAACTAAGTGGGATTTAGATGATGCTTGTTCTGATAAACCCATTTTCATTATGCGTTATGATGGACATATTGGGATAGCCAATACTAAAGCATTAGAATTAGCAGGTATCACATATGATAGTATTGCACCAGAAGGAGGAGAAATACGCAAAAATGATAAAGGGGATTTAACGGGGATAATATCTGAAAAAGCATTGGATTTAATCTTATCAAAAATTTCATTTCCGGGACCCAAAGAAATCAAAGGTGCTGCAGAGCAAGCTTTTTCGATTTTAGCTGAAAAGGGGCTAACCTCCCTTCATGGTGTCCTTAGCACTGATACAAAGGGGGAGTTTGGTGGAGCTGCCGCAGTTGAAATGTCCATATATAAAAGTCTGCTCGATATTATACCTCAAAATTGGTATGCTTTAATTAATACCGATAAACCAAAGAAATTAGTACGATTAAAAAAACCTCCGCTAGATGATTATACTAAAGAAAGTAAATTTAAAATTAATTGTTTAAAACTATTTTTAGATGGTACATTTGGAGCAAAAACAGCCTGTATGCATGAACCATTTTCTGATGCCCCAGATATGTGTGGTTTTTGTGTTGTTGATGAAGATGATATCTATGAAAAAATGAAAATTGCTCATAACAATGGCTTTCAGATTGGTATTCACGCAATTGGAGATAAAGGAAATCGGATTGTAGTTGATTTATATATACGACTTTTAGAAGAATTTCCTAGAGAAAACCATAGACATAGAATTGAACACGCTTCCATGTTAACACAGGATGTAATACAAGATATGAAGAAATATGGAATAATTGCATCCTGTCAACCGCCATTTTTAAATTCAGAGTATACCTGGTTAGAAAAAAGATTAGGAAAAGAACGTCTGAAGTACACTTACCCATTTAAATCTATTATAGATGCCGGGGTAGTTCTAGCTTCAGGTTCTGATTGTCCGATTGAGGACCCTAACCCTTTACTTGGTTTACATGCACTTATTAATCGAAATGGATTAATAATTGAGGAATGCCTGTCTGTAGAGGAGGCTCTGAAATCATATACTATTAACGCCGCCTATGCTGCTTTTGAAGAAAATATTAAGGGAAGTATAGAAGTAGGAAAACTTGCTGATTTTGTAATACTAAATCGTAATCCATTAAAAGTTCCGAAAAATGAAATTAAAGAGATACAGGTAGTGGAAACTATTATAAGAGGTAAAACGGTTTTTAAAATAAGTTAATACTTAAATAATGTAAATCTAATCAGTAAAGTAAAGGTGTTCGTCAAATCCAGTTTCGCCTATAAGATCTTGGCCAAGTTTTTGAATGGCTTTCTTGGATGGATTTTGTAATATGCGTCTACAAATGTTAACAACTTTAGTTAATTTAGCATCTGAAAAATCTCGTATAATATTATCGTATCTTGAAAAATCTATTCCTGCTGTGTAAACTCCAGCACTGGAGTGGTCTGCAGATGATGAAACTTGCCAATGCTCTACTTTTAACTCAATTTTTGAAAGTAATAAACTATCGGTAAACCATTCAATATACAATTCCATTCTTTTCGATTTTCTTTTTGTTGTTTTAAGTATTTTAAGCACACGAGTTAACCTATCGGGGTGCATTTGTCTAAATACTTTCTCTTGAAGTTCAGATAGACTCTCTTTAACATGAGCTTTAATTTCTTCGAGAATTAAATTAACTTTCTGCAATTTTTCTTCAGTAATATCTTGGTGAATTGTTTGTATATGTTGTGCAATTGATGCGTCTAAATCATGACTTTGGTCTATCGAAGATTCTTGAGGACTTTGAGTAGATGTTGGAGGTGAATTCTGTATTTCGGATGGCAAGTTATAAATCTCTCTCTGTTGAATGTTGAACAATGTCTCCAATTTTGTAGGATCTTGCCTAACTTTATTAAATTTCTCTTGAATTTCTTCTCTAGAATAACCCATGTTCATTAAATAAAACGCAGCGCTTGCTAATTGATTTTCCAAAGCTTCAGAGGCGTTATAACTTCCTGTTCCACCAAATTGTTCTCTTAATCGATCGTCCGCGATAACACTTATTCTTTCTTCGTTGATTTCATCTATTTTGAACGATTCTATTTTAGTAAGTATGTAATCTATTTGATCGCTTCCTAAATAGCTAAGATTCCCGATAGGACCAACCATATAAGCGACTTTCTCCATCTTCTTTAAGAGGTCGGCTACATCGCTCTGAGATTTCCCTTTTGTAACCATTAAAAAATGCTCCAAGAAGTTCTTATTAAATCCAGCAATAATTTTAACATTATTCTCATCAAATTTATTAAGATGATCATCTAACCCATTGCCCTGGAATTCTGGAGGTAGATTAATATTATAGACAAGCACATTATCTAAAATCATGTATTTATAATCAGACTTGTTCATGAGAGTACTTATCGGTTAGAATTGTTAATCTAATTTTATTGAAATTGTATTTATTGCAACGCAAATTTACTAAACTAATAAAATTTGTACAATAAATACTTTACATTATCGGATCATTTAATACTTTTTTGCCATTTTTCGAGCAAAAATCATTTGTTCTTTGGTCTCAAGACTGCATGGTCTGTATTTTCTTATCCATTTTACGGGATCCATTGACTTGGGGATATAACCATTCTTTGCACCCCATGCGACTAAAAATTGTCCAGTTCTTCCACAACCTGCAACACAATGAACCACAATTGATTCATTGTTTAACCCATGTTTATCACAGATGGCTAAGAAGGTTTCGATTTGATTTTCTGTAGGTAATCCGTAATCTGGAACATTTATATGATAATAATTAAATATATTGGGGATATCTTTTCTGTTATCAAATTCCGAACAATTGATTATAACTGAGATTCCTTCTTTTTTGTACCTTTCAAAAACCGGCGGATCAGGCCACCAGCTTGCTGCCATTTTTTCCTTAACAATCCATGTAAATGGTTGCGTTCTTTCGGGCATCCCACCTCTAGGCCAATACCAAGGGCGAATATTTAATT